>NZ_JBIJDC010000126.1:0-12769 GCF_044344315.1 Zoogloea sp. | reverse complement strand
GGACTACAAGGACAACAAGTACCACTTCTGCTCGGATGGCTGCAAAGAGATCTTCGAGCACGAGCCCGAGAAGTACATCCAGGCCTGGCTGCCGGTGCACCAGATCTACCAGGGCAACTGCTTCAACGAGGGTGTCGACCCCACCGCCGAGGGCTTCGACCCGCTGGCTGCGGTGCTCGACTACTACCACCTCAATTTCGGCCGCGACAACCTGGACTTCGAGGGTTCGGAAGACCAGAAGAACTTCGACGCCTGGCGCGGCATGGCCACCAAGAACACCTGATGCATCCCCGGGAAGCCGGCCCGGCCGGCTTCCCCTGCACATAAGAACGAGGAGACAAACATGGGCGTTGCTGCCATCAAGGAATACACCTTCGAGCCCGCCGACCGGCTCGAGAACTTTCACGGCAACCAGCTGCTGTACATCGGGTGGGACAAGCACCTGATGTTCTGTGCGCCGTTCTGCCTGCCCATGCCGCCGGCCATGCGTTTCGGCGACATCATCGACAAGGTGCTGCCGGGCGTCTTCGGCTACCACCCGGACTTCGCGCAGATCGACTGGAGGAAGGTGGTATGGCTCAAGTCCGGTCAGCCCTGGCAGGCGGATTTCAACAAGACCCTGGCCGAGCTGGGCCTCAAGCACAAGGACGTGCTGCGCTTCCAGACACCGGGCCTCAATGGCATCCAGGGCACGGCGAGCTGAGCATGTCCTACGAACTGACCATCGAGCCCCTGGGCCAGACCATCGAGGTGGAGGACGGCCAGACCATCCTCGACGCGTCCCTGCGCGCCGGCATCTGGCTGCCCCATGCCTGCTGCCATGGCCTGTGCGCCACCTGCAAGGTGCAGGTGGTGGATGGAGAGGTCGATCACGGTGAGGCTTCCAGCTTTGCGCTGATGGACTTCGAGCGCACCGAGGGCAAGACCCTGGCCTGCTGCGCGCGCCTGGAGTCGGACGTGACCATCGAGGCGGAGATCGACGAGGAGCCGGACGCCGAGTCCATCCCGGTGAAAGACTTTCCGGGGACCGTGAGCCGTATCGAAAAGCTCACCCCGACGATCAAGGGCATCTTCATCCAGCTGGATGAAGCCATCCATTTCCAGGCGGGGCAGTACATCAACCTGGAGATTCCCGGTCTGGGCATCAGCCGCGCCTTCTCCCTGGCCAATGCGCCGGGGCAGGGCAGGGAGGTGGAGCTCAACGTGCGCGTGGTGCCCGGCGGCGCCGGGACGGGCTACCTCCACGAGGAGCTCTCCGTTGGAGACCGGCTGAATTTCTCCGGCCCCTATGGGCGTTTCTTCGTGCGCAAGTCGGCCCACGTCCCGCTGATCTTCATGGCGGGGGGCTCTGGTCTGTCCAGCCCGCGCAGCATGATCCTTGATCTGCTGGGTGAAGGCTGCGAGCTTCCCATCACCCTGGTGTACGGGCAGCGCAGCCGGGCCGAGCTCTATTACCACGACGAGTTCCTGGCCCTGGCCGAGCGCCATCCCAACTTCCACTACGTGCCGGCCCTGTCGGACGAGGCGGCGGATTCGGACTGGCAGGGCTTTCGCGGCTACGTGCACGACGCGGCCAAGGCCCATTTCGACAACGATTTCCGTGGCCACAAGGCCTATCTGTGCGGGCCGCCGCTGATGATCGACGCGTGCATCTCGACCCTGATGCAGGGCCGGCTGTTCGAGAACGACATCTTCACCGAGAAGTTCTTCTCGGCCGCCGACGCCCAGCAGGTGCGGAGCCCGCTGTTCAAGCGGGTATAGGGGCGATTGAATTCGACCCCACAGGTGCAGCCTCTCCCATAGACAAATAAAATCTCGAGAAAAGTTTGACTTATCGAGAAGGCTGATTAAGATAGGCAGCAGCACTCGCCGCCGCGGCCTGCACCCGGGCGAGGCGAACATTCAAAGACAAAGAGGAGACAAGAACATGGCAGTTACCGGTGTAATGCGTCCCGGCCACATGCAGCTGCGCGTGCTGGACCTGGAAGAAGGTGTCAATCACTACAAGAACGTGCTGGGTCTCATCGAGACCGGCCGTGATGCCCAGGGCCGGGTGTATTTCAAGGCCTGGGACGAGCGCGACCACAACAGCCTGATCCTGCGTGAGGCCGACTCGGCCGGCATGGATTTCTTTGCCTTCAAGGTTGCCGACAAGGCCACCCTGGAAAAGCTCGACGCCGACCTGAAGGCCTACGGTGTGAGCACCGAGCGCATCCCGGCGGGTGAGCTGCTCGAAACCGGCGAGCGCGTGCGTTTCATGATCCCCTCCGGCCACGCCATCGAGCTCTACGCCGAAAAAACCGACGTGGGCAACGGCATGGCCTACGTCAACCCCGATCCCTGGACCCCCGACGCCGAGCGCGGCATCGCCCCGGTGCGCCTGGATCATGCCCTGCTGTACGGCCCGGACATCGAGAAAGTGCAGAAGCTCTTCGAGGACGTGCTGGGTTTCTACCTGGTGGAGCGGGTGCTGATGGAAGATGGCAAGACTGATCTGGCGATCTGGCTGTCGTGCTCCCACAAGGCCCACGACATCGCCCTGGTGCGTCACCCGGAGCCGGGCAAGCTGCACCACGTGTCCTTCCTGCTGGACACCTGGGAGAAGGTGCTGCGTGCCGCGGACATCATGTCCATGAACAAGGTGTCCATTGACATCGGCCCGACCCGCCACGGGGTGACCCGCGGTACCACCATCTACGCCTTCGACCCGTCGGGCAACCGCTTCGAGACCTTCTGCGGCGGCTACCAGCCTTACCCGGACTACGCGCCCATCACCTGGACCTGGGAAGAGGTCGGGACCGGCGTCTTCTACCACGACCGCAAGCTCAATGAGCGCTTCCTGACCGTGGTGTCCTGACCCGGCCAGCTTGGTGGGCCGGTCGCTCCGCGCGCTCAGTGCGGTGCTGCCCGGCCCGTCATCCTGTGGTGCAGGGCCGCCACCTCGATCGGCCGGCTGAGCAGGAAGCCCTGGGCTTCGTGGCAGCCGATGCCGGTGAGGTAGTCCAGCTGGGCCCGGGTTTCCACCCCTTCGGCGATGACCCGGAGTTTCAGCGACTGGCCCATCCTCACGATGGCGTCAGCAATCGCCCGGTCTTCCTCGTCGTCAGTGATGTCCTGGACGAAGGAGCGATCCACCTTGAGCTTGCTGACCTGGAAGCGCTTCAGGTAGGCCAGGCTGGAATAGCCCGTACCAAAATCGTCGATGGCCACCGAGATGCCCAGGGCCCGCACGCTGGCGATCAGGTCGATGAAGCGTGCGGCGTCGGTCATCAGGGTGGACTCGGTCAGCTCCAGCTCGATGCTCGAGGGCGTGGCGCCGGTGTCGCGCAGTACGGCTGCCAGGGTGGTGCCGAAATCGTCCTTGTGGAGCTGCACGGCCGACACATTGACGGCAATGCGCAGCGGGCGGCCGGCGTCGCTCAAGGTCCGCGCCATTCGGCAGGATTCGTGCAGGGCCCATTCGCCCATGGGCACGATCAGGCCGGTTTCTTCAGCCAGAGGAATGAACTGCCCCGGGCTGATCTCGCCGGCGTGGCTTGAACGCCAGCGCATCAGCGCTTCAACGCCGGTCATGCGGCCGTCGTCGAGGGCGAACTGGGGCTGATACACCAGGCGCAGCTCGCCAGCCGACAGGGCGTGGCGCAGGCGCGTGGTGAGGGCCAGGCGATCGGCCGAGTCCTTGTTCATGCGCACGTCGAAGAAGCTGAAGCTGCCGCGCCCCAGGCCCTTGGCGTGGTACATGGCCATGTCGGCCTTCTTCATCAGGGTGTCGAAATCGGTGCCGTCCACAGGGGCTACGGCAATACCCAGGGTGCCGGTGGAGGTGAGGGCCTGGCCGCCCAGATCGAAGGGCGCCTCCAGGGCACGGCAGATCTTTTCGGCGACGGCAGCAAAAAAGCGCACTGATTCGTCGCCCTCCACCAGGATGATGAACTCGTCTCCGCCGAGGCGGCTGATGGTGTCGCTACGGCGCAGGCAGTGGGTGAGACGGCGGGTCACGGCGATCAGCAGTTCGTCGCCGATGCCATGGCCGAGGGTGTCGTTGATGCGCTTGAAGTGGTCCAGGTCGAGGAAGTACATGGCCAGGGCGCGGTGCCCGCGGCTGACCCGCTGGTACATCTGTTCGAAGCGGTCGCGCAGCAGGACCCGGTTGGGCAGGCCGGTGAGGGCGTCGTGGTGGGCCAGGTACTGGATCTTCTCCTCGGCGGCCTTGCGCACGCTGATGTCGCTGAAGGCGGCTACGTAGTGGGCCACCTGCTGGTCCGGATTGCGCACGACGCGGATGGTCAGCCACTTGGGGTAGAGGCGGCCGCTCTTGTGGCGGTCGATGATCTCGCCTTCCCAGCGGTCTTCCCGGTCGAGGGTTTCCCACATGGCCCGGTAGAAGTCGGCATCGTGCTGGCCGGACTTGAGCATGCCGGGGGTCTGGCCGACGGCCTCGGCGGCGGTGTAGCCGGTGATGGTCGTGAAGGCCGTGTTGATGCTCTGGATGCGGTTCTCTGCATCGGTGACCATCAGGGCTTCGTTGCTGTGGTTGAAGACCAGCTGGGCGAGTTCGAGCTGGGCCTGCTGCTCACGCTGGGGGGTGATGTCGGTGAACACCCAGATGGAGCCTGCAAGGGGGGCGCTGATGTCCAGTGGGCGGCCCGACAGGCGTATCCATACGGGGCTGCCATCCTTGCGCACCATGCGCGTGTCGCCTTCGCTGTAACCGCTGCGGGCCAGCTCGCCGTAGATCCGGCCGCCCACGCTCAGGTAGTCCTGTCGGCTGGGGTAGAGGATCTCGGTGAGCTGGTCGATCATTTCTGCCGGTGAGGCGTAGCCGAAGATCTCGGCCATGCGGGTGTTCACGTCGAGCATCTTGCGGTCGTCCGCCAGGATGATGCCCACGTGGGCGTTGTCGAAGATTGCCCGTTGCTGGCCCAGCAGGTGGCGGATGCGCTCCTCGCCAGCCTTGAGGGAGGTGATGTCGCTGGCGCTGATCACGAAGCCGCCGTCCGGCATCGGAAAGCGTGCAAGCTCAAGCACGGTTCCGGCGGCTTGAGTCTGTTCGAAGCGGCTGATGCGAGACAGGGCGCCGAGCTTGGACGGGCACAGGCGGATCATGGTGGGGCTGGCGCCGCGCAGGGCATCCAGGGGGCTGCCGGCCTGGGCAAGGTCGAGGGGGAGGGCCAGCAGTTCGAAGTAGCGCAGGTTCCAGGCGACCAGCCGGTGTTCGGCATCGAATACGGCGATGCCATGGTCGATGGTGTCGAGGGTGGATTGCAGCAGGCGAGACTTATGGGCCAGTTCGCGCTGGCGCAGGCGGGCCTCTTCGGCTTTGAGGTCGGTGACGTCCGAGTAGATGCCCACCAGGCAGCCATCGGCCATGCGGTGTTCGCGTATCTGCAGCGCCTGGCCCGAGGGCAGCTGCATCTCGCAGCGTCCGTCCTGCCCGCGTCCGGCCCGGAGGGTGGGCAGCAGTGTTCGGCCGGCAGCGGAATCGCGACCGGCGGTCTCGGCCAGCATGTCGCCCAAGGGGCGGTTGCCGGTGTTGCCGGCCAGGCGGTCGAGCTGGCGGAAGGCCTCGTTGCACAGCAGCACCTGATCGTCGGGGCCGAACAGCGCAAAGCCGTCGGAGATGTTGTCCACCGCCGTTTCCAGTTGAAGGCGTGCGGCGGTGGCCCGCGCTGAGACTTCGCCGAGGGCTTCCAGTGCTGCGGTCAGTTCCTCGGTGCGCTGACGGATCTGCTCCTCCAGCACTACGGTGGTCTGCAGCAGGCCGTAGTCGCGGCCCTGGTCGTTGAGGCTGCGCTCAACCTGGTAAACCAAGGCATCAATGATCTTGTCCCGGCGCAGGAGCTCCTCAAGCAGGCCATCGCTGTCATGGCTGGCGCAGCGGATGTCACCCAGCACGCTCATGGCAGCGCTGGCCGTTTGCCAAAGGCAATGCCGGTGAAGGTTTGATTGATATGCATGCCTCGGTACTGTTCTCCGAAGGTATTGAAACCGATGACGCGGCTGGCCGCCAGGCGCGCGCTGACGGCGTCGACGATGTTTCGGGCGCGGCACTCAAGCAGGCGCAGGATGCAGTCGCATCCCAGGATGAGTTCCACCTCGCCGATTTTTCCGGCAGCCTCTTTCAGTGCCGTGTCCAGATTGGACAGGATGTCCTCGCCATGGGCCATGCGGAACACAATGCCCCGGTCGATGGCGCAGAAGAAACTCAGGCTGCCATCCCCATTGACGCGCTGGATCGAGCGCACGAAGTCTGCATTGCCGATGCGCACCACTACCGGATGGGCTGCAAAGACATGCGGGGTCAGGGCAGCCGGGTCCATGCCCAGCGCGCGGGCGTACTCTGGCGCAGCCGGGCAGCCGTTGATTTCGGTGACGATGCGTCTTTCGGGGATGGCGCCGGTGACCACAAGGCGCGTGTCGGTGGGGCTGAAATGCTGGGTCTTGAAGAGCGTGAAGGGGCGCTCCGAGGTGGCCACCAGCAGCACCGCGGCGTTACGTACCAAGCGCCCTCGGAAGATCACGCGGGTGTCGGTGAAGCTCAACTCGTCACCGGCGGAGCCGCCGGTGAGGGGGATGCCACCCAGCCCGTCGTGAAAGGCCCGGGCTACGGACTCTTCCCGCGAGGAGAGCCCGTCCACCAGCATGAAGGCGAAGCAGCGTGCGTTGTCCAGGCCGCCCTGACGGGCCTGCAGCCGGCTGCGCAACTCCTGGGCGAAAAGCGTCATGCTGCGGGCGTCGGTGTGTGCCAGATCCTCCAGCAGGCCGATCTCGAAGTCGATTTCTTCGGGGCCGAAGTGGGCACCGCTGAGGCTGCCCTCCTGGTATCCCCCCGGGCCGATCTCCCCTGCAGTGGTACAGCCGATCAGGGCCGTGTCGCCAAAGGCCGAACACAGGCTGGTGGCCAGGGCATCCGGCGCATAGCGGCTCGATGCGAAGACGACGGACAGACCTCCCTCTGCAGGGATCAGCCTGGCGGCCAGCTCTAGGGAGGCCTCCGCCGGATCGTGGCTGTGACTTGAGCCGATGCGGATGCTCGACGCCCCGTCGTCGCCGGGGAGTGTGTTGGCGCTCATTATTGTTTTGTCTCCTCCGGAGCATCGTCGTGCGCAGGCCGGCTACCTGGCGCAAGCGTCGCTGCTCACACCTCCGTTCCTAACGGAGGCGCGATTCTATAACTTTAGTCTGATATCGGACGAGGATGTCGGGAAGGGGGCGCAGGCCTACTCAGCTGATGAAGTCGGCGGGCAGCTGACGGACGGCTTCCAGGGTGCGCAGGATGTGTTCGGAAAGGATGCGGGTGGCTTCGGCGCTGTCGCGGGCCAGGGCGGCATCGACGATGGCCTGGTGCTCGGCGTGCACGTCCCGGGGAATGGGCTGGCGGAACAGGGACAGGCGGCGGTAGCGCTCGGACTGGTGATACAGGATGTTCTGGAAGTGGCGGATCCAGCGCGACGGGCAGGCCCCGATGAGCACCTCGTGGAAAGCCCGGTTACGCAGCTCCCATTCCTCCCGGCTGGTCTTGGCGCCATCGGCGAGCTTCTCCTCGGCCCGGGACAGCAGGTGGAAGGCGGCGACCACGCTGGCCTCCCAGGCGTCGTCACCGAGCGCGATGGACTGCTGCAGGGCTGAGGTCTCGAGCAGCACCCGGGTGCGGGTGATATCGGCAAAGTCGTCCAGGGAAATCGGGGCGACCCGGAAGCCGCGCTGGCCCTGGGCTACCACCAGGGCGTCGGTGACCAGCAACTGCAAGGCCTCGCGCAAGGTGCCGGCGCCCACCTCGTACTGATCCTTCAGGTGCTCCACGCGCAGCTTGTCGCCGGGGCGATGCACGCCTTCGATGATGTCCCGGCGTAGCTGGCGATAGGCCGCCTCGGCAAGGGTCTTGGGTTCGTCGCTGTCGGTGACGAGATCGGAGGCATTGGCCAGGTCATTCATGGTGTGGTTTCCGCTGTTCTTGTTCATGGCCCCGGGGGCGCAGATGAATGAAGCGAATTCTAGCCCAACGGGCTTATTCCGATCATAGGCAAAAATCTCGAGAAAAAGTATTGACGTCGAGATAAGAAATAAATATCGTTGTATCCACAAAATATATAAGTGGATGCGAGACATGAGCGACAAGACGATTTCTCCCGTGACGCCCGTGGCGGTGACCCAGCAGGTCATCTCGGCCGCGGCCGTCAGCGTCGCGCTCGAAGCTGCCATTGCCCACGCCGAGCGGATCGGTGTGCGCATCAATGTGGCGGTGGCCGACAGCGGCGGCAATCTGGCCGGCTTCCTGCGCATGCCCGGCGCCTTCCTTCAATCCATCGACATCGCCATCGACAAGGCCTACACCGCTGCTGGTTTCGGTTTTTCCACCAAGGACTGGATGCAGCTGATTGGCCACGACGAGGGCATGAAGCTCGGCTTCTCGGCGCGTCCCCGGCTGGTCGTGTTCGGCGGTGGTCTGCCGATCCGGGCGGGGGGTGTGCTGATCGGCGGCATTGGCGTGTCCGGTGCCTCGGAAGCCCAGGACGAGGAATGTGCGCGGGCGGCGCTGGATGCCATCGGCGCGGAATGAATCAGGCAGCTCTTCACACCGGAAGGAAGAACAAGAGATGAAACGGATCAAGAACTTCATCAACGGCGAGTTCATCGAGGCTGCCAGCGGGCGCCTGTTCGACAAGCGTTCGCCCCTCGACAACCAGGTCATCGCCCAGGTCAGCGAAGCCGGCCGGCCCGAAGTGGAGGCTGCGGTGGCGGCCGGTCGTGCCGCCCTGGATGGAGAGTGGGGGCGCATCACCGTGGCCGACCGGGTGGAGCTGCTCTACGGCGTGGCCAATGAGATCAACCGGCGCTTCGAGGATTTCCTCGCCGCCGAGGTGGCTGACACCGGCAAGCCGCGCAGCCTGGCCAGCCACCTGGACATTCCCCGGGGCGCGGCCAACTTCAAGATCTTTGCCGACGTGGTGAAGAACGTCCCCAGTGAGTTCTTCGAGATGGCTACGCCCGACGGGCGCGGCGCCATCAACTACGCCGTGCGTCGCCCGGTGGGCGTGGTGGGCGTGGTGTGTCCGTGGAACCTGCCGCTGCTGCTGATGACCTGGAAGGTTGGTCCGGCCCTGGCCTGTGGCAACGTGGTGGTGGTCAAGCCCTCCGAGGAGACCCCCCAGACGGCCACCCTGCTGGGTGAGGTGATGAATGCCGTGGGTATCCCCAAGGGTGTGTACAACGTGGTGCACGGCTTCGGGCCGGATTCCGCCGGCGAGTTCCTGACCCGTCACCCCGGCGTGAATGCCATCACCTTCACCGGCGAAACCCGCACCGGCGCCGCCATCATGAAGGCCGCCGCCGACGGCGCCCGTCCGGTGTCCCTGGAGATGGGCGGCAAGAACCCGGCCATCGTCTTTGCCGATGCCGACCTGGATGCGGCCATCGAAGGCACCCTGCGTTCCTGCTTCGCCAACTGCGGCCAGGTCTGCCTGGGCACCGAGCGGGTGTACGTGGAGCGCCCGCTGTTCGAGGCCTTCGTGGCTCGGCTGAAGAAGGGCGCAGAAGCACTGGTCATCGGCCACCCCGACAAGGCTGACACCGGCCTCGGCCCGCTGATCTCCAGGGAGCATCAGGAGAAGGTGCTGGGCTACTACCGCAAGGCGGTGGAGGAGGGCGCCACCGTGGTGACCGGCGGCGGCGTGCCCGACATGCCCGCCGAGCTCAAGGACGGTGCCTGGGTTCAGCCCACCATCTGGACCGGCCTTGGTGACGAGGCGGCCATCGCGCGGGAGGAGATCTTCGGCCCCTGCACCCTGGTGATGCCCTTCGACAGCGAAGAGGAGGTGGTGCGTCGGGCCAACAACACCAATTACGGCCTCGCCGCATCGGTGTGGACCAAGGACGTGACCCGCGCCCACCGTGTCGCCGGCCGCCTGGAGGTGGGGCTGGTGTGGGTCAACTCCTGGTTCCTGCGCGATCTGCGCACCCCCTTCGGCGGCGCCAAGCAGTCGGGCATCGGTCGCGAGGGCGGCGTGCATTCCCTCGAGTTCTACACCGAACTCAAGAACATCTGCGTCAAGCTGTGATGAGCACCAGCGCCACCACCCCGGAAATCGGCCGCAGCGTGCTGGCGGCCGGCCGGCACACCAATGTCCATGACCTGGGCAGCGGCGCGCCGGTGCTGCTGATCCATGGCTCCGGGCCGGGGGTCACCGCCTGGGCCAACTGGCGTCTGGTGATGCCGACCCTGGCCGACGCGCGCCGGGTGATCGCCCCGGACATGGCCGGCTTTGGCTACACCGAGCGCCAGCCTGGCGAGGTCTACACCATGGACGGGTGGGTGGCCCACGCCATCGGTGTGCTCGACGCCCTGGGCATCGAGCGGACCGACCTGGTGGGCAACTCCTTCGGTGGCGCCATCGCCCTGGCCCTGGCCATCCGTCACCCCGAGCGGGTGCGCCGCCTGGTGCTGATGGGCAGCGTTGGCGTGCCCTTCGAGATCACCCCGGCGCTGGACGCCGTGTGGGGCTACCAACCGTCTCTCGAGGCCATGCGCGGCCTGCTCGACCTGTTTGCCTTCGACCGCAGCCTGGTCAATGACGAGCTCGCCCGCCTGCGTTACGAAGCCAGCATCCGTCCGGGTTTCCAGGAGTCCTTCGGGGCCATGTTCCCGGCGCCGCGGCAGCGCTGGGTGGATGCCATGGTCAGCCGCGAGGCCGATATCCGGGCGCTGCCCAACCACACGCTGGTGATCCACGGCCGCGACGACAAAGTCATCCCCCTGCAGACCTCCCTGACCCTGTCCAGCTGGATCCCCCGTTCCCAGCTCCACGTTTTCGGGCAATGCGGCCACTGGACGCAGATCGAACACGCCAGCCGCTTTGCCCGCCTGGTGGGCGACTTCCTTGCCGAAGCCGCCGCCGACGAACCCCAACCGCTTTCCTGAGAGACCGCCATGGACAAGGCCCTGATCACCCAACTCGGCGACGAGCTTTATGAAGCCCTCGTCAAGCGCGAAACCGTTACGCCCCTGAGCGAACGCTTCCCGGAAATCACCATCGAGGATGCCTACCAGATCCAGCAGCAGATGATTGCCCGCCGGCTGGCCGCCGGCGAGCGCGTCGTCGGCAAGAAGATCGGCGTGACCTCCAAGGTGGTGATGAACATGCTCAACGTCCATCAGCCCGACTTCGGCTGGCTGCTGGACGGCATGGTGTACAACGAAGGTGAGGCCATTCCCGCCAGCACCCTGATCCAGCCCAAGGCCGAAGGCGAGATCGCCTTCCTGATGAAGAAGGACCTGATGGGCCCCGGCCTCACCGCCGCCGACATCCTGGCTGCCACCGAAGGGGTGATGGCCTGTTTCGAGATCGTGGACAGCCGCATCAAGGACTGGAAGATCAAGATCCAGGACACCGTCGCCGACAACGCCTCCTGCGGCGTGCTGGTGCTGGGCGACCGCATTGTCGATCCGCGCAAGGTGGATCTGGCCACCTGCGGCATGGTGCTGGAGAAGAACGGCGAGATCGTCGGTACGGGCTCGGGCGCTGCCGCCCTCGGCCACCCCTGCAACGCCATGGCCTGGTTGGCCAACACCCTTGGCCGCCTTGGCATCGGGCTCAAGGCTGGCGACATCGTGCTGTCCGGTTCCCTGGCGGCGCTGATACCGGTGACCGCGGGCGACAGCCTGCGCGTGAGCATCGGCGGCATCGGCGGCTGTTCCGTCCGTTTCAGCTGAGGTCGCCATGGATCTCCAGCTCACCGGCAAACGCGCCCTCGTCACCGGCTCCACCGCCGGCATCGGCTTTGCCATCGCCTGCGCCCTCGCAGCCGAAGGCGCCCACGTCACCCTCAATGGCCGCAGCCGCTCCGGCGTTTCCGCTGCCGTGGTGCGCCTGGTCGAAGCCGTGCCCGGCGCCCGCGTCGATGGCGTGGCCGCCGACCTCTCCTCCGCGGCCGGCTGCGAGGCCCTCACCGCCACCTGCGCCGACGTGGACATCCTGGTCAATAACCTGGGCATCTTCGATCCGCGGCCCTTCGAAGAGATCCAGGACATCGAGTGGTTCAACTTCTTCGAGACCAATGTGATGAGCGGCGTGCGCCTGTCCCGCCACTACCTGCCGGCCATGAAGGCCCGGGACTGGGGGCGCATCGTCTTCATCTCCAGCGAATCGGGCATCTGCCCGCCGGCCGAGATGGTGCATTACGGCATGAGCAAGTCGGCCCAGTTGTCGGTGGCCCGGGGCATGGCCGAGACCTGCGTCGGCTCCGGCGTGACCGTCAATTCGGTGCTCCCCGGCCCGACCCGCACCGAAGGGGTTGGCACTTTCTTCGGGCGCCTGGCGGAAGAGCAGGGCGTGTCCCTGGAGCAGGCCGAGCAGGATTTCTTCGCCCATGCCCGCCCGACCTCGCTGATCAAGCGCTTCATCGAACCTGCCGAGGTGGCCAGCCTGGTCGCCTACGTCTGCAGCCCCCTTGCGTCTGCCACCCACGGCGCGGCCCTGAAGGTCGAAGGCGGTGTGGTGCGCAGCCTGATTTAACCCTTCGCGACCCGAAAAGGAACAACAGCGATGACCAAGAAAATAAAATGCGCCCTGATCGGCCCGGGCAACATCGGCACCGACCTGCTGGCCAAGCTGCAGCGTAGCCCGGTGCTGGAGCCGGTGTGGATGGTGGGTATCGACCCCGACTCCGACGGCCTCAAGCGTGCCCGCGAGATGGGCATCAAGACCACCGCCGAGGGCGTGGATGGCCTCCTGCCCCACGTGCTCGCCGACGGCGTGCAGATCGCCTTCGA
>NZ_JBIJDC010000194.1:0-3201 GCF_044344315.1 Zoogloea sp. | reverse complement strand
ACCAGCCCGCCGCGCACGCTGTATTCACCCGGCGACATCACCTGGGTGACGTGGGCGTAGCCGGCAACCGTCATCTGCATGCGCAGGCGGTCCACGTCGAGCTTTTCACCCTGCTTGAGAAAGAAGGTGTAGGCCGCCAGGAAAGCCGGCGGGGCCAGTCGGTAAAGGGCCGTGGAGGCGGGCACCAGGGCGATGTCGGCTTCGCCACGGCTGATGGCGTAGAGGGTGGACAGGCGCTCGGAGATCAGGTCCTGGTGGGGCGAGAAGCTGTCGTAGGGCAGGGTCTCCCAGTCGGGCAGCAGGTGGGTGCGGAGGCCCGGGGCCAGCCAGGCGATCTCGTCGGAGAGGCGCTGGGCGTCGATGGGGTTGGCGGTGACCACCACCAGCATGCGCTTTCCCCCGGCCAGCCGGGCGATGGCCAGGGCGTCACCCGACCCGGCGACGGGCGGCAGGTCGAGGCGCTGGCCGGGCTTGGCCCGGCTGAAGGCATCAAGGGCGGGGAGAAGGGCTTGAAAGGGGCTGGAGGCGGTCATGCGCGAGCGTGCTGCGGGGGGAAACAAGGGGCGGATTATAGGCGTCCGGATCAGGCCCGGGCGACCTGGAAGCTGTCCACGACGCGGCCACTCTCGATCCCCACGGGGCTCCAGGTGGATTCAACCACGTGGGTCCAGCCGTAACGGTCGCGGCGGATCAGGGTGGAGCAGCGGGTGCCGTAGCCCGGGGCGCGGATGAAGGCGCTGGAGAGCATGCGCTCCCAGGCCAGGCTCACGCCGGTGCGGGGCAGCTCGGAATCGGCGGCGGGGCGGTCGTCGCGCAGAAGCTCGGCCAGCGGCGTGTCGTCGGGCAGGGCCCGCAAGGCGCGGGCGAGGCGTGACTTGCCGGCGAGCACCTTCGGCCAGGGGGTATCGAGGAGGTGATTGGACAGGGCATAGAGGCCCGGTTCGAGGCGCCGGGCGCTGCCGCTCTCGCTTTCGTAGATACCGAGGCTGTCCCCGTCACTGAGCAGCAGGTTGAAGCCGTTGTAGCGCGGGCCTTCGAGCGTAAGGCGGGCCAGCGCTGCGTCGGTGGATTCGGCACCTGCCAGAAAGTCGGCCACCAGCGCCCCGCGGGAGGGAGCGTCTGGCCGCTGGCGGGCGGGGTCACGGAAATTGGTCAGGCCGGCAAAACGGCCACTGCGGCTCAGGCCAAGCCAGGAGCCACCTGCCTCCAGGTCACGACCGGCAAAGACATCAGGCCGATCCGGCCACCAGCCGGCTTCCGCGGCAGGACGGGTAAAGAACTCATCGCGGTTGGCGGCCACCACCAGGGGGTAATCCGGATGGGCTCGCCAGGCCAGCAGGATCAGGCACATGCGACGAAGCGCTCGGTGTGGCGACGTCCGCCATCTTCAAGAAAGCGCATCACGCCGTGACGCTCGATGGCGCGCTCCAGCGCCAGGTCGAAGGCGGCGGTGTCGAGCACGTTCTCGTAGATCTCCATCCAGGTCCAGGGGTCGTCGGCCTTGCGCAGGAAGCGCCCGGCCACCCCGGTGGTGGCGTGGATCTCGGCCTGGAGGTTGTACAAACCCCGGGCCAGATCGGTTTCCATGCCGATCCGGACGGGGTAGTAGATGAAGTAGTGGGAGGGGCTCAATGTCGGGCGTTTTCAGGCGAGGGCGTAGGGCAGGGGCAGGAAGCCGACGGCAGGGCCGCTGGTGCTGCCCAGGTGCACCTCGGTGGATTCGGCGCTGGAGGTCTGCAAGACCACGAGGGCGTCAAAACCGCCGGTGGGGGCCGGTGCCGCAATGACGACCTTGCCCGCGGATTGTTCGCCAAACTCGGGGGAGAAGACGTCGGTGCCGGCAATCGGCCATTCGGTGGCGTCGGTGTGCACGCGGAACATGCGCTTCTTCAGCTTGCCCAGGTAGTGGGTGCGGGCGACGATCTCCTGACCCGGATAGCAGCCCTTGTTGAAGCTGACGCCGCCGATCAGGTCGAAGTTGAGCATCTGGGCGACGAACTCTTCCTGGACCGGCAGGGTGACGGTGGGCAGGCCCTGGCAGATGTCCAGCCAGTGCCATGCGGCGGTGCCGGCCGGGGCGGCTCCCGCGGCCACGAACTTGTCCCACAGGGCCACGGCCTCGGAAATAGGTGCCGAGACGAGGAAGCGGGCGCCGTCGAGGCGCACCACCGTTGCTACACCGGATGCCGTTGCCCGGGGCGCGCCGGGGATATGCAGTCCGGCCGCCTCCAGGGCAGCACCGGCCCGGGGCCCGGCGAGGCCGATCAGCACGCTGTCGCCGCTGTCGTCCATCAGGCGGACCTTGGAGCGCAGCACATACATGGACAGCTTCTTGAGAATGGCTGCGTGGATATCCGAGGAGAGCGTGAGCAGGTAGTCACCGGCCTCCCGCCACAGGACGATGCTGGCCAGCATGCGGCCCTTGGCCGTATTGAAGCTGGTCAGCTGGGCCTCGTTGGGGCCGAGCTTCTTCACGTCGTTGGAGAACAGGTTGTGCAGGAAGACGCTGGCGTCCTCACCGGTGGCGCGGATCGCGCCGAGGTGCACGAGGGGAACCAGCACGGTCCCCTGGGCTGCGAGCGTCACATCCTGCCGCTCGTCGTCATTGAACTTGACGGAGTTGTCCGAAAACTTCGCGCCGTTGGCGCCGAGATGGGATTGCCAAGTTGCATTCATCTGTCGTGTCCTGTCGCAAAAACGAGTCTTGAAGCGGTTTGCGCTATTATAGGGCGTTGCCGCACGGGGGCTGGCCAATCAATTGAAGCAAGAATCAAGCCCCTGGTTTTTGCCGGATCTTCCTCCTTTCTTCACCTCTTTCGTTCGTTCCGAAAGCGCCAAGTTCCCCGATGAAGCGCCTGTTTTTTCGTGTATTTGTTGTTGCGCTGATGGGCGTCGTTGCTGCGGTAGGTGGCCTTGCGTGGTTTGCCCACAGTCCGGTGGGTTTACGACAAAGCCCGTTGGATTTCACTGTCGAACCCGGCTCCGGCATGCGCCAGGTGGCCCGACAACTGACCGACGCCGGCATCGATACCTGGCCTGCCGCCCTGGTGTTGCTTGCCCGGGTGACGCGCCAGGCCAACGGGATAAAGGCTGGCAGCTACGAAGTCGAGGCCGGGATCACGCCGCGGGCGCTGCTCAACATGCTGACCCGTGGCGATGTCAGCCAGGCCGAACTGGCCCTTATCGAGGGCTGGAACTTCC
>NZ_JBIJDC010000168.1:0-5684 GCF_044344315.1 Zoogloea sp. | reverse complement strand
CGCCATCCGGATCTGCGCCACGACAGTGCAGGCCTGACTGACAGTGAGCTGCTGGCGCGTATTGGCGCTGACGCCACGCACCCGGAAGGCCAGTTTTTCCCAGATACCTATCTGTTTTCCCGGCGCAGCAGCGATCTGGACGTGTTGAGACGTGCCCATCGCCAGCAGCAGAAGATCCTGCAGCGGGAATGGGAGAAGCGTGTCGAAGGGCTGCCTTACCAGACGCCTTACCACGCCTTGATCATGGCTTCGATTGTCGAAAAGGAAACCGGCCAGGCTGTCGACAGGCCGATGGTGGCCTCGGTTTTCGTCAATCGGCTACGCAGTGGCATGCTGCTGCAGACTGATCCGACGGTGATATACGGCATCGGCCCTGATTTCGATGGCAATCTTCGCAAGCGCGACCTGCAGACCGATACGCCCTATAACACTTACACGCGGCCTGGCTTGCCCCCCACCCCGATTTCCATGCCTGGCGTCGCCGCCCTTCGGGCCGCGCTCAACCCCCCCAGCACCGATTTCTATTATTTTGTCGCCCGAGGGGATGGCTCCAGTGCTTTCTCCCGGAACCTGACCGAACACAACCGGGCCGTTGCCCGCTACATCCGGAAACAGCAACCGTGAAATCCCGCTTCATCACCTTTGAAGGCATCGATGGCGCCGGCAAGAGCAGCCAGATCGCCGCCGCTGTTGCCCTGATCCAGTCCCGTGGCATTCCCGTGGTGCAAACCCGGGAGCCAGGTGGAACGCCCCTCGGCGAGAAACTCCGAGCGCTCCTGCTCCACGAACCGATGCACCTGGAAACCGAGGCGCTGCTCATGTTTGCCGCGCGCCGTGAGCACCTTGCCGCGCGTATCGAACCGGCGCTGTCGTCGGGCGCCTGGGTGGTTTCCGATCGCTTTACAGATGCCACTTACGCCTATCAAGTGGGGGGGCGCGGGTTGGATGAGAAGCGCTTCGCGGTACTGGAAAAATGGGTGCATCCCCATCTTCAGCCCGATCTGACGCTGATCTTTGATCTTGATCCCCAGGTTGCCGCAAGCCGCCTGGCCGGTACCGGGAATGCACCCGATCGTTTCGAGCGGGAACAAGCCGATTTTTTCGAGCGGGTGCGCAACGCCTACCTGCGCCGGGCGGCCGCAGATCCGGCAAGAGTCAAGGTGATCGATGCCGATCAGCGTCCGGAAGAAATTCGCAAAGAACTTGAACAAATAATTTTAGAGAACTGTTTTCAATGATTTTTGAATGGCAGTCCGGCTTATGGGCCCGGGTGCTCGACAGCGCTGGCCGCATGCCCCATGCCTTGCTTTTTGCCGGCCCTGCGGGCGGTGGAAAGCGCATTTTTGCCGAGGCTCTGGCAGCGCGGATCCTATGCCTGCGTCCTGCGCCGGACGGGCATGCCTGCGGGCAATGTGAGGACTGCCAGTGGCGCCTGGCCGGCAATCATCCCGATCTGCTCCGGGTGATCCCTGAGGCCGACCAGGAAGAGCGCGCCGACGCGCCCGCCGAGAAGGCCGAAGGGGGCAAGGCCGCCAGCCGGCAGATCGTGATTGACCAGATCCGTGCCCTTCAACAGGCCCTGACCACAGGTGGGCACCGGGGCAGTCAGCGGGTGGTAATCGTTGATCCGGCTGAGGCGATGAATGTGTTTACGGCCAATGCTCTTCTCAAGTTGCTTGAGGAGCCGACGACAAGTACCTTGTTTTTACTGGTTTCATCTTCCCCAAAACGTCTGTTGCCAACTATCCGCAGCCGCTGCCAGACCTGGGCCTTTCCCCGCCCGCCGGCCGAGCAGGCTGCCCGTTGGCTCGCAGAGCGCAAGCTCCCGGATGCCCCGGCCTTACTGGCCTTTTGCGGTGGCATGCCCTTGGCTGCAGCGGACATGGCCGAAGGCGGCGGTGCGGCAGCACGGCGGCGCTTTGCCGACGAGATTTCCACTCTCCCCGGCAAGGCTGCACTGCGTCTCGCCGGGGAGTGGGAGAGCTGGCTGAAAGGCAAGGACGCTCTGGCCAGTGGATTCGACATGCCGACCCTGGTGAGCTGGATGCAGCGCTGGGTGGCCGATCTGGTCAGTGTCCGGCTGGGTGGGCCGGTGCGCTTCTTCCCGGATCGGGAGGATGTTCTCAGGGGGCTTGCCGGGCGCTTGTCCGTGGACGCCGCCCTTGGCTGCTACAATGAAATTACACAGTCGCGCCGGGTCTCGCAGCATCCTCTCAATGCCCGGCTTTTCTTGGAAGACATGCTTCTGCGGTATGCCCGGGGTCTGCAGGCAACCGCACCGGCGGTGCGTAAATGAATGAGCCTGTAAGACGATCGACGATGACGCGCCCCAGCGTCCTGTCCCTGAACATCAGTTCCAAGTCGGCGCTCTACGCTGCCTACATGCCATTTATCAAGAACGGCGGATTGTTTGTTCCCACCGCCCGGATCTACAAGCTGGGTGACGAGATTTTCATGATCCTCCAGATCATGGATGACCCCACAAAGCACCCCGTTGCCGGCACCGTTGCCTGGATTACTCCCGCCGGGGCCCAGGGGAACAAGACTCAGGGCATCGGGGTCCAGTTCGGAGGGGATGAAGCAGGGCAGGTGCTGCGCAACCAGATCGAGCACATCCTTGCCGGTCACCTGGGCTCGTCCCGCCCAACCCATACCATCTGACTGATACACCGGCACCCCTCAATGTTTGTCGATTCCCACTGCCACCTCGATTTTCCTGACCTGATCGAAAACGAAGCCGCTATTTTGGAGCGCATGGCCGAAAACGGTGTGACGCACGCCCTGTGCGTCAGCGTGAAGCTGGAAACCCTGCCGGCTGTCATCGGTCTGGCTGAACGTCATGCCAACCTGTTTGCATCGGTTGGCGTACATCCCGACAACGCCGATTGCGATGAGCCTGACGAGGCGAAGCTCCTTGAGCTCGCAGCCCACCCCAAGGTTATTGCCATTGGCGAAACGGGCCTGGATTACTACTGGCACAAAGATGCTCCCGAATGGCAACGGACCCGGTTCCGGACGCACATTCACGCCGCCCGGCGTTGCGCCAAGCCATTGATCATTCACACCCGGGACTCCGCCGTCGATACCATCCGCCTGATGCGCGAAGAGCGCGCCAGCGAGGCTGGTGGCGTGATGCACTGCTTTACCGAAACCCGCGAGGTGGCGGAGCAGGCGCTGGACCTGGGCTTCTATATCTCGTTCTCCGGGATCGTCAGCTTCAAGAACGCCGAAGCCCTGCGTGACGTGGCCCGCTTTGTGCCCGCGGATCGCCTGCTGGTGGAAACCGATTCTCCCTACCTCGCCCCCATGCCCTTCCGCGGAAAGACCAATCAGCCGGCCTATGTCCGCCATGTGGCCCAGGCGGTTGCCGACGCACGTGGGGAAAGCCTCGCAGCCGTGGCTGAAGCCACTACCCGCAATTTCTTCCGACTGTTCAAGGACGCACGCCCCTCATGAAGCCCGTTGCGCAGATTTTTCGCCCCCGCACCCAAGCACTCCTCGCACTACTTCTGGGCCTGCAATTGTCTCTGCCGGTTGCGGCGGTGTCGCTGGACGACCTGTTGAATGCCGCCAAGTTGGGCGATGCCGGGGCCGTCACCCAGTTGGTATCGCAGGGCATGGATACCAACTCCACCGACCAGAACGGCAACAGCCTGCTCATTCTGGCGGCTCGCGAGGACCAGCCCAAGGTGGTGGAAGCGCTCGTCAAACAGCGGGGTATCAAGCTTAATGCTCGCAACGCAGCCGGCGACAGCGCGCTGATGCTGGCCAGCCTCAAGGGTCACGCCGAGGTGGTTCAGCTGCTTCTGGCGGCGGGCGCCGAGTTTGACCACGAGGGTTGGAATCCGCTGCTCTACGCCGCTTTCGAGGGGCGCCTGCCTGTGGTGGAGCTGCTGCTGGCCAAGGGTGCAAACCCCAATGTGAAGGCCCCCAACCGCACGACGCCCTTGATGTTTGCCGCCCGCAACGGCCATGAGGAGGTTGTGGTTCGTCTGCTCAAGGCCGGCGTGGATCTCGACTGGAAGAACGATCAGAACGAAACGGCCGAGAGCTGGGCCATCAAAAACCGCAACACGGACATCGCCGGGCTGATCCAGGCCTCACGCAAAGCCCGCGCAGCGGGATCTGGCAAGTAAGCCTTCGGCCGAGGCCTGGCAAATCAAGCCGATCAGAAATGACGCCCGTGGCCAAAACGCCAGGGCAGGGAAGGGGCAATCCGCCGGAGCAGAGCGACCCCTACGAGGGCCAGGATGGCGGGGACCAGCGCCTGGCCGCCCTGGCCGCCGGCCAGAAGTACGCCCACAATGAGACCACTCAGCATCAGGGTGCGGCAGATGAGGCTTTCCATGATTGACTCCTTTTCAGAACGATTCGAGCCGGACAAGGGCTGAAATGCATCACGACCAGGACTCGCCTTGTGTTGTTTCCTGGCTCACCCTTCGATAACTGTAATTATATACAGTGTTCGACACATGGCAAGTTCTGTCGAGAGAAAATCTCTGCCTGACGGGTAAACTCCCGCCCATGAAGGCGAAGAATCCCGACACCAGCGCACCCCCCGCCCCGCAAGGGCCTGTCCCCGTCCGTCCCCTGGACGAACTGACGATCCCCCCCGATCTGGACGGGAGGAACGGTGTAAACAGGGCCGACCCGGCCCGCCTGCAGATCACTGCGAATACGGATGCCGACGCGATCCGCTGTTTTCTTACCGAGTACGACCGCTCGCCCGGCACCTACCGCATCTATCAGCGGGAGTGCGAGCGCCTGCTGCTCTGGTCCTTGATCGACTGTGGCAAACCCTTGTCCAGTCTCAATCGCCAGGATTTCGAGGGCTATCTGAATTTTCTTGCCGACCCTCAGCCATCTAACGTGTGGTGTGGCCCCAAGGCCGAGCGCATCACCGAGCGCTGGCGCCCCTTTGTCGGCCCGCTCAGTGAGAGCGCGGTGCTCACGGCGATGGCCGCCATCAATTCGCTGATGAGCTACCTGGTGGATGCCGGTTACCTGCTTGGGAATCCCCTGGGGCTGATCCGTCAGCGTCGGCGCAAGATGTCTGCCGAGGTGAGCGGTCCGTTGCGCGCAGTGGCCAGCACGGAAGAGGTCAACAAGATCGAGCGCTTCCTGGATACGCAGATGTGGCAGGCAGTGACGGACGCCATAGAGGCCATGCCAAAGGATGCCGAACGGGGGCGCGACGAGTACGAACGGGCCCGCTTCATTGCTGCAACCCTTTACATGCTGGCGCCTCGTGCTGGCGAGCTGGAAAGCCACCGCATGAACAGCTTCCGTGAAGAGCGCGGTCTGTGGTGGTGGTACGTGGTGGGGAAGGGCGGCAAGAGAGCCAAGGTGCCGGTCGCTGACGACATGCTCCAGGCCTTGATCCGCTACCGCAAGTATCTGGGCCTGACGGCCGTGCCGCGCCGTGATGACACGACGCCGCTGCTGGTATCGGTGAAGAACGGGAGTCCGATCACGGCGCGCCGGCTCAACCAGATCCTGAAGAAGATCTTCAACGCCGCCGCCGACCTGCTGCCGGACGACGCCGAGCACAAGAAGGAAAAGCTGCGTGCCGCATCGGCCCACTGGGGGCGCCACACCGGTATCACCGCCAAACTGGACAGCGGCATCGACGAGCGTTTCGTGCAGAAGGATGCCCGGCACACGGATGCCCGCACTACCCAGCG
>NZ_JBIJDC010000033.1:0-40673 GCF_044344315.1 Zoogloea sp. | reverse complement strand
AAGGCAGGAAACTACACAAAATATGGCGCTGTGAACAGGGGTGTTGTAAGCACATGAAAGTGAACGATATTTTTATGGAAATATGCCATATCGATGCAATTGCCCTGCGCCTGGGGGGTGGACCGTTCCGGAGCTGCTAGGGTGCTTTTCGGCTGGGGATACCCCGGATGAAGTCATTGAACATGCTCGCGAGGCCATCGAGCTGCATATTGATGGCCTGCTTGACGACCGCCAGCCCGATCAGTTGGAGCGCATCAAGCCCGTATAGAGTTTTCCGGGTGGATCTTGGCAGTAGTCGAGATCGATCCTGCCATGCTGGATGACCAAGTGGAGCGAGTGCCCCCCCTCCCGCGCTGAGTGCTGTCCCGCCTCGACCGAGCCGCCAAAGCCGCTGGCCAGACGCTGTGTGCATCGCCCACTTGGCGATTGGTGGGCACATATAAGCCACAACAAGAGCGCGAAGTCCGCGCAGATGCCGGATTCAAGAAATGATGAAAATCACCACCTGGAACGTCAATTCCCTCAAGGTCCGCCTGCCCCATGTGCTCGACTGGCTGGCGGCCAATCAGCCCGACGCCCTGTGTCTGCAGGAGCTCAAGTGTGAGAACAAGGCCTTTCCCCTGGCCGAAATCGAGGCCGCCGGCTACCAGGCCGTGTTCAACGGACAGAAAACCTACAACGGTGTCGCCATCCTCAGCCGCAAGCCCCTCGAGAACGTCACCCTCGACATCCCCGGCTTTGCCGACGAACAGAAGCGCATCATCGCCGGCACCCTCGACGGGGTACGCATCGTGTGCGGCTACTTCCCCAACGGGCAGGCGGTCGGCTCCGACAAGTTCGCCTACAAGATGGCCTGGCTGGAGGCCCTCACCGCCTGGCTGAAGACCGAACTGCAGGCCACGCCGCAGCTGGTGCTGGCCGGCGACTACAACGTGGCCCCGGAAGACCGGGACGCCCACCCGGACTGGAACGAAGAGATCCACGTGTCAGTGCCCGAGCGGGCCGCCTTCCAGGCGCTAATCGGTCTCGGGCTGAGTGATGCCTTCCGTCTCTTCGAGCAGGAGGAGCGCAGCTTTTCCTGGTGGCACTACCGGGAGGCATCCTTCCGCCGCAACTTCGGCCTGCGCATCGACCACCTGCTGCTGTCAGCACCGCTGGTGGAGAAGTGTTCGGCCTGCTACACCGACAAGGCGCCCCGCAAGCTGGAACGCCCCTCCGACCACATCCCGGTTGTCGTCGAACTGGCATGAACAGCGCACCGGCCGGCGACGCCCTGATCGCCCTCTACCCCATCCTGGCCCAGTTGACGGCCAGAGCACGTCAGCGTCTGCAGGCCCGCGCCCAGCTCGTGCAGGCCCCGGCCGGCACCACCGTATTCGACGAGCGTCAGGCTTGCCGGGGCTTTCCCTTCGTGATCGCCGGCAGCATCCGGGTGGTCAAGGCGGCCCCCAATGGCCGGGAGCTGCCCCTCTACCGTGTCACGCCCGGAGAAACCTGCATCATCTCGTCCGCCTGCCTGCTCGGCCAGGCGCCCTACAACGCCCGGGGCGTCACCGAAGCCGACACCACCCTGCTGGTCGTGCCCACGGAAGACTTCCAGGCCCTGCTGGGCGAGCAGGCCTTTCGCGATTTCGTCTTCCAGCTGTTTTCCGAGCGCATCGCCGACCTGATGCAACTGATCGAGGAAGTGGCCTTCCGCAAGCTGGATCAACGCCTCGCTGCACTCCTGCTGGGCAAGGGGCAGCGCGTGCACACCACCCATCAACAATTAGCCGACGAGCTGGGCAGCGTCCGCGAGATCGTCAGCCGCCTGCTCAAGGGCCTGGCAGAACAAGGCCTGGTCGCCCTGTCCCGGGAGCAGGTGGAGATCCTCGACCCCGCCGGCCTGCGCCGCCTGGCCGGTGGCTGACTCAGCCGCCCCCCGCTCTGTAACCAAGGTTACAGACGCCCCCTGGTCACGGATGCTCCAATGCGTCCACCTGAACCAATGTGCCGAGGAGGCGATCATGAAAGCGAACGTGGGCGGTATCGACAAAGTGTTGCGGATTGGCGGCGGCGTGGCCCTGGTGGCCTGGGCTGCACTGTTGGGCGGCCCCACCTGGGCCTGGATCGGCGTGGTCCCCCTGGCCACCGGTCTGACCGGCTTCTGCCCGGTCTACCCGCTGCTCGGCATGAGCACCTGCCCGATGAAGAAGGACTGAGCTCCGGCGTCTTCCCGGACACGTCCCGGCCCGGCCCCCTTTGCGGCGCCGGGCCTTTTTCATCGCCGGGCCGCCCCAAGATGCAAAGCACCCCCTTGGGGGGCAGCGAACCGCGCAGCGGGGAGCGTGGGGGTACTTGCCTCATCGCCGGGCCGCCCCAAGATGAGAAGCGCCCCCACGGGGGGCAGCGAACCGCGCAGCGGGGAGCGTGGGGGGGATTCTTCATGCCCGAGCGATACAAAATTCCACATGCGCAAACAGTTGTGCCATGAGGAATATTAGACACCTTTATCGTGGCCGACTTCTTATCCTCTGCGCTTTCCGTGCCCGCGAGGGCCCAATGCGCAAGAAAGGAAGTTCCATGAAGAAGCTCTCCCTGCTGGCGGTATCCGCCCTGCTGGCCTGCGGCCAGGCCGCTGCCGCCGATGTCAAGACCGACGGCCAGTGGCGTGGCGTGGGTGGCGCCGCCGCTTCGTTCTCGTCCGGCAATGCCCGCAACAGCACCGTAAACATCAACCTGGATGCCGCGCGCATCACCGCCACCGACAAGTGGTCGGTATACGGCCAGGCCCTCTTCGCCCAATCCAAGGACAAAGACGACAACACCAACACCACCGCCAACCTGTGGCGCGCCGGCACCCGCTACGACCACAACCTGAACGACAAGGTGTTTGTCTTTGGTGGTCTCGATCTGGAGCGTGACCAGCTCAAGCACCTCAACCTGCGTGCAGGTGTCAGCGGCGGTCTGGGTTACCACCTGATCAAGACGCCCGAAACCACCTGGGATGTGTTCGGCGGTCTCGGCTACAAGGTCGATCGCTACGCCTCCCCAGGCGTGATGATCAACAACGACCTGCGTCGCACCTACACCACGCCGGAGCTGATCCTCGGTCAGGAATCCACCCACAAGCTGACCGACACCACCAGCTTCAAGCAGCGCCTGGTGGTCCACCCCAACCTGCGTGAAACCGGCGAATTCCGCGCCATCTTCGACGCGGGCCTGGCCGTGGCCATCAACAAGACCATGAACCTGACGGTCGGCTTCCAGAACCGCTATGACAGCCTGGCCCAGTCCCCGGCCAAGCAGAACGACACCCTCTTCCTGGCGGGTGTGAATGTGAAGTTCGGCGCCGACTAAGCCACGCCACGCGCCTCCCCGAAGCCGTCACCGGGCCCCAGCCCCGCGGCGGCTTTAACGTTTTAGCGCCGGGCCGTGACCCGCTTGGCGGCGGAACACGAGAGGCAGCGTCCTCAAGCGCCGGCCACGCTCCAGAAACCCAGCTTCCCGAGACTTGCGGCGAGGCGCAGGCGGGTGGCCCGCCAGGTGGCCAGGGCGTTGATGCGCTGCTGGGCAGCATCGGCCATGGCGCGCTGGGCCTCCAGCAGCTCCAGGGTGCTGCCCACTCCCGCCTTGTAACGCCCCTGGGCCACCTCCAGGGATTTGCTGGCATAGCCGAGCAGCTTCTGGGTGCTGTCCAGGGTCTGGGTCTGGGTCTGCAGGGTCTGATAGGCCTGCCAGACCTCCAGCGCCACCTTCTGCTCCACCCCGCGCAGTTCGGCATCGGCCTGCTCAAACTCGGCACGGGCAGCAAGCCCCTGGTAGTGGCGGGAGAAGCCGTCGAAGATCGGCACACTGAGTTGCACGCTGACGCTCCGATCGTTCTGGTCGAGGGCCGGGGTGGCACTGTCGTAGCGTCGGTCGCTGGTCGAGCGGACGGCATTGAGGCTCAGCGTGGGCAGGTAGGCCCGGTCGGCCACCGCAATGCGGGCCCTGGCCGAGGACAGCCGTGCCCGGGCCGCTGCCAGTTCCGGATGGGCCTTCTGGGCCAGATCCAGCAACTCGTCCACACCCTTCACGAAACTCGTGTCGGGCAGATTGGCGTCATCCGCCTCCACCTTCACCGCCCGCAGGGGCGGCTCGCCGATGCTGACCGCCAGTTGCCCCTGGGCGTTGCGGAGGTTGCCCTCGGCCCTCACCCGGGCCAGGATGGCCTGGGCAAAGGCGGTCTGGGTCTGCAGCTTGGAGGTCAGATCACCCACACCGGCCGCGTGCTTGGCCTCGGCGGCCAGGAAACTCTGCAGGTTGATGCGCTCCACCTCCTGCGCCACCGCCAGCTCCCCCTGGGCGTTGAGCAGGCTGAAGTAGGCATTGGCCGCGTCGAGGAAGATGGTCTGGATGCTCAGGTTCTGGCTGGCCGCGGCGGCGAGCAGGGTCTGGCGGGCGCTGTCCACGTTGGCCTCGCGCTGACCAAAGTCGAACAGGTTCCACGCCAGATCCAGCTGGCTCCCCCGGTTGCGGCCGTCGGAGCGGACGGTGTTGCCGCCCTGCTCCAGTGTCTGGCCGATCCGGCTGCGCGTCAGGCTGCCGTTCAGGGTGGGGAGGTAGGCCGCACGGGCCGCCCCCAGGCGCGCCGCAGCGAGGGACGCCTCGGCCCAGGCCTGGCGCGTTCGGGGGTCGCGGCACAGGGCGCGGCGCACCACCTCCGAGAGGCTGATCTCACCACCGGCAAAGGGCTCGGGGCAACTCACGCCACCGCTCAGCTCGGCATCCAGTGGCACCCGGCCGGGGGCGGTGAGATCGCGCAGGTCGGTCCGGCTACCCAGCGGATCGAAGGCCAGCACCGACCCGCAAGCCACCAGCAGGCCGGCAGCGGCAAGCAGGCGCCGCATCACACCACCTCCTCCGCCGTTGGCGCCGCAGCCGCCGCCTGGCGCGCGATCAGCTCGCTCACCGGCATATCTTCGACAACCTTGCCGCCATGGAGCATCACCACGCGCTCGGCGCTGAGGATGGTCTCGGGGCGGTGGGCGATGATGATGCGGATCAGGTCGAGGGACTGGATGGCCGCATTGACGGCCTGCTCGCAGGCCACGTCCAGATGGCTGGTGGCCTCGTCGAGCACCAGGATGCGCGGCTGCTTGTAGAGGGCCCGGGCCAGGAAGAGGCGCTGCTTCTGCCCACCGGAGAGCACCGTGCCCATGTCCCCCACCAGGGTGTGATAGCCCATGGCCATGGCGGCGATCTCCTCGTGGATCTGGGCCAGGCGGGCGCATTCCTCGATGCGGGCCCGGTCGGGCGCCGGATCGAAGAAGCAGATGTTGTCGGCGATGGAGCCGGCGAACAGGGTGTCGTCCTGCATCACCGTGCCGATCAGCGCCCGGGGCGCCTCGCCACCGCTGCGGCGCAGGCTGGCCTCGCCGATCAGGATGTCGCCCTCCACCGGCGGAAAGACGCCGAGGATGAGGTTGATGAGGGTGGTCTTGCCGCAGCCCGAGGGGCCGACGAAGGCCACCGACTGGCCGGGGGGGATTTCCAGGTCGACGCCATCCACCACCCACGGGTCGGTCTCGGCGTAGCGGAAGCGCAGGCCCTGCAGGCGCACCGCCGGTGTGCTGCGGCTGGCTGCGTCGTGGCCGGGGCCGGGGCCGGGGGGGGCGTCCTGTTCGGGCTGGGTCAGCACGATGTCGGCCAGGCGCTCACCCTGCAGGCGCAGCATGCGCAGCTCGAAGAACTTCTCGATCAGCCCGGCCACGCGGCCGTCGAACTGGTCTTTGTAGGCCTTGAAGGCCATCAGCACGCCCACGGTCATCAGGCCGTCGAGGGTCTGCTTGGCCCCCAGCCACAGAATGGCGATGCCCACCAGGCCGAAGAGCAGGCCGTTGATCGACTCGAAGGCGATGAACAGGCGCTGGGTGCGCACTCCGGCATTGACCTGCTCGGCCACCAGGCTCACCCAACCGGAGCGGCGCTCGTTCTGGCGCTGGAACAGCTTGACGGCCTTGATGCCGCGCACGGTCTCGAGAAAGTGGGACTGCTGGCTGGCGTGATGGACGATCTCCTGCTCGGTGGCCAGGCGCAGGGGGCGGAACCACAGGGCGCGGATCAGGGCGTAGGTGAGCATCGCCGCCACCGCCATCCAGGCCAGCGCCGGGCTGTACAGGAACATCATGGCCAGGGTCACCGCCGACATCACCCCGTCGATCAGCACCGAGAAGAACGAGGCGGTGAGCTTGCTCTGGATCTCGTCCACCGCCCCGAAGCGTGACACGACGTCGCCCAGGTGGCGCTTCTCGAAGTACTGCACCGGCAGGCGCAGCAGGTGGGCAAAGACGTTGGTACGCCATTGCAGGCTGAGGTTGGTGCCGATGTGCAGCAGGATCCATGAACGCAGGGCCGAGAAGAGCTGCTGGACGATCAGCAGCAGGCCGAAGCCCAGGGCCAGGGTGGTGAGCAGGTCCCGGTCGGCGGACACCAGCACGTGGTCGATCACCCACTGCAGGTAGAAGGGGCTGGCCAGGGCGAAGACCTCCAGCGCCGCCGCCAGGATGAGCACCTGGGTCGCGGCGGAGAACAGCCCGTCCACCCGGCCGATCAGATCGCGGAAGCGGATCGCCGGCGGCGCCGCCGACGGCCGGAACTCGGCGCTGGGCCACAGCTCCAGGGCCACGCCGGTGAAGCTGCGGGAAATCTCGTCGCGGGCCACCCAGCGGGCGCCGCTGGCCGGGTCATGGATCAGGATGCCGCGACGGGCCACCTTCTTCAGCACCACGAAGTGGTTGAGATTCCAGTGCAGGATGCACGGCGTGCGCAGCTGGCCCAGGTCTTCCAGATCCAGGCGCAGGGGCCGGCTGGCCAGGCCGAGGGCGTTGGCGATGCCGATCAGCTGGCCCAGGGTGGCGCCGTGCTGGGAGATGGAGAACTGGCGGCGCAGCTGGGCCAGGTCGGTGCGGCACCCGTGGTAGCCGGACACCATGCCCAGGCATGGCCAGGCCGCATTCGGTGGCTTCGGTTTGCAGGATGACAGGGAGCGAGCGCCCGAACGCGGCGGGCAGATTGGCAATCAGGGACATGGGCTCAGAGTTTCCCGGTGATGCTGATGAGGGGTTCCAGGACCCATTCATAGAGCCGGCGACGCTCCTGCATGATGTCGGCCTCAAGCTGCATGCCCACCTGCAGCGGGCGCGGTTCGCCATAAGCTGTGATGGACTGGGCGGCCAGGTCCACCGTGATGCGATAAACCTGCTCCCCGCTGCCGGCGCCGTCCAGCCCGGACAAGCCGAGGGCTGACAGATCCTGACTCGACAGGGCAACCCGGGCCACCTGGGCCACGCGGCCGGCGGTGTGACCAAACTTCTGATAAGGGTAAGCGTCGAAGCGCAGCATCACGGCATCCCCCTCGCGCACAAAGCCCACCGCCTTGCTTGGCGCAAACAGGTAGGCCTGCAGGCGGGCGCCCGGCGGCACGATGGACACCACCGGACGGCTCCCATCCACGGTGTGGCCGACCTCGGCCGTCGCCGCCGTCGCCACCCCGTCACGGGGTGCCAGCACATGGATGCGCCGGCGCAGCTCGCTCTCGGTGAGTTCCTGATCGGAGCTGGAGATGCTGCGGCGGATCTCGGCGATCTGCTTCGACTGCTCCAGGGGCATACGCGCCAACTCGCCGCGCAGCAGGGTCAGCTCGCGCTGGGCATTGAGACGCTCGCGTTCGAGAACCTGCAGGCGCGAGCGCTGGTCGATCAGGTCTGCCTCACGCAACTGCACCTGCTCGCCGGCGATGTAGTCCTTCTCCAGCAAGCCCCTGTAACGCTGCAGGGTGTCCTGGGCCAGGGCCACGCGGGTGCGCTGACCGTCCATGGACTGTTCGATCACCTGCAGCTCGGCCTCGTAGGCGGCCTGCTTGCGGGCCAGTGCCGCGCGCTGCTCCTGCTGAAGGGATTCCGTCTTGCCCAGTTCATTGCGCAGGCTGTTGCGACGCGCTTCGACCTGCTCGGTGATGCTGGCGAGGCCGCCCGGCGCGGCATCGCTCTTGCGCTCCAGGGACAGCACGTACAGCACATCACCCTCGCGGACGGCCTGGCCTTCCCTGACGCGCTTCTCCACCACCACACCAGACTGCCCCGGATAGACCTTGGACCAGCCCCCGGCCGGCAGCAACTGGCCGGACACCGTCGTGCGCTTGGTATAGCTACCGAACACGAAGAAGGCCATCAGCGCCAACGCCGCCACTGCGGCGATCAGGGCGAAGATGGCGAAGGAGAGGGGCTGGCTGAGAGCCACCGGCCCGAGCCAGTTGGTGCGCTGGGCATCGAGAGCCTCGGTGCGGAACAGGGAGTCGTCTTTCACGGAAACAGGGGAAGCAGAGGCCGGAGGTGTGACGGGAGGATCCCACTTCTTTCCGGAAGCTGCCCTGAACTATTCCCGCCGGTCGGACGGATGGGCATCCGGAGCGTGAGGAATGTCCCGATGGCTCGATCAAATTCAAATGGCAACGGGCCACCCAGGGGTGGCCCGTTATCGGCAAGCCTGTCACCCGGAGGTGAGGGCTATCCCGACTTCCTCCGAGGCGCTAATCAGCAGCCGCAGGAGGGAGCAGGCTGGCAGGGGCTCGGGGCCGGCTGACAGGGGCTCGGAGCGGGCTGGCAAGGGCTCGGGGCCGGGGTGTAGCAGCTGCTGCGACGGCCGAAAAGGCTGCTCAGCAGGTTCAGCTTGAAGGACAGCAGGCCGCCCAGCAGGCCGAAGGTGCCGCCGGAAACGTTCTGGACTTCCTGGGAGGAGAGCTCACGAATAGCCATTTTGAAACCTCTTGAGAGTGAGTGAATTTGTATTTTGATGTTGCACCTCCCGAATACGCCAAACGGGTATCCAGACGGCGAATTCACTATAACCCCAAAGAAATCTTAAATTCGTGAATTAAACCGCTGAAAAACGACATGAAAAACATTTTTACCGTTTTTATGCGAATTTGGCGAAATTGCGTCCAGTATCGCTACACCCACCGCGCGGGACGCTGTCTCTACACGGCCAGGGACGCCCGCCCGGCAACGTGATTGGCGATTTGCACAAAACGGTCCACACCAAGTTTTTCACCGCGCAGACCAGGGTCCAGCTCGAGGGCCGCAAAATCTGACTCTTCCAGGAAATCCCGCAGGGTATTGCGCAGGGTCTTGCGACGCTGGCCGAAAGCTGCCGTCACGATCCGGCCGAGCAGGGCATAGTCTGTAGCGGTGCACTCAGCCACAGGGCGCGGCACCATGCGGACGATGCTCGACATCACCTTGGGCGCGGGACGGAAGGCGCCCGGCGGCACATCGAAGACCCGCCCCATGTTGAAGCGATACTGGAGCATCACCGACAGCCGCCCGTACTCCTCGGTACCCGGCTCGGCCACCATGCGCATCACCACTTCCTTCTGCAGCATGAAGGTCATGTCCTTCACCTTCTCGGCATAGTCGGCCAGGTGAAAGAGGATGGGCGTGGAGATGTTGTAAGGCAGATTGCCGACCACCCGCAGGGGTGCGCCGTCGGCCACCAGGCTACCGAAGTCGAACTTGAGGGCGTCGCCTTCGTGGATGGTCAGCTTCTCCGGGGAGTGGGCCTCCTTGAGGCGGGCGATCAGGTCCCGGTCGATCTCGACCACGTGCAGATGAGGCAGACGGGCCATCAGCGGCTCGGTCATGGCCCCCAGGCCGGGGCCGATCTCGACCATGCGGTCGCCCTCCGCCGGGCGGATGGCCTCGATGATCTTGCGGATGATGTTGGGGTCGGACAGGAAATTCTGGCCGAAGCGCTTGCGCGCGAGATGGGGTTCGCTCATCCGTTGTTCCTCAGGCGTTCTTTTTTTCCCAGGCGGCGATCGCCTCCCGGACGCGGGCCACGGCGGCAAAGCCGACCCGTTCCCCCTCCAGGATGGCTTCATGGCGCTGCTGGAAGTTGGTGGCCGGCAGGCCCTTCAGCTCGGGCCGGATGACCACGTCGGCCCCGGCCAGCTCATCGCGGCCCAGGGCGCCGCCCATGATGGCGATGGTATCGAGCAGCACATCGAGGCTGCCCTGGTTCTTCTTGCCACTGGGACGGGCGGAGATATCCACAGCGATGATGATGTCCGCGCCGAGGGCGCGGGCCTCGCGTACCGGAATCGGCGCCACCAGCCCGCCATCCACGTACTCCCGCCCGTTGATGGGCACCGGCGGGAACACCCCGGGGATGGACGAGGAGGCGCGCACGGCGGTGCCGGTATTGCCCCGCTGGAAGACGATGGGCTGGCCGCTCTGCAGGTCGGTGGCCACCGCGGCAAAGCGGCGCTTCAAGCCTTCGATGGGTTTGTTGCCCACGTTGGTGTTGATGAAGCGCTCCAGGGCTTCGCCCTTGATCACCCCTCTATCGAAGAGGCTCCAGTCGGTGACGGCCGATTCGTCCAGCTGGATGGCCAGCTTCTGCAGCTCGAAAGGCCCGTGTCCGGCAGCGTAGAGGGCACCGACCACCGCCCCGGCGCTGGTGCCGACCACCAGGTCCGGCGCCAGGCCATGGGTTTCGAGCACCTTGATGACGCCGATATGGGCAAAGCCGCGGGCCGCGCCCCCACCCAGGGCCAGCGCCACCCGCGGCTTGCGGGCGGCACGGGGCGCCACGGGCTCCGGCTTGCGGCCCAGGTCGGCGCAGGCAGCCAGACCCAGGGCCGCAAAGCCGCCAACGATCAGACGACGACGGCTGTTCATGCCCGAGCCATGGAAATGGCCAGCTCGACGGCCGCGAACAGGCTGCCAGGGTCGGCCCGGCCCGTCCCTGCCAGATCGAGGGCCGTGCCGTGATCCACCGAGGTGCGGATGATGGGCAACCCCAGGGTGACATTGACGCCGCCACCGAAGCTGGCGTGCTTGAGCACTGGCAGGCCCTGGTCGTGGAACATGGCCAGCACCGCATCACCCTGGGCCAGGGTGTGGGGCACGAACAGGGTGTCGGCCGGCAGCGGGCCGCGCAGGTCCATGCCCTCGGCGCGCAGGGCCTCGAGCACGGGCGTGATCACGTCGATTTCCTCGCGCCCCATGTGGCCCCCCTCCCCCGCGTGGGGATTCAGGCCGGCCACCAGGATGCGCGGCGCGGCCAGGCCGAAGCGCGTGCGCAGGTCGGTGTGCAGGATACGCAGGGTGTCGGTGAGCAGGGGGCGGGTGATGGCCGCGGAAACATCCTTGAGGGGCAGATGAGTGGTGGCGAGGGCGACGCGCATGCTCCCGCCCACCAGCATCATCACCACCAGCGGCGTGCCGGTGGCTTCGGCCAGATACTCGGTATGCCCGGAAAACGGCACACCCGCATCGCAGATGATGCCCTTGTGCACCGGCGCGGTGACCATGCCGGAGAACTCCCCGGAGGTGCAGCCGGCGATGGCCCGGTCGAGCACATCAAGGACATAGCGGGCATTGGCCGCATCCAGCTGCCCCGGCGTGACGGGCCGGGCCAGCGGCACGTGGAGCACCTCCAGGCTGCCGGGCCGGGGGGTGTTGCCAGCAGCGTAGTCGAGGATGTCGACGGAGGGCTCGACCGCGTGGATGCGTGCGGCGATCATCTTGCGGTCACCCAGGACGACAAGGCGCGCCGGGCATTCGAAGCGCGGCAGGGCGGCACACAGATCGGGGCCAATGCCGGCGGGCTCACCGCTGGTAATGGCGAGGACGGGAAGCGGGGATGGCATGGTGGGGGAGACGCAGGAAGGGGACAACAGGAGGGACAGGACTGCAGGCCTGGCCCGGGCGGTGGAAGGTGTTCCGCCGCCCGGGCCGCCAGATCAGCGGTCTTCGGTGCGGTATTCCACGTAGGCCCGGTCACGCAGCTGGCGCAGCCAGTCCTGGTAGGCCTCGTCGGACTTGCGCTCGCGCAGGGCGTTGCGGGCGGCACCGCGCTTGCGCTCGTCGGAAACATCCTGCACGCGGCGGTCTTCCACCTGGATCAGGTGCCAGCCAAAGGGCGACTGCACGGGCTGACTCAGCTCGCCGGGCTTGAGGGCGTCCATGGCCTGTTCGAACTCGGGCACGGTGTCACCTGGGTAGATCCAGCCCAGATCGCCGCCCTTGGCCGCAGACAGGTCGGCGGAGTGGATACGGGCCAGGTCGGCGAAGCTGGCGCCCCCCTGGACGACGCGCTCGCGCAGGTCGGTGAGGCGACGGCGGGCATCGGCATCGGTGAGCACTTCACTGGTTTTGATCAGGATGTGACGGGCACGGGTCTGCTGAACCTGGGCCGGCACGCCCGACTGGCTGCCCCCCTTGCGATCCATCACGCGGACGATGTGGAACCCGGCGGCGCTGCGCAGGATGGGCGTGGTTTCGCCCGGCTTGAGGGTGGTGACGGCTTCGGCAAACAGGCCCGGCAGGCGCTCGGCGCTGCGCCAGCCCAGATTGCCGCCGGTCAGGGCGTCGGGGGCATCCGAGTAGCTGGCAGCCAGCTTGTCGAAGGGTTCGCCCCGCCCAATGCGGGCAGCCACGTCTTCAGCCTTGGCGCGCAGGCGTGCCAATTGCTCGGGGGTAGCCCCCTCGGGCGCACGGAAGAGGATGTGGGAGAGGTTGTATTCCTCCTGCCCCATGGTGTTTTCGGGATGGGCCAGGAAGTTGCTGACCTCGGCATCCGACACCACGATGCGGGCCTCGACCTCACGCTCGCGCACCCGGGTGAGGAGCATCTCGTTGCGTACTTCCTCGCGGAAGCGCTCCCAGGAAAGGCCGTCCTTTTCTAGGGCCTTGCGGAACTCGGTCATGGACAGGCGGTTGCTGTCGGCAATGCGCCCGACGGCCCGGTCGAGGGTCACGTCATCGATGCGCAGGGAGGTTTCGGCGGCCAGCTGCAGTTGCAGGCGCTCGATGATCTGGCGCTCCAGCACTTGCTTCTCAAGCACATCGGCGGCCGGCAGGGGTGTGCCCTGACGGCTCAGCTGGCGCGTCACCTGGGCAACGCGCATGCGCAGGTCGGCGCGGGTGATGACTTCGCTGTTAACGACCGCCACGATGCGATCCACTTCGACCGGCCCGTTGGCGGCGAAGGCAGTGCTGGCGAGCAGGGTTGCGGCAAGCAGGGAGACGATGAGTTTCATGGGTCGGGATAGGCTTTCAGAATTCGTCGTCGCTGGAGAAGGGGTTGGAGCCATCGTTGATGCGGTTGTAGCCCGGCACGCTGCGGCGCAGGACATTGAGCGGGCTGGAGCCGAGGCTGCCTGCACCATTGAACTCGAGCTGGAAGAAGAAGGCGCGGGTCACGTCGGTGGCGCTGGTGGTGAGGTGCTGGATCACGCCGCGGAACACCCAGCAGCCGGCGTTGTATTCGACACCGGCAATACCCTGCGTCAGACGGTGGTCACGCAGGTTGCGGTTGTAACGCCCCACGCCGTACCAGTTGCCCCACAGGGGCCACTGACCGGTGAGATCGATGTCACGGAAACCGTTGGGGTTGGCCGGATCGGTGGAGTAGTTGCGCCGATAGCGCCAGCTCACTCCCAGGGTGCGGGCGTAGCCGGGCTGGAAACGGAAGCCGAAGTTGAAGCGCTCGGTCCAGTTGTCCCGGGGGTTGTACTGCCAGGCGGTGTCGAGCGTGGTCTTCGGGGCCAGGTTTACGCCGAAGGCGGCCAGCAGGTCGGCCTGCTTGCCGGTACGGGCCGGGGTGTCCTTGTTCAGGGTGACGCGCTGGTCTACCAGGTAGTAACGCTGGCCGAGGGCCGCACGCAGGGTTTCAGCGCCGCTGGTCGGGTCGATCAGGCGGCTCTGCACTGCCGTGGTGATCTGGTTGGCGTTGGAGATGCGGTCGCCGCCCGTGTAGACGTTCTCGGCGAAGATCTGCGCGAAGTTGAAGTCGTAGAAGCCCGTGTCGAAGTTGGGGATGTTCGACTGGTCCCGGTAGGGCACGTAGAGATAGTAGATCCGCGGCTCCAGGGTCTGCACGAAATCCCGACCGCCGAAGTTGGCGTCGCGCTCGAAGGTCACGCCACTGTCCAACGACAGGATGGGCAGGGTGCGGGTGACGGAGTTGTCGCCGGTGCTGACCCGCCGGTCGAGCTCATAGCGGGTGGCGTGCACGCCGATCTTCGGCGTGAAGTGGAAGGCCGCCGTCTGCATGGGCAGCGAGAGCTGCGGATAGAAGGTCAGGCGACGCCCCTCGTCCTGGGTCGGGTGGCTGAAGGCAACGAACTCGCTGGCCAGCTGGAATGTGGTTCCACCGGGCAGATCGGGACGGTTGGCCATCAACAGCAGTTGGGGCAGGCGCTTGTAGGGAATGCTCACCGGCGCGGCGCCGGTCTTCGGGTCATCCAGGGTCTGGAAGGCCTGCAACATGCCGGTGGCCGTCCACCAGCCTCCGCCAGCATAGGTCACCGAGCCCTGGCGCAGCAGGTTGACCTGGGAGGTCAAGGCCAGGCGCGTGCTCAGGTCGATGAAGTAACGCGGGTCGGAGACGCCGTTGAAGTTGATGTTGCTGGTCCAGCCGCCGCCGAAGTTGTGATCGTGGCGCACCGACCCCACGTAGCGGCTGCGCCCTTCCACCTGGTCCTGCGGCATGTATTCCAGGTAGGTGATACCCCGGTAATTGGGATTGATGTAGCGCGCCTCGTTGCGGAACTGCAGGCCCCGCCGCCCCATCAGGCGAGTGGTCAGGGTATCGTCGTAGTTCGGCGCAAGGTTGAAGTAATAGGGCACCGACAGGTCGAAGCCGACCTTGTTGGAAGTACCGAAGGTGGGAGACAGGAGACCGGACTTGCGGCTCTCACCCAAGGGGAAGTCGGCCCAAGGCAGGTAAGCCAGTGGAACGCCCTTGAACCACAGGGTGCCGTGGCGGGCTTCGCCCACCTCCGAATCGAAGTCCAGATCCAGCTCCTTGGCCTGCAGATACCAGTCGGGCCGACTCGGCTTGCAGCTGGTCCAGGAGGCATTGGAGAAGCGGAACTGGTTTTCGCCCTCGAGCACCAGGGAGTCGGCCGAGCCATGGCCGCTGATGGGCTGCTGGCTGGCCGGCACGGCCTGGCCGGGCAGCAGCGGCGCCTGACCAGGCCGCGGCGGCCGGGCCGGCCGGCTGATGGCATAGCTGGGCGAATCGAACACGCCGGACTGTTCCCCCACCTTGATACGGGCGTGGGGACCGGTCATTTCGTCGGTACCGCGGACCACCCGCACGTTGCCGGTGGCCTCCACCTCGTCGGTGAGCTCGAAATACTGCAGGCGGTCACCGTCGACGCGAGTGGCGTCACGCAACAGCGTGGCGCTGCCTTCGGCAACGGCATCCACGTCCTGGCGGCCACTCACCCGGTCGGCAGTGATGCGGGTGATGCCGGGGCTGGCTGCCGGGGCTGCGGCAGCCGCGGGCTTGCGCACCTGGACGCCGGGCGCCACCGGCCTGGCAGGCGCTGGCGCAGCGCGGGCGGCCGGCGCCGCAGAAGGCGTGGCAACAGCACGAGGGACCGGACGGGCAGCAGCCGGCTTGCCAAGCAGGGCCGGTGAGACCACGAAGGGCGGGAGTTCTTCCGCGCCGGCGCGCCCCCACAGGGCGAACAGGGCGATCGACAGGAAGCGCAACTGGGTGTGAGGTTTCATCCCGGGGCAGGAACCAGCCGGCGAGCCGACCGCATGGTTTGATAAACTGCACGATTTTACACGAACGCATCTCAGACTCCCGTGGAACGACGCCAACAACTCCAGTCCTGGATCGCCGCCGAATTTCCCGGCCGCCCCTTCGAACTCGCCCCGGCCAGTGCCGACGCCAGCTTCCGGCGCTATTTCCGGCTTACATTTGCTGACGATCCGGTTTCTCTGATCGTCATGGATGCGCCCCCCAGCCATGAAGACTGCCGCCCCTACATCAAGGTGGCGGCGCTGTTCGGTGCCACCGGTGCCCATGTGCCGCAAGTCATCCGACAGAACCTTGAGCAGGGTTTCCTGCTGCTGTCCGACCTGGGCAGCACCACCTACCTGGACGCCCTGACCAAGGACAACGCCCACAATCTCTACGCCGAAGCCCTGGGCGCCCTGATGAGCATCCAGGCGTCCAGCCAGCCCGGCGTGCTGCCCGAGTACGACCGCGAGCTGCTGATGCGCGAGCTGGAGCTCTTCCCGGTGTGGTACGTAAGCCGCCACAAGGGCATCACCCTCACCGAGCAGCAGACCACCCAGCTCTACGAGGTCTTCGACCGCATCGTCGATGTGAACCTGGCCGAGCCCAAGGTCTATGTGCATCGCGACTACCACAGCCGCAACCTGATGGTGTCCGCGCCCAACCCCGGCGTGCTCGATTTCCAGGACGCCGTTTACGGCCCCATGACCTACGACCTGGCCTCCCTGTTCAAGGACGCCTACATCCACTGGGAAGAAGACTTCACCCTCGACCTGCTGGCCCGCTACTGGGAAACCGCCCGTGAGCTGGGCCTGCCGGTGCGCGAGGACTTCGCCGAGTTCCACCGGGACTACGAGTGGATGGGCGTGCAGCGCCACATCAAGGTGCTCGGCATCTTTGCCCGCCTCTACCACCGGGACGGCAAGGACGGCTACCTGAAGGACATGCCGCTGGTTCTCCACTACCTGCGCAAGGCCTGCGAGCGCTACGGCGAACTCCGGCCCCTGCTGCGCATCCTTGAGCAGACCGACCCGACCGTCACCGAAGTCGGCTACTCCTTCTGAGCCCACGACCATGAAAGCGATGATCCTTGCCGCCGGCCGCGGCGAACGCATGCGCCCCCTCACCGACACCTGCCCCAAGCCGCTGCTGGTGGCCGGCGGCAAGCCGCTGATCGTGTGGCACATCGAGCGCCTGGCAGCGGCAGGCATCGTCGACCTGGTCATCAACCACGCCCACCTCGGCCAGATGATCGAGGAGGCACTCGGTGATGGCACGCGCTTTGGCGTGCGCATCACCTACTCGCCCGAGGGCAGCGCCCTCGAAACCGCCGGCGGCATCGCCCGCGCCCTGCCCCTGCTGGGTGCTGAACCCTTCGTGGTGGTGAATGGCGACGTCTTCTGCGACGCCGACTTCGCCGGCCTGCGCCGGGCCGCCGAGGAGCTCAACCCGGTGCGCTGCGCCCACCTGATGCTGGTCGCCAACCCCGAGCACAACCCGGGCGGTGACTTCGGCCTCACGCCGGACGGACTGGTCCATGAGGGAGAGGGCGAACGCCTCACCTTTTCCGGCCTCGGCGCCTATCATCCGGCCCTGTTCGCGGGTCTCTCGCCCGACGCCCCGGCCAAGCTCGCGCCCCTGCTGCGGGCGGCCATGGCGCGCAACCGGGTCAGCGGCGCCCGCCTGCTCGGCCGCTGGGTGGATGTGGGCACACCCGAACGACTCGCGTGGATCAATCACATCGTCGCCCCACCTCGGGATACTGCACCATGACAGAGCTGGGCGAAGGCATCGCCATCGGTATTCTGCCCCCCATCAAGGATGCGGAAGAGCCCAGGTCACCGGGCAATCTGGTCGTCACCCTGAAGGAGACCAGCAGCGGTGAAGCCATCAAGGACGTGAAGGTCTCCATTGCCGGTGCGTCCTCCGGCGAAGCCACCACGAACGCGGCCGGTCAGTGCCGCTTCGACGGCATCGCGGCAGGCTTCTATACCCTGACGCTCACCCAGGACGAATTCGAGATGAGCCCCGACAAGGCACGCTTTGCGATCCATCCCGATCAGACCCTCAAACTGAACATCAAGGTCCGGCGCGTCTTGACCACGGTGATCATGAAACGCATCCACGTGCGCGGCACCCTCAAAGCCGCAGGCGGCGACAAGTCGGAACTGGAGTACGGACACTGGTGGGTCGAGGTGGATGGCAGCCAGAGCTTTGGTTGGTGGCCAGCCAGCGGCGTATCCATCGGTGGAACCTTCCTCGGCGTTCCAGGCGTGCTCAACGAGATGAAAGGAGCGGGCGGTACGGCAACCCGCGACCCTCACCACGGCGATCCGGGTGATGAGGAGTTCTCGCCCTCCGTCCTCAATGGCAAATCCGCGGCCGACATCAAGAAATCCATCGGGGACTTCGCCAGTGGCTTTTCCGGCAAGTACGGCTCCACCTGGCGCTGGCCGGCAAAACACAACTGTCACACCTTCCAGGAGCAAATGATGAAAGACGTCGGTCTGAGCAAGAGCAACTCGAAAAAGCTGAACTAGACGCCGATGCGCCTGATGGCCGCCCACCCCCACGCTATTCGCGCACTCCTCGCGGCAACGCTGTGCGTTTTTCATCCCAGTCACGCCCACCCGGAGAAACCCATGCCCTCCTCCGCAACAGCCACCGGCATTGCCTTCTACGCCAGGGCGAACCTTTACTCCCTGCCGATTCGCCCCGAGCTTCCCATCGGCGAGGCCGAAGCCGAAGCGGCCCGCGCCCACTACCGCTTCTCCATGGAAGGCACGCGTATTCGATGGGCAGAAAAGTGGCTGGCCGAACGCAGCCCAGTCGCCGTTGACGCCCAATGGACCTTGAGGCTAGCCCCAGGCATCCATTACTTTCTCCCTGCCGCGGGCGGGCTGCCGCCCCAGGCCCGCAGCCTGGTGGACATCCGCGAGGAGAGGGCTTACTTTCGGGTCGAGGTATTCCCGGACGGGCGCCCGCCGACGGCCGAAAAGGTCATCAGAAGCAGGACGCTTCGCCACGACTACGAATACTGGAACAACGGCACGCTCAAGCACTGGCACTTCGAGACCGAGAGCAGCCGGGGCGATGAACACTTCGATCAGTTGGGTCACGCCCTGAAGTAAACCGCCGCCACTCCCAACCTGGACACCCTGCCACGCCATGCCCCTCGACATCGCCCCCTTCCAGGCCCGCCGCACCCGCCTGCTCGCCACCATGCAGGCCGCGGGCGGCGGCGTCGCCATCATCCCCACCGCGCCGGAGCACCTGCGTAACCGCGACACCCACTACGGCTACCGCTTCGACAGCTACTTCTATTACCTCACCGGCTTCCGTGAGCCCGAGGCGGTGCTGGTGCTGGTGGCCGGCGACACGCCGCGCAGCCTGCTGTTCTGCCGTACCAAAGACATGGAGAGGGAGATCTGGGACGGCTACCGCTTCGGCCCCGAGGCGGCCCGTGAGACCTTCGGCCTCGACGAGGCCCACCCCATCGCCGAACTGGACGCCCAGCTCACCACGCTGCTCGCCAACCAACCCGCCATCTTCCACTCCATGGGTTACGAACCGCCCTGGGACAACCGGGTCACCGAGGCCCTCAACCGGGTCCGCGCCCAGGCGCGCACGGGCTGCGTGGCTCCGGCGCAGATCCGCGACGTGCGCAGCCTGATCGACGAGATGCGCCTGATCAAGGATGCCAGCGAGATCGCCACCATGCGCCGCGCCGCCGACATCTCCGGCGGCGCCCATCGGCGTGCCATGCGCGCCACCCGGCCCGGCATCCACGAATACGAGATCGAGGCCGAGCTCATCCACGAGTTCCGCCGCTACGGCAGCCAGGCACCGGCCTACGGCTCCATCGTCGCCGGCGGCGCCAACGCCTGCGTGCTGCACTACGTGGAGAACGACGCCCTGCTGCGGGACGGCGACCTGCTGCTCATCGACGCCGGCTGCGAGCTCGACGGCTACGCCTCCGACATCACCCGGACCTTCCCGATCAACGGCCGCTTCAGCGGCCCCCAGAAGGCCGCCTACGAACTGGTGCTGGCGGCCCAGGCTGCGGCCATCACCGCCACCCGCCCCGGTGCCGGCTGGAACGACCCCCACGACGCCGCCACCCGGGTGCTCGCCCAGGGCTTCATCGATCTGGGCCTGCTCCAGGGCAGCCTGGATGGCGTGCTCGAGTCCGGCAGCTACCGCCAGTTCTACATGCACCGCACCGGGCACTGGCTGGGTCTGGACGTGCACGATGCGGGCGAGTACAAGCTCGCCGGCGAATGGCGGCCGCTGGTCCCCGGCAACGTGCTCACCGTCGAACCCGGCTGCTACATCCGCCCGGCCGATGGCGTTCCTGAAGCCTTCTGGAACATCGGCATCCGCATCGAGGACGACGCCCTCGTCACCGACAGCGGCTGCGACATCCTCACCGCCGGCACACCCAAGAGCGTGGCCGACATCGAGGCCCTGATGGCCGAACCTGCCTGACCCATGCCCCGGAACCCAAGCCCATGAAACGCCACGATATCGCCATCATCGGCGCCGGCCCGGTGGGCATGACCCTCGCCCTCGCCCTCAAGGACGCCGGCCTCGACATCGTGCTGGTGGATGCCCGCCCCCGTGGCGCCGCCCGCAAGGACCCGCGCATCCTGGCCCTATCCCACGGCACCCGCCTGACCCTGGAGCGCCTCGGCATCTGGTCCCGGCTACCGGCTACGCCCATCGAGACCATCCATGTCTCCCACCAGGGCGGCCTGGGCAGAACCGTGCTGCAGGCCAGCGAATACGGTCAGCCGGCCCTCGGCTACGTGGCCGGTGCCGGCGACCTGGCCACCGCGCTGGATGAGGCCCTGGCCGCTGCCGGCATTCCGATACTCGACCAGGCCACCGTCACCGGCCTGGCCGCCGGCGCCGACGACGTGATCCTCAGCCTTGCCGACGCGCCCCCCCTGTCGGCCCGCCTGGCAGCCTGCGCCGAAGGCAGCATCCAGGGCGTCGACGACAGCAGCCTGGTGGAGCGGGACTATGGCCAGCACGCCGTCATCTCCGTCGTCACTCCGGCGGAAAGCCACGGCAACCGCGCCTGGGAGCGCTTCACCCCCCAGGGGCCCCTGGCCGTACTGCCCTGCGGAAACGACTGCGCCATCGTGCACACTACCGATCCGGCCGAAGCCGACGCCCTGATGGCCCTCGACGACGAGGCCTACCTGGCCAGCCTGCAGGCACACTTCGGTACCCGCCTGCGCTTCGCCACGGTCGGGCCACGGGCCCGCTACCCCCTGCTGCTGCGTTACCGGCCCGACCCCGTCGGCCAGCGCACCGTGTGGCTGGGCAATGCCGCCCAGACCCTCCACCCCGTCGCCGGCCAGGGCTACAACCTGGCCCTCCGCGATGTGTGGTCCTGCGCCCAGATCCTTCTGCGGGCCGGCGGCGATCCTGGCGCCGCCGCCAACCTGGAGGCCTACGCCCGCAAACGCCGTCTCGACCGCCAGGGCACGATTCGCTTCACCGATGGCCTGGTGCGTCTGTTCAGCACGGCCTCTGCCCCCCTGCGCCACGCCCGGGGCGCTGGCTTGTTTGCCCTCGACCTGCTGCCACCGGCCCGCCATTTTGTGGCCAAGCGCATGATGTTCGGCGCCCGCGCCTGGCCCTGAGCGCGCCCCCGCAACCACGACATCAAAGGCTTCCCGCGCCGCCCGGGGAGGTGCTTTTCACCTTGGGGCCGCCCAAGGTGAAAAAGGCCGTCGCCGCGGCGCAGCAAACGCCGTAGAATCCGCAGCCTGCGCGCCGCCCGGCGCCCCGCCGCCCACGGGACCAGCACCATGGCCGAAGCTGACGATCTCCAGCAACACGACGACCTCGACATTCACCTGCGCGAGGTGCAGCACCTGCTTGCCCGCCACAAGCTGGTGGAAGATCTCGTTCACCGTCAGGACATGCCCAAGCACGACCTGGTGGAAAGCCTGGTGCACAAGCAGCACATCCACGAGCTGACCCACAAGCTTGAAAGCCTGCACTCGGCCGACGTCGCCCACATTCTCGAAGCCCTGCCCCTGGACGCACGCCTGTTCGTCTGGGATCTGGTCAAGGCCGAGCGGGACGGCGAGATCCTGCTGGAAGTCTCCGACGCGGTGCGGGAATCCCTCATCGAGTCCATGGACCCGGCCTCCCTGCGGGCTGCAGCCGAGCAGCTCGACGCCGATGAACTCGCCGACCTGGCCCCCGACCTGCCCCGGGAGGTGATGGAGGCGGTTTACCAGGGCCTCGACCCGGAAGAGCGCGAACAACTGCGCGCGGCCATGTCCTATCCGGAAGACTCGGTAGGCGCGCTGATGGATTTCGAGATGGTCACCGTGCGTGAGGACGTGAGCCTGGAAGTGGTGCTGCGCTACCTGCGCCGCTTCGACGAACTGCCTGACCACACCGACCAGCTCTTCGTGGTGGACCGGGACGAGCACCTGCGCGGCGTGCTGCCCATCAACCGGCTGCTCATCAACGACCCCGAAACCGAGGTGAGCGAGATCATGCTCACCGACACCCTGACCCTGGAACCATCAGACGAAGCCGAAACCGCCGCCCAGGCCTTCGAGCGCTACGACCTGGTGTCGGCGCCGGTGGTGGACTACCACCGCAAGCTGGTGGGCCGGGTGACGGTGGCGACAGTGGTGGACTTCATCCGCGAGGAAACCGAGAGCGAGCTGCTCAACCAGGCCGGTCTGCGGGAAGGGGAAGATATTTTCGCGTCGGTGTGGGACTCGGTGAAAAACCGCTGGGCCTGGCTGGCCGTCAATCTGGTCACCGCCTTCATCGCCAGCCGGGTGATCGGCGCCTTTGAGGGCTCCATCGAAAAGCTCGTGGCCCTGGCAGCGCTGATGCCCATCGTGGCCGGCATCGGTGGCAACTCGGGCAACCAGACCATCACCATGATCGTGCGCGGCATTGCCATGGGTCAGGTCCAGGACGATGCCCTGAGCCGTCTCATCAAGAAAGAGATGGGCGTCGCCCTGATCAACGGCATTGTATGGGGCGGCCTGCTCGGGGTGCTGTCGTGGATACTCTACGGCAGCGGCAAGCTCGGCGCGGTGATGACCGCTGCCATGACGCTCAACCTGCTGGTGGCGGCCTTCGTGGGCGTTATGGCCCCGATGATCCGCAACCGCCTGGGTCAGGACCCGGCGGTCGGCTCCAGCGTGATCATCACCGCCGTCACCGACTCGGGTGGCTTTTTCATCTTTCTGGGGCTGGCGACGATCTTCCTGATGTAGCGCGCCGCAGCCCCTTTACATCAGCCCCGGTTGGCGGCGAACCAGGCATCCGCTGCCGCGATGGTGGAGTCGATGTCTGCCTCCGAATGGGCTGCCGACACGAAGCCAGCCTCGAAGGCCGACGGAGCAAAGTAATGCCCGGCGTCCAGCATGGCGTGGAAGAAGCGGTTGAAACTGTCCTTGTCGGAGGCCATCACGTCGGCGTAGCTGGCAGGCACACCGGCAGCAAAGTAGAGCCCGAACATCCCCCCCACCGAATCCGCCACGAAGCGCACGCCGTGCTTTGCGGCAGCGGCATTGAGGCCCGTCACCAGGCGCTCGGTGCGGGCGGTGAGCACCTCGTAGAAGCCCGGACGGGCGATCTGGTTGAGGCTGGCCAGCCCCGCCGCCACCGCCACCGGGCTGCCGGACAGGGTGCCGGCCTGATACACGCCGCCGAGGGGGGCGATCTTTTGCATGATGTCGCGACGCCCGCCAAAGGCCCCAACCGGCATGCCACCACCGATGACCTTGCCCAGGGTGGTGAGATCCGGGGTAATGCCGAACAGACCCTGAACCCCGCGCGGCCCGACGCGAAAACCGGTCATCACCTCATCGAAGATCAACACCGTGCCGTGGGCGGTGCACAGGCGGCGCAGCAGGTGCATGAACTCGGCCGACGGCTTGACCAGGTTCATGTTGCCGGCGATGGGCTCGATGATCACGCAGGCGATGGCATCGCCCTTCTCCCGGAAGGTCTCTTCCAGCTGGGCCGGGTTGTTGTAGTCGAGCACGATGGTGTGCTTGGCGAAGTCTTCCGGCACGCCGGCCGACGAGGGGTTGCCGAAGGTCAGCAGGCCGGAGCCGGCCTTGACCAGCAGGCTGTCGGCATGGCCGTGGTAGCAACCCTCGAATTTGACGATGGCGTCCCGCCCGGTGAAGCCCCGGGCCAGGCGGATGGCGCTCATGGTGGCCTCGGTGCCGCTGGACACCAGGCGCACCATCTCCAGGCTGGGCAGGAGCTCGCACAGGCGCTCGGCCATATCGATCTCGCGCTCGGTAGGGGCGCCAAAGGACAGGCCCTCCAGGGCCGCCTCGCGCACGGCCTCGACCACCACCGGGTCGGCGTGGCCCAGGATGGCCGGCCCCCAGGAGCCCACGTAGTCCAGATATTCCTTGCCGTCTGCATCCCACACCCGGGCGCCCAGGGCCTTCTTGAGGAAGCGCGGCGTGCCGCCCACCGAGCGGAAGGCCCGGACCGGCGAATTGACGCCCCCCGGAATGGTGCGCTGGGCGCGGGCAAAGAGTTCTTCGTTGCGACTGGTCATGCGGGAGCTTCCTGAGAGGTCAATCGAACAGCCCGGCATAGGCTGCCGCACGGGCAGCCGGGTCGGGCGCTGAAAACACGTCGCTGATCACGGCGGGCAGATAGGCACCCGCCGTGATCAGCGACGGCGCGTTGTCGAGGGTGATGCCACCGATCGCCGCCACCGGCAGGCCGAACTCGGCCTTGGCGCGGGTCAGCATTTCAAGGGGGGCGAGCGGCGCCAGGGGCTTGGTGGACGAGGGGAACATGGCCCCGAAGGCCAGATAATCCACCCCCGCCGCCGCCGCTGCGGCAGCCCGCCACCACTCGCCATAGCAGCTCGCCCCGAGGATGCGGGACGCCCCCAGGGCGCGCCGGGCACCGGCCAGATCGCCATCATCGCGGCCCAGGTGGGCCCCGTCGGCGTCGATTTCCAGGGCCAGGGCCAGGTCATCGTTGATCACCAGGGGGATGCCGGACTGACGGCACAGGGCCAGCAGCTGTACTGCCTGCAACCGGCGCAGGTCAGCATCGACCAGCTTGCTGCGGTACTGGACGATGGCCGGACGGGCCGGGAGCACCTGGGCCACCGCATCCAGCAGCGCCCCGGTGTCGGCCTGGTCCGGCGTCACGATATACAAACCACGCAATGTCATAAATCAGGCGTCCGTTTCGGCCGGCGGACAGGCCCAGAAGAATCGGTTGGGAATGTGCTGACCCATGCCCGGCCGAAAGGCATGAGCCAGGGAATGCCAAGTGAAGTCCTGGGCCTCGTAGACCGCCTGGGGCATGTCGAGGCCGTGGGCCAGAGCCGCCGCCACCGCCGATGCCAGCGTGCACCCGGAGCCGTGATAGCTTCCACCCAGACGCTCCCAGGTGTCGGCCCGTACCACTCCGCCACTGCCGTAAAGGGTGTTGACGACCTGCGGCGTCTGGGCGTGGGAACCGGTGATGAGCACATACTCGCAGCCCATCTCCATCAGCACGGCTGCGCAGTCCGACTGGGTGCGCCCCTCGGGATCGTCCCGCACGCCGGCGCGGCAGGCGGCAAGCCGGCGGGCCTCCATGGTATTCGGGGTGATGACCGTCGCCTGGGGAAGAATGAGCTCGCAGAGCATCTCGAGCATCGCGTCCGAGGCCAGCTCGTCACCCCGGCCCGAGGCCACCACCGGATCGACGATGACCGGGATGTGCGGATAGTCGGCGATGATCTCGGCGATCACTGCGATGTTGTCGGCGCTGCCCAGCACCCCAAGCTTGAAGGCCTGGACCGGCATATCCTCAAGGACAGCACGGGCTTGCTCAGCGACAAAATCAGCATCGATCGGCAGTACGTCCTCCACGCCCGCCGTATCCTGGACGGTGAGTGCGGTGATGACGGTAAGGGCATGACAGCCCATACCTGCCAAGGTCATGATGTCAGCCTGGATGCCGGCGCCACCGGTAGGGTCGGCTGCGGCGAAAACGAGAACCAGCGGGGGATTGGGATCGTTGCGGTTTATAGTCATTAGGAGAGCCAAGGACGCACAAATTTAACTGCGACTGCGCTACCATTCACGATCCAAAAGATTCTAGCCGAAATCATCGCAACGCACCCCCATGGCAAATCCCCACTACCGGACCTGGATGTGTCTGATCTGCGGTTATATCTACGACGAAGAAACCGGCTCCCCTGAAGAGGGTATCGCTCCAGGCACCCGCTGGGAGGACATCCCCCCCAACTGGACCTGCCCAGAATGCGGCGCCCGCAAGGACGACTTCGAAATGGTCGCGATCTGACCGCCGTTCGTATTCAGGGCGCCCCAGGCACCACAACAATGCACGTCCGCAACGACATCGGCACGGACCCCGGAGGACCAAGGTGAATCTCAGCGGAATCAAGGTCATGGTCATCGATGACAGCAACACCATCCGCCGCAGCGCCGAGATCTTTCTCGCCCAGGCCGGATGCCAGGTGGTGCTGGCGGAGGACGGCTTCGACGCTCTCTCCAAGATCGCCGACCACGCCCCCGACCTGATCTTCGTGGACATCATGATGCCTCGCCTGGACGGCTATCAAACCTGTGCGCTGATCAAGAAAAACGCCCGGCTCAAGTCCACACCCGTCATCATGCTGTCCTCCAAGGACGGTCTGTTCGACCGGGCCCGCGGGCGTCTTGCCGGCTCGGACGAGTACCTCACCAAGCCCTTCACGAAGGAAAGCCTGCTGCGCTCCGTGGCCTGCCACACCGGCGCCGCGCGCCAGGCCGCCGCCAACGACTGACCTCCCCGAGACGCGTCTCCATGCCGATCAAGAAAATCCTCGTCGTAGACGACTCCCCGACCGAAAGGCTCGCCTTGTCGGAAATGCTGGTGAAGAGCGGCTACCAGGTTGTCACCGCCGAAAGCGGCGATGAAGCCGTGATCAAGAGCAAGACGGAGCACCCCGACCTGATCCTGATGGATGTGGTCATGCCCGGCACCAACGGCTACCAGGCTACCCGCACCATCGTGCGCGACGAGGCCACCCGCAACATTCCTGTCATCATCTGCACCAGCAAGGGTCTCGAAACCGACAAGATCTGGGGTATGCGCCAGGGCGCCTTCGACTACATGGTCAAGCCCCTCGATCACGCCGTGCTGCTCGAGAAGATCCGGGCGTTCAGTTAGGGCGGCAGAGCATGGCAAAGCGGATCAGTCTCCACGAATTCCAGGCCGGGCTGGCCCGGCGCCTTGCTGAAGCACGGGACACCCGCGCCTCGGCCTTCCTGGGAATACAGGCCGGCAAGCGTCACTGGCTGGTTGACCTGACCGAAGCGGGCGAGATCCTCGCGGTTCCGCCACTGGCTCCGGTCCCACTCAGCGAGCACTGGTTCCGCGGCCTTGCCAGCGTGCGTGGCAACCTCTTCGGCGTGGTCGATTTCGCTGCCTTCCACGGTGACCAGACCATTTCGCCGGTCGGACACGCTCGTCTGCTGCTGGTCGGCGTACGCCACAACCTCAACTGTGCATTGCTCGTGACCCGCGCTCTGGGACTGCGCTCCCTCGAGGATTTCGAGCTCCTGCCCTCGTCCCCCGACGCAGACCAACCCTGGATCGGTGACCAGCTCCGGGACGCCCGGGGCACCGCCTGGACACGTCTGAAAGTAGCCGACCTGCTGAATAACCCGCGTTTTCTGGACGCAGCACAATCATGATCATGAAAATCCATTCGGGAGGAGCAGCGGGCCCCGTCCGCTGAAGAGGAACACCATGGCATTCAAGTTACCGGGTCTGTCGCGCGGCGGCAGCAAACCAGCACCCACCAACGTGGACACGATCCTTGAATCCGGCGAGACGGCCCAGGCCACAGCGCCCCTGCCCTTCCTGGCCGGCAAGAGTGCAGCGGATCAGCTACGCCTGCTACGTATCCCCTTCCTGATCTTCGCGGCCCTGACCATCGGCTTTGTGCTTTACCAGATCCGTGTGAGCAGCTTCGGCACCGCCTACGTCACCGCCGCGGGCCAGATGCGCACCCTGTCCCAGCAGCTTGCCAAAGCCAGCCAGCTGGCTCTTCAGGGTGACTCCGCTGCATTCAATGAACTGAAAGGCAGCCGCGAGCAGTTCAACACCCTTCTGGGCGCCGTCACCAATGGCGGAGATGTGGACGGCACGGCCATTCCTGGCGGCAGCAGCGCGGTCGCGGACGAACTCGCCGTAGTCACCGAGCTGTGGCAGAAGACCGACAAGGACGCCGCCAACCTGATCGAGCAAGAGAAGAACCTGGCCAGCCTGGGCAAGGCGGTGAACACCATCAACACCAAGAATCCCCAGCTCCTCGAACTGTCCGAACAGGTTGCCGCCCTCAAGCTTCAGGGCGGGGCATCCGCCCGCGAGATCGCCGTGGCCAACCAGGTGGTGATGCTGACCCAGCGGATCGCCAAGAACGCCAACGCACTCCTCGTCGCCAACGCCATCGACCCGGAAGTGGCCTTCCTGCTCGGCAAGGACACCAACACCTTCCGCGACCTGATCGAACAACTCCAGAAGATGACCTCCGACGGCAGTGACGCCAAGGGAAAACTCGCAGAGCTCGAAAGCGTGGGCAAGGACAACCTGGCGTCCGTCACCGCGATACTGGGCAGTATCCAGCGCCTGGTCCAGGCAAAGCAGGCTGGCAACCAGATCTTCCAGAACTCCGGCCCCCTGCTCGAAAAGACCTCGGCTCTGGCCGAGGGCTATACCCGTGCCTACACCGGCTTCTTCACTTGGGTCAGCCTGGCCATCGTGCTGTGTGCCCTGGCCACCCTGGTAAGCCTCGTACTGATGGCCAAAACCTACAATGACGACATCGCCCGCCGCCGTCTTGCCGCCGAGCGCCTCAAGGAAGCGGCCGAGTTTGAACGCAACAATACGCAACAGGCCATCCTGCGCCTGATGAACGAGATGGGCGACCTGGCCGACGGTGACCTGACCGTGCGTGCCACCGTCACCGAAGACATCACCGGAGCCATCGCCGACTCGGTGAACTACACCATCGAAGAGCTCTCCGTGCTGGTGCGCCGTATCAACGACGCCGCCATCCGCGTGACTTCAGCCACCGAGTCCGCTCAGCAGACCTCTGATGAGCTGATTGCCGCCACCGAGCGTCAGGCCCAGGAGCTGCGCCTTGCCGGTGAAACCGCCCAGAGCATGGCCAGCTCCATGAGCGCAGCTTCCGAAGACGCCCTGCAGTCCGCCCAAGTGGCCCGCCGCTCACTGCAGGCTGCCCAGAAGGGTGCTGCCGCCGTGGAAGACACCATCAAGGGCATGAACGACATCCGCGAGAAGATCCAGGAGACCTCCAAGCGCATCAAACGTCTGGGTGAGTCGTCCCAGGAAATCGGCGAGATCGTCGAACTCATTTCGGACATTACCGAACAGACCAACGTGCTGGCCCTGAACGCCGCCATCCAGGCTGCCTCCGCCGGTGAAGCCGGCCGCGGCTTCTCGGTGGTGGCCGAAGAAGTGCAGCGCCTCGCCGAACGCTCAGCCGAAGCCACCAAGCAGATTGGTGCCATCGTGAAAACCATTCAGACCGACACCGGCGACGCCGTGGCCGCCATGGAGAACGCCACCCGTGACGTGGTTGACGGTGCCCACCTCTCCGAGACCGCCGGCCAGGAACTCGCCGAGATCGAACGTGTGTCGGCAGAAACCGCCGAGCTCATCGAGCGCATCTCGGTCAGTACCGAAGTACAGGCCAAGGCCGCAACCCAGGTGGCGGAAAAGATGAAAAACATTCTCGCCATCACCGATCGCACGACCACCGGCACCCAGCAAACGGCCGTTTCGATCGGCGAGCTGGCCGACCTGGCTGTCGAACTGAAGGGCTCGGTCTCCGGCTTCAAGGTCTGAGCCACGCGGCATCCCTCCCGGAACGGAAATCGACCAAGACCCACCGATGAGCTCTGCACATGAACTCGACCTCGGTCCTCTGACCTGGGTCAAAGGCGAGATCGACCTGGCCCTGGAACGGTCGGCGACGGCGCTTGCCGAAGCCGGCAGCGCCCCGGACCGTCTGGGCAGGATCAAATTCGCCCAGACCCACCTGCACCAAGCCCACGGCGCCCTTTCGATCGTGGGCCTGGACGGGCTGACCCAATTCTCGGAGCAAGTCGATCGCCTCCTCGGAGAGCTGGCCGGCGGCCAGGTCTCCTACACACCTGACGTCGCCCGCCTGGCAGCGCGCTGTATCGCGGCCATCGGCAACTATCTCGACGAACTGACCCGCGGCCAGCCCGATCAGGCACTGAGGCTCTTCGATCTTTACGTCGAACTGGCTATTGCCCGTGGGCAGGAAGCCCCCACCCCCGGTGAGCTGTTCTACCCGGACCTCTCCCAGCGTCCCGTCTTTGCCGGCCCTGCAGACACCAGCGAAGACCCGAAACGCCTGCGCACCTTGAGAGGGCGATTCGAGCGAGGTCTGCTCAAGTGGTTCCGCAATGGTCAGGACCCGGCCGGTCCCCAGGAAATGCGCGACGCCGTAGCCGGCATAGAAGGCCTGCAGGGCGTGCCCAACTCCCGTGCCTTCTGGTTTGCCGCTACCGCCTTCTTCGATGCACTGGGGCAGCTGGACGCTCCGGCCGACCCTGCAACAAAGCGGCTGTGCGGGCGCATTGATGCGCAGATGCGCCGGGTCATGGAAGGCTCCAGCATGGTCGCCGAGCGCCTGATGCGCGACGTGCTCTACCACGTAGCGAGCACATCGGCCCAGTCGCCCACAATCTCCGCCGTCCGTGGGGCCTATGCCCTTGAGCGGCTGATCCCTGCCGGCATGCGCCAGATCAGCGACACGCCCCAGGCGCCGCTGCTGCGCAAGCTCCGCGAAGGTTTTGCCGATGCCCGGGACGCCTGGACCCAGTTCTCCAAGGGCGGCGCGATCGGCCTGCCTCGCTTCCAGGAAGCCGTCGCCCCTCTGGCCGCGCAAGCTCGTGAGCTCAACCAGCCCGAGATCGCCGAGCTTGTCGAATCCCTGATCGACCTCGCCTTGTGGTTGCGTCAGGACCCTCTGCAGTTCAACGACACCATGTCCATGGACGTGGCGACCCTGATGCTGCTGGTGGACTCCCAGATCGACGCCCACGGGCAGGCCCAGCCCGAGGGCAGCACCCCGATCCAGACCCTGATCGACCGTCTGCAGGCTCACCAACGGGGTGAGCACCTGCCTCCACTGGCGATAATCGAGCCCGAATCCGAAGACCGGCAGGTCAGCCGCCAACTCGCCCACGAGATCCTCGCCAGTCTCGGTGAGGTCGAACAAAGCCTCGACAGCTTCTTCCGAGCTCCGACCCAGACCGACATACTGAACGCCGTGCGTGCCCCCCTCAAGCAGATTGAGGGGGCTCTGTCGGTCATGAACGAGGACGGCGCCGTACGCCTGTTGCAGGACGCCGCCGGCCGCATTGCGGCCCTGACCGCCCTCGGTACCGAAACCGACACCTCTGCCTTCGAAGAAATCGCCCACCGCCTCTCGGCCCTTGGCGTTTACATTGAGGCCTTGCAGCATGGCCCGGCCAACCTGGACCGCATCCTGCGCCCCGAGCAGCCGAGCGATGCTCCCACGGGTGCGAGCATCGAAGCCGAGCTCGACCAGCAGAAGCGCGATACGGCGGCCCTCGCCGCCGCACTGAAGGACAACCCGGACGACTTCGGACTGCGCACAGAACTGCAGCTCAACCTCGAGAACCTTCGCCAGGACGCCTCCCTCACCGCCAATACCGAGCTCGAGAAGCAGGCCCGCCAGGCCCTCACCATGCTGGATGCCGGCGAACTGTTCAGCGAAGCCGTCCCCCTCCCGTCAGGCCTGGAAGCGCCGGCCCTGTCTGCCGAAGCGACCCGACTGCTCGACGCCAGCGCAGCCGAGATCGACGCCGAACTGCTGGACATCTTCATCGAAGAAGCTGTTGACGTGCGGGCCACCATTGCCCGCAATCTCGTTCTCCTCGACGAGAATCCCGACGATACGGATGTCCTCACCACCATCCGGCGCAGCTTCCACACCCTCAAGGGCAGTGGCCGCATGGTCGGCCTCAAGGACTTCGGCGAAGCCGCCTGGAGCATCGAACAGACCCTCAATCACTGGCTCCGCGTCGAACAGGCGGTCACCCCCGAACTCATCAACCTCATCGGCCAGGCGCTGGCCGAGTTTTCCGGCTGGGTCGAGCAACTCCAGTCAGGCTCTGGCACTCAGCGCGATGTCAGCGCACTGCTTGCGGAATCGGCACGGTTGCGCGGAGAGGGCGGCACGGAACGCCCAGCCACCCCGCCGGCGATGTCCGAGGCGCATGCTGCGCCAGAAGCCCCCATTGCACCGTTGCCCCCCCTGCCCGTCGATGCGCCCCTGACCATCGACATCCCGGAGTCCAACGACTATCAGCCGACCGAGAGCAGCCTCTTTGCCGTCCCCCTGATCGACGAAACCCAGGAGATGGACCTTGAGGGAACGCTCATCCTCTCCGAGTACGATCTTGCTGCGACCACCCTGAACCTGCCCCAGGCGATAGTCGAGGACGCTCCTGACGAGGCCTTCGATCTGAACTTCCCGGAGCTGTCATTCCACGACCAGCCGGGCAACGCAACAGCCGCAACGCCACCGCACGAACCCAAGCTCGACAAAACCGCCATCGATGCGCGGCCTCTCCAGGAAGATCTGGCTACGGAGCCCTTCGACCTGAGCTTCGATCTCCCCACCGAGGCAGCACAGCCGCCGGCAGAAGCTGCGCCGCTGTCCGACATTTCACCCGACGCACTACCGCTGGCCACTGACGTCGAGCTCGTATCCATCGAGGCACTGGAGATCGCCGAGGACGAAATACCGGCTCCCGAAGCCAGCCCGGTGATCGTATCGGACGAAGCCCTCGAAGCGCTGGATAAGCTCGAAACAACCGCCCCCCCGGCCGTCGCCGAGGAGGCGTCTGAACCGCCCAAGCTCATCGACGCCTTCGAGGCCCCGGAGGCCCCGGATTCGATTGAGCTTGGCGAGCCATTCGAGCTGATTGAAACTATCGACTCCCTTGAGTTGCTGGAAGATGTCTTCGAGCCCGAAGAGGTCCCGACACCTGCGGAGACCACCTCCACGGCTCCGCCCGAAATCAGGGAGAGCCTTGCCGACGAAGAGGTGATTGACGAGGCACCCGACCTCCTTGATCTTGCCGACCTGCCGGAAGACCTGCCCCTGGAGCAGGAAGACGACACGGATCCGGACGAGGTCCGGCTGGGGAACGTCACCCTGTCCCGCCCCCTGTTCGACCTCTATCTTGCCGAAGCACGGCAGCATGTGGCCACCTTGCGCCATGAGCTGGCCCGGCTGTCTGTCAACCCCAGCCTGATTCCGACCGGCAGCGCCATTCGCGCCGCCCACACCCTGGCGGGTATTTCCGGCACTGCCCACTTCTCCGCACCCCAGCAACTCGCCAAGGCCCTCGAACTGGCCCAGCAGCGCCTCGCCGATCACGACCGGGCCCCCACCGCCCAGCAGGCCGGCACACTCAATGCCGCAGCCACGGCCCTGGAGAGCATGCTCATCCAGTTGGCCAGCCGCCAGCTGCCCGAGTCCGCACCCGAGCTCGCCGACCAGCTCGACGATATCCTCGTGTCCCATCTGGCCGAGGTCATCTCCCTGCACTCGGCGGCAGCACCCGAACCGCTCGTCGCCGTACCGGCCAGCCGCAGCGAAGCCGCCCCCCGCGCCCCCGAAGCCCCAGTGGCGGCCAGCGCGCCCCTGCGTGACGAGCTTGACCCGGAACTGCTGCCGATCTTCCTCGACGAAGGCAGCGAACTTCTCGACAACCTCGACACCGCGCTGCGCAACTGGCGCGAAGATCCGGCCGAAGGTGGCCATGCCAGCAGCGTCGCCCGCCTCCTCCACACCCTGAAGGGCAGCGCCCGGATGGTGGGTGCCATGAGCCTGGGGCAAAGCCTGCACGAACTCGAAACCCGGCTGGAGCGGGCTCGCACGCAGGAGCCCGGCGGCCAGGGCATCATCGACGATCTCGAAGCCTCCCTCGACCAGGCCCGCCAGGCCCTGGAGAACCTGCAACAACCGGCTCCGGCAGCCATCGCCAGCGGCGAGGCCCCCGCGGTAGCCGAAGACAGCACGCCAGCCCAGGCGGGCGATACCACCGCCCCGGGCACCCGGGTGCAGCTGCGGGTGGAAGCCACCCGGATCGACCAGTTCGTCAACGAGGCCGGCGAGATCAGCATCGCCCGGACCCGCATCGAAGGCGAACTGCGCACCCTGCGCCGCTCCCTCCTCGACCTCACCGAAAACGTCATCCGCCTGCGCAACCAGCTGCGCGAAGTGGAAATCCAGGCCGACACGCAGATGCAGTCACGACTCTCCCAGGTCGAGACCCAGCACACCGAGTTCGACCCCCTGGAAATGGACCGCTACACCCGCCTCCAGGAACTCACCCGGATGATGGCGGAGAGCGTCGGTGACGTGACCACCGTGCAGCAGAACCTGCTGCGCAACCTGGATGGCGCTGAAGTCGCGCTGCACGCCCAGTCCCGCATGGCGCGGGAACTTCAGCAGTCGCTGATGCACGTGCGCATGGTGCCCTTCGACAGCCTGGCCGAACGGCTCTACCGCCTGGTTCGCCAGACCGCCAAGGAGCTCGGCCGCCGCGCCAACCTGGACATCATCGGCGGGCAGATCGAAATCGACCGCAGCGTGCTCGACGCCATGACCGGCCCCCTCGGCCACCTGGTGCGCAACGCGGTGGCCCACGGCATCGAATCGCCGGAGCAACGCCGCGAAGCCGGCAAGCCCGAGATCGGCCAGATCAACCTGCGGGTCTCCCACGAAGGCAACGAAGTCGTCATGGAGTTCCGCGACGACGGCGCCGGCCTGGACTTCCAGCGCATCCGCGCCCAGGCCATCGAAACCGGCCTGCTGAGCCCCGATGAGGACGCTGACGACAAGCGCCTGACCAACCTGATTTTCGTTCCCGGTTTTACCACCGCCAGCCTGTCCAGCCTGGCCGGCCGGGGCGTGGGCATGGACGTGGTGAAGAGCGAGACGGCCGCCGTGGGCGGACGCATCAGCGTCGAGACCACCCCCGGCCAGGGCACGTGCTTCCGTATCCACCTGCCCCTGACCCTCGCCGTCACCCAGGCGCTGCTGGTGCGATCCGGCAACCGCACCTTCGCCATTCCGTCATCGATGGTGGCCCAGGTGCTCGAGCTCAAAGCCGCCGCCCTTGAAAAGCTGCGGTACGAACAGGGTACCGAATGGCTGGGCGAGCATTTCGGCTACCGCTATCTGCCGCGCCTGCTTGGCGATTTCGAATCCCGGCCCCAGATCGAACGCTTCAACTGGGTGCTGCTGCTGCGCGCCGGCAGCGAGACCGTGGCCCTCCACGTGGATGCCCTGCGTGGCAATCAGGAAGTCGTGGTCAAGAACGCCGGGCCCCAGTACGCCCGGATGGTTGGCTATTCCGGTGCCACCGTGCTTGGCGACGGCGAGATCGTTTTGATCCTCAACCCGGTCGCCCTGGCTGCCCGCAGCCCGGCGGGGGTCGACGATGGTGCCATCCTGCAGGCCGCCGCGCTGCCCAGCCAGCCCACGGTGATGGTGGTGGATGACTCACTCACCGTCCGCAAGATCACCGGCCGCCTGCTCGAACGGGAAGGCTACCGGGTGATCACCGCCAAGGACGGCGTGGACGCGCTCGAGCAGTTGCTGACCGTCCGCCCTGACGTAATCATCGCCGACATCGAAATGCCGCGCATGGATGGTTTCGACCTGACACGCAACATTCGCGCCGATGTGAAACTGAAGGTCGTGCCGATCATCATGATCACCTCGCGCACCGCCGAGAAGCACAAGCGCTACGCGGAAGAGATTGGCGTCAATCACTACCTCGGCAAGCCCTACGACGAGGATGTGCTGCTCGCCTTGATCCGGGGCTTTGCCCCCTTGCCGGAGTCCTGAACGGCGGGAAAACCGCGCTTTCGTCCGGGGCACGGGCCGGCTTGGCTATAATCGGGTGTTTTCCAGCCCGACCGTCCCATGAATCTGCTCTTCGAAGAGGATGGTGCCTTCAAGACCGGCACCATCCTGACCGACAACGACGCCTCCCTGCAGGTGGAAACACCCTACGGCAAGCGCCTCAAACTGAAGAGCAAGGACGTGCTGATGCGTTTCGCCCAGCCGTCCGCGGGCGAACTGCTTGAGCGCGCGGAGACCGAAGCCGAAGGTTTCGATACCGAGTTCCTGTGGGAAGTCTGTGGTGACGACGAGTTCGTGTTCTCCGATTTCGCCAGGGAGTACTTCGGTCACGTCCCCAGCCCGGTCGAATCCACGGCCATTCTGCTGCGTCTCCACGCTGCCCCCATCTACTTCCACCGCAAGGGCCGCGGACGTTTCCGCAAGGCGCCTGCCGAGATCCTCCAGGCCGCTTTGGCCGGGCTCGAGAAGAAGCGCCTCCAGGCTGCCGCGGTCGAGCGCATGCGCGACGAACTCCTCGCGAGCCGCCTGCCCGAGGAACTCAAGCCCCTCGTCCGGCAACTGCTCTACAAGCCCGATCGCAACCGCCTGGAAACCAAGGCCCTGGAAGCCGCCTGTGCCGAAAGCGGCCAGTCGCCGGCACGCCTGCTGCTCGCCTGTGGCGCCCTGGCGTCGTCCCACGAACTTCACTTTGATCGCTTCCTGTTCGAGTACTTCCCCGCCGGCACCGATTTCCCCCCGGTGGACGATCCGGTCGAGCCCGGCGATCTGCCGCTGGCCACCGTGCGCGCCTTCTCCATCGACGACGCCGCCACCACCGAGATCGACGATGCATTCTCGGTGACGACCACCGATGCCGGCTGGCGCATCGGCATCCACATCGCCGCCCCGGGCCTGGGCTTCGGCCGGGAGTCAGGGCTGGACGGCATCGCCCGCCAGCGGCTGTCCACGGTGTACATGCCGGGCAACAAGATCACCATGCTGCCGGAGAGCATCGTCGGGCGCTTCACCCTCGGCGAAGGCCGCGACTGCCCGGCCCTGTCCCTGTACCTGGACGTCAGCCGCGATCTCATCGTCACCGGCAACCATTCGTGCATCGAGCGCGTGCCGGTGGTGGCCAACCTGCGCCACCACGACATCGAGCCGGTGTTCAACGAAACGACCCTCGCCGAGGGTGGGCCGGACTTTCCATGGAAGGCCGAGCTGACCCTGCTGTGGGAACTCGCCACCGTACTGGAAGCCGGCCGGGGCAAGCCCGCCGCCAACCAGAACCTGGTGGACTACAACTTCAACGTCGACTGGAACGACCGTACCGCCGATGGCCCCGGCCGCATCGAGATCGGCCGGCGCCCCCGGGGCTCGCCCCTGGACAAGCTCGTTGCCGAGCTGATGATTGCCGCCAACAGCACTTGGGGCAAGGCCCTCGCCGACGCCGGCATCCCGGCCTTGTACCGCGCCCAGACGGGCGGAAAGGTGCGCATGACCACGGCCGCAGCCCCCCATGAAGGGCTTGGCGTCGATTGCTACGCCTGGTCCAGCTCGCCCCTGCGCCGCTACGTGGACCTGGTGAATCAGTGGCAACTCATCGCCTGGCTGCAGGGCAGCGCGCCAGTCTTCCCGCCCAAGTCCCCCGACCTGATCGCCGCCATGCGCGATTTCGAGCTCACCTACGCCGCCTATGCCGAATTCCAGCGCGGCATGGAGCGCTACTGGTGCCTGCGCTGGCTGCGCCAGGCCGGCCATCCGGCCATGAACGCCCGCGTGCTGCGGGAAAGCCTGGTGCGCCTGGAAGACATCCCGCTGGTCTTCAAGGTGCCGTCCATGCCCACCCTGCCTCCGGGCACCCGGGTTCGCCTGGCCATCGACAGCACCGACCTGATCGACGTGGAGGTGCGCGCCACCTACCTCGAAACCCTGGCCGCTTCCACCGGCGAGCCTGTCGACGTAGACGAGGAGGAGATTCCCGAAGCCCTCGCCGCCGCAGACGAGGCACCCGCGCCGTCCCCGGCGGCAGACATCCCACCGCCCCATCCCGCCTGACCCCTCGATGCTGCAGGCACTCCGCCGCCTTCCCGGCCGCTTCGGCACACCGGCCGCTCCTGCCAAACGGCAGCCAGGCCCCTTGCCGGTCTTCGCGGGGGCAACGGCACGCTACGCCCTGGAATGGGGAGTGGGCCTGTCCCTGACCCTGCACGGTATCCTCCTGTCCGTCCACTTCGTGATGCCGGACCCGGACAAGTTCAAGCGTCAGGACAAGGGGCTCAACGTGGTGCTGGTCAATTCCCGCCACGCCCAGCGACCGGACAAGGTGGACGTGCTGGCCCAGAGCAACCTGGATGCGGGCGGCACCGGCGATAAGTCCGAACGCATGGCCACCCCTCTGCCGCCCCAGGAACGCTCCCGGATCGGTGATGGGCTGGTCGAGGCCCAGCGCCGCAGCGAGCAGCAGCAGACGCCGCAGATGCAGGTCATGACCGGGCCGAAGGGTCGCCCGACGCAGGTGGATAGCCAGCAGGTCAATCCCACCGAAGCGCCCAGCCCAGTCTCCGGCTACGACCTGCTCGACAGCTCGGCCGCCGTTGCCCGTATCGAGGCCCAGATCGACAAGGATCTGGTGGACTACGCCGCCCGCCCCCGCAAGAAATTCATCGGCGCCCGCGCCGGTGAGTACCGGTTTGCCCAGTATGTGGAAGACTGGCGCCAGAAGATCGAACGCGTCGGCACCCTCAACTACCCGCCAGCGGCCAGGGGCAAGATGTACGGCAGCCTGCTGCTGTCGATCAGCATTGGCGCCAATGGCACGGTCCGCCACGTGGAGATCCAGCGTTCGTCGGGCAACAAGATCCTCGATGACGCGGCCGTCCGCATCGTCCAGTTGGCCTCGCCATTCGCGGCGTTCCCGGAGAGCATCCGCAAGGACACGGACGAGATCGTGATCACCCGTACCTGGAGGTTCACCAACGCCGACATGGTCAAGACGGACAACTCCGAACAACCCTAAACGAGCACGCCCATGGACCGCTACGCCGTGATCGGCAACCCGATCTCCCACAGCAAGTCACCCCGCATCCACAGCCTGTTTGCGGCCCAGACCGGCCAGGACCTCGTCTACGAAGCCCTTCTCGGCCCCATCGAGGCCTTCGCCGCCACCGTGGAGGCCTTTCGGGCGGCGGGCGGGCGGGGGCTCAACGTGACCGTCCCCTTCAAGCTCGAGGCCTTTGATCTGGCCGACCGTCACACCCCGCGGGCCCTGGCCGCCGGGGCGGTGAATACGCTGGCCTTCGACGTTGACGGCATCCTTGGAGACAACACCGACGGCGCCGGCATCCTGCGGGACATCAGCGTCAACCAGGGCTGCCCCGTTGCCGGCCGGCGCGTGCTCCTCCTCGGCGCCGGCGGCGCCGCGCGGGGCACCGTGCTGCCCCTCCTCGAGGCCGCCCCGGCCAGCCTGGTGATCGCCAACCGCACGGCCAGCAAGGCCGCCGGGCTGGCCGACGAGTTCACCCGCTCCGGCCCCCTCAGGCCCCTGGGTTGCGGTTTCGCCGAACTCGCCGGGCAGCGCTTCGACGTGGTCATCAACGCCACCAGCGCCAGCCTCTCCGATGCCGCCCCCGATCTGCCCGACGGCCTCTACGCGCCGGGCAGCCTGGCCTACGACATGATGTACGGCAAGGGCGATACCCCCTTCATGCGCGCCGCCCGGGAACAGGGCGCAGCCCGCCTCTCCGACGGGCTGGGCATGCTGGTGGAACAGGCCGCCGAGAGCTTCCTGTTGTGGCGTGGCGTGCGCCCCGACACCGCCCCCGTACTGGCGCAGCTACGCGCCGGCCTCTGACACGCGCGGCGATGAAGACACTCTGGTACTGGACCCGGCGCACGCTCCTGGCCCTGGCCCTGCTCTTCATCGCCTGGCACCTGTGGCTGTTCGGGCTGGTCGTATGGTGGAAGTGGGTCCCACCCTCAGAAACCAGCTTCATGAGCCTGCGCCTGGACGAGCTCAACGCAAAGAAGCCCGACGCCGAACTGCGCTACCGCTGGGTGCCCTACGAGCAGATCTCCCTGCACCTGAAGCGCGCCGTCATCGCCGCCGAGGACGACAAGTTCGTCGATCACGAAGGTTTTGACTGGGACGGCATCCAGAAGGCCATCGAGAAGAACCAGAAGAAGGGCAAGGCGGTGGCGGGCGGCTCCACCATCAGCCAGCAACTAGCCAAGAACCTCTTCCTGTCGCCCTCCCGCAGCTACTTTCGCAAGGCCGAAGAGGCCATCATCACGGTGATGATCGAGGCCGTCTGGGACAAGCGCCGCATCCTGGAGGTGTATCTGAATGTCGTCGAATGGGGCAACGGCATCTTCGGCTGCGAAGCCGCCGCGCAGCGCTACTACAAGACCTCCGCCGCCCGCCTCAACCCGGCCCAGGCCGCCCGTCTGGCCGTGATGCTGCCCAATCCCCGCAAGTACGAAACCAGCTTCGGCCCGCGTCTGGCCGCCCACGCCGCGCGCATCCAGGGACGCATGCATTACTCGGAAGTCCCCTGAGACTTCACCCTCAAAACGGTACTCGTGCACACCCTTGGGGTACTTCGGCCCCTGCCCGACCGAGGGCCCTTGGGGTAGAATGCCCTGCTTTTCCCCAGTCGTGCCTCCCCCGATGCAATTCGCCGGATTCACCTTGCGAAACAATCTGTTCGTCGCGCCCATGGCCGGCGTCACGGACCGTCCTTTCCGCCAGCTTTGCAAGAAGATGGGTGCGGGTGTCGCCGTCTCCGAGATGGTCACCTCCAACTCCCTCCTCTACGGCAGCGCCAAGACCCAGCGGCGCGCCAACCACGATGGCGAAGTGGATCCCATCTCCGTGCAGATCGCCGGTGCCGACCCGGCCATGATGGCCGAGGCCGCCCGTCACAACATCGACCGTGGCGCCCAGATCATCGACATCAACATGGGCTGCCCGGCCAAGAAGGTCTGCAACGTGATGGCCGGCTCGGCGCTGATGCAGGACGAACCGCTGGTCGCACGCATCCTCGAGGCCGTGGTGGGTGCCGCCGGCAGCACCCCGTTGACCCTCAAGTTCCGCACCGGCTGGAACAAGGCCAACAAGAACGCCCCG
>NZ_JBIJDC010000124.1:0-12861 GCF_044344315.1 Zoogloea sp. | reverse complement strand
GACACCACGGGCGTTGCCCTGGCGGCGGCCATCAAGGCCGACGAGTGCCAGATCTACACCGACGTGGATGGTGTGTACACCACCGACCCCCGCGTTGTTCCGGAAGCCCGCAAGCTGGACACCATCACCTTTGAAGAGATGCTGGAAATGGCCAGCCTCGGCTCCAAGGTGTTGCAGATCCGCTCGGTGGAGTTCGCCGGCAAGTACAAAGTGAAGCTTCGTGTTCTCTCCAGCTTCCAGGAGGAAGGTGAGGGCACCCTGATTACCGTAGAGGAAGACAAGAACATGGAACAGCCGATCATCTCCGGCATTGCCTTCAACCGTGACGAAGCCAAGATCACCGTGCTGGGCGTCCCCGACAAGCCGGGCATCGCCTACCAGATCCTCGGCCCCGTGGCGGACGCCAATGTGGACGTGGACATGATCATCCAGAACGTCGGCCACGATGGCACCACCGATTTCTCCTTCACGGTGAATCGCCCTGACTACGACAAGGCGATGAAGATCCTCGAAGGCGTGCAGACCCACATCGGCGCCCGCCAGATCCACGGTGATCGCACCATGGCCAAGGTCTCCATCGTCGGCGTCGGCATGCGCTCCCACCCGGGCGTCGCCTCCCGCATGTTCCGCACCCTGGCCGAAGAAGGTATCAACATCCAGATGATCTCCACTTCCGAGATCAAGATTTCCGTCGCCATCGACGAGAAATACCTGGAACTGGCCGTCCGCGTGCTGCACCGCGCCTTCGGTCTGGATCAAGCTGCAGCTTGATTTGACGAGCACCTGCGCATTGCCTATAATGCGCAGCTCTTGCGGAGGAGAGTTGGCCGAGAGGTCGAAGGCACTCCCCTGCTAAGGGAGCATGCGAGCTAAAACTTGCATCGAGGGTTCGAATCCCTCACTCTCCGCCAAGAAACTGTTTCAAGCAAAAAGCCCTGAGCAATCAGGGCTTTTTGCTTTTCTGGATCAGAAATCCCCCAGTCGTCGATAATCGGTCGGCGGCGTCCTCGTTGCCGGCTCATTCGCATAGGCAGCGAGCGGACTGTCTCCACACAGGATTCTCATGAACGATCAACAAAGCTCATCCCGGCAGGCCCTGCGCTTCGCCCGGACCATCAGTGGCAACCGGGTGTGGCTGGCTGCCGGTCGGCGTGTCGCCATTCTTGGTGACGAGTTCCGGATCTTTGGTTACATCGCGGATTCGTGCCTGGGGCAGGAGGCCCACTGGCGGCGCCGGACCGGCGAGGTTCGCGATGCCCTCGAGCAGCGCATGCTGCAGGAGCAGGGCGCCCGGCTGGAGCAGGCGCTGGAGTCGGCAATCATCGAGATCACGGCCTACCTGGAGGCCTGCAGGGCCGAGGGGCTGGAGCCCAACCTGCGCAAGCTCCGGGAGTTCTGGTCCTGCGGCGATCTGGATCTGGGCAGCGTCGGAAAGGGGCTGGCCCAATCCGTCAATGATCTGCGCGCCAGGCAGCGTCAGCGGGATCTGGCCGAACAGATCGGTCGTTCCCTCAAGCTCTCCGACTACCCCGACACCTTCCCGGCCCGCCGCCGGGCCCGCAAGCTGATCGCGGTGCTCGGGCCCACCAACTCGGGCAAGACCCACGATGCCTTTGAGCGCCTGGTCACGGCGTCGTCCGGCGTGTACCTGGGGCCGCTGCGCCTGCTGGCCCTGGAGGCCTTCACCCGCCTCAACGAAGAGTTCGGCGTCAGCGCCTCCCTGATCACCGGCGAGGAGCGTCGCATTGTCGAAGGCAGCCGGGTGACTGCGTCCACCATCGAGATGCTCGACCCCGGCACCGAGATCGATGTGGCGGTCATCGACGAAATCCAGATGCTCAGCGACCCGGACCGGGGCTGGGCATGGACCCAGGCCGTCGTTGGCGCCAACGCCAGCGAGGTGTGGCTGGTCGGTGCCCTGTCGGCCGAGCCCGCCATCGTCGCCCTGGCCGCACGCCTGGGCCTGCCCCTGGAGATCCGGCGCAAGGCGCGCAAGCACCCGCTGTCCGTCGGTCAGCCCCTGGCTAATGAAGCAGCGGGAGCCCTGCGCCGGGCCCGGCCGGGGGATGCCTTCATCGTGTTTTCCCGGCGCGACGCCCTCAATCTGCGCGACGACCTGCTGGCCCTGGGCAAATCCGTGGCTTGTATCTACGGTGCCCTGTCGCCGGAGGTGCGTGAGCGCGAGGCGCACCGCTTCGCCGGAGGCGATGCCGACATTCTCGTGGCCACCGATGCCATCGGCATGGGCCTGAATCTCCCCATCCAGCGGGTCGTGTTCACCGCAGTGCAGAAGTACGACGGCACCACCCGCGACACCCTGTCGCCGTCATTGCTGCAGCAGATCGGTGGCCGGGCCGGGCGCTTCGGGCACCAGGAGGAGGAGGGCCTGGTGGCCGGGCTGACCCCCGCCGAGCACAAGGTGGTGACTTCCCTGATGAAGGCCCCGCAGCCTCCGCTGGAAACCATGGGTTTCCAGATCACGCCGGGCAGCGCCTACCTGGAGCAACTGGCCGACATGTCCGGCGACACCCGCCTTGAGGCCCTGTTGTCCCTGTTCCAGCTCCATGCCGATTGCGGCGATGGCTTCTTCCGGCCCCATGTTCCGGAAGAGCAGCTCGCCCGGGCAGGGCAGCTGGACCGGATGAAGAAGCTGTCACTGCACCTCAAGCATGTCTTTTCCATGGCGCCCATGGCCGCCCAGAACGAGACCATCGACGGGGTGTGGCGGGGCTGGGCCTATGCCGCCAATCAGGGCAAGTCCATCCGGCTGGATTTCCTGCCCGACTCGCCACGGCGGGCCTCCCTGGAAGAGGCCGAAACCACCGTCCGGCTGCTGGCCGCCTATCGCTGGTTTGCTTACCGCCTGCCCGAGCTGTTTGTCGATCTGGAGCTGGCCGACATGCACCTGGCACCGTGGATCTCGGTGGTGGACGGCCACCTGCGCAGCCGTTACCGGCAGGGTGTCGGCGGTGGCCGCAAGGGCGTACCGAGCTGGTACTGGCCGGTGCGGCACTGATCACCCCGGGGCGTGGCGATCACCGGGTCAGGCGCTTCACCTCGCCGCCGCAACTCTGGGCCACCCGCGCGTATTCCTCGGGGGTGTCGATGAGCGCCTGGGCGGCGTCCACCTTGTTCATCTCCCGCCGGATATAGGGCGCCCAGCGTTCCTCCAGTTCCTGCTGGAGGCGTGCACGGGCCTGTCCGACGGGGCCGCGCCAGGGGCCGTCGGTGACGAAGCGACGCTTCAGGGTGTCGGCAAGCTCCTGTTCAATCCGCAGCAGATGCGCCTGGTAGGCGCGAACGTGGCGGAGCTCATGCTCGTGGATCTCCTTGTAGGCACAGCTGCCCGGTGGGAATTCCCTGGCCACGTAAACCGTCATGGGGCTGAAACCGTAGGTCACGGTGAGTTGGGGGCTGGCGCATTCCCAGCGCCCGCCGGGGTCGGTGTAGGCCGTGATGCGGGACTCGAAGCGCACGGTGGCGGTGCCGCGGGTGAGCCCCAGAACCTGCTTGCCCGCCGGCAGGTTGCGCGGGCCGATCAGGGTGAGGGTGCGATAGCTGCTGCGGGTATCCAGGGTGACAGGTTCTTCGTGGCGTTTCAGGATTACCGAGGGGCTGGGCAGCTGGTCACAGCGGTCGGCCGCGGTCGCGTCGGTGGATGACCCGAGGGTGACGGCGACCAGCGCCGACACCATCGAAAGACGCGCGGCTCTCCGGCATGCAGCGGCGATGCGCCGGGGCGGGGTGCTGCCCATCACAGGTTCTTCAGCCGGCGGTACAAGGTCCGCTCACTGAGGCCCAGCTTGGCCGCGAGGGCCTTGCGCGAGCCCCGGTGGCTGCGCAGTGCCGCGGCCAGATCGGCATCGTCGGGTTCGGGCTGGTCTGGCGAGTGCCCATGGGCGGGCGTGGCGGTGAGCATGGCGTCAGGTAGGGCGGAGGACGGATCTTGCGGATGCTGCAGCTCGGCAGGCAGATGCCGCCCTTGCACCGTGTCACCATCGCACAGCAGGCTCGCCCGCTCCAGGATGTTGCGCAGCTCCCGGATGTTGCCCGGGTAGGCGTAGGTGCGCAGGCAGGCCAGGGTGTCGGCGGCAATGCGCAGCTTGCGGTCCGGAGCGACGCGCTCCAGCAGGGCTCCTGCCAGCAAGGGGATGTCGTCCTGGCGCTGGCGCAGGGGCGGAAGGCAGATCGGGAAAGTGTTGATGCGGTAGTACAGATCCTGGCGGAACTGGCCTTTTTCGACCAGGCTCTTCAGGGGGCGGTGGGTGGCGGAGATCAGGCGGATGTCGGCGCGCATGAGCTCGGTGCTGCCCACCCGTCGATAGGTGCCTGTTTCCAGCAGGCGCAGCAGCTTGACCTGCATGCTCAGGGGGATGTCGCCCATCTCGTCGAGAAACAAGGTGCCACCACTGGCGGCCTCGATCAGCCCGGTCTTGCGGGCACTCGCGCCAGTGAAAGCCCCCCGTTCATGGCCAAAGAGCTCGCTCTCGAACAGGGTTTCGGTGAGGCCCGAACAGTCCACGGCCACAAAAGGCCCATCCCGGCGCCGGCTGGCATCATGGATGGCCTGGGCCACCAGCTCCTTGCCAGTGCCCGATTCGCCCTGCAGCAGCACGGTGGCCTCCGACGGGGCTACCCGGGCCACCAGCTCCAGCATGGCCCGGAAGGTCGGTGCGCGCCCGATCAATCCCTGGGCGCCGGCCAATCCCCGAGCCACGGGCAGGGGCTCGAGCTTCTCGATGAAGTAGGCGATCTCCCCGGTGCTGTCGCGGATCGGTGACAGCTCGATGTTCTCGTAACTCTCTCCCGCCGAGGTGTGATGCAAATGCACCACCCGCTCCCGCTGGCCGGATTTCAGGCTATGGGCCAGCGGGCAGGACTCGCCGGCCTGGTCGCAGGGCACCGGATAGTGATGGGACACCTCGAAGCACTTGCGTCCGATCAGGTCGTCCGGCCGCCCGCAGTTGGCCCGGTAGGCGGCATTGGCCGCCAGGATGCGGTAACTGCGGTCGCACAGGATGTGGGGCTCGGGCAAGGTCTCCAGGAAGGAGACCAGTTCGGGCAGGGGGCGGAGCCGATTGGTCATGGGGGAGGGGGTGGCAGTTTTGCTGCCAAATACTGCCATGGCGGTATCTGGCGGTCAAACCGGCGTCCTCGAAGTCCCATCCATTTTTAGATCAAGACATTGGTCAATAAAGGAATTTTCCGAAGACGACGGGGTGGCACGGCTCTTGATTAGTAATGACTGATATTTCATCAGACTGCCAGAACCGTGACCTCATCCGACTCTCTCCTGCGACGCCACCTGGGCTGGGTGCTTGTCATCAAGCTGATTGCCCTGTTTGCGCTGTGGTGGTTCTTCGTGCGCGACAGCGGCATGCAGGTCGATCCGGCAGCGCTGTCCAGGCAGTTCGCCCCCAACCCCGTCGTCCAAGGAGCCCCCCATGGTCAGTGAACAACTGGTCGACCTCTCCCGGCTGCAGTTTGCCGCCACCGCCCTGTACCACTTCCTGTTTGTTCCCCTGACCATCGGCATGGTGTGGATGCTGGTGATCATGGAGTCGGTGTATGTGATGACCGGCAAGCCCCTCTACAAGGACATGACCCGCTTCTGGGGCAAGCTCTTCGGCATCAATTTTGCCCTGGGTGTCACCACCGGCATCACCCTGGAGTTCCAGTTCGGCACCAACTGGGCCTACTACTCCCACTACGTGGGGGACATCTTCGGTGCACCGCTGGCCATCGAGGGGTTGATGGCCTTCTTTCTTGAATCGACCATGATCGGCCTGTTCTTTTTTGGCTGGGATCGCCTGTCGCGCCGGCAACACCTGCTGGTGACGGTGCTGATGGCGGTGGGGACCAACCTATCGGCCCTGTGGATCCTGATTGCCAATGGCTGGATGCAGAACCCGGTGGGCGCCGAGTTCAGCTACGTCACCATGCGCATGGAGATGACCGACTTCTGGGCCGTGGTCTTCAATCCGGACGCCCAGGCCAAGTTTGTGCATACGGTATCGGCCGGCTATGTCACCGGTGCCATGTTCGTGCTGTCGATCTCGTCCTGGTACCTGCTGCGTCGTCGCGACGTGGAGTTTGCCAGGCGCAGCTTCGGTATCGCCGCCGCCTTCGGCTTTGCGTCCGTGTGCTCGGTGATCGTCCTCGGCGACGAATCGGGCTACACGGTGGGCGAGGCCCAGCAGACCAAGCTGGCCGCCATGGAGGCCATGTGGGAGACCGAACCGGCCCCCGCACCCTTCAACCTCATCGCCATCCCGAACGAAGCGGAAATGAAGAACGACTTCGCCATCGAGATTCCCTGGGTGATGGGGATCATCGGCACCCGCTCCCTGAACAAGCAGATTCCCGGCATCAAGGAGATCAAGGCAAAGAACCGGGAGCGCATCGTTTCCGGTATCGAGGCGGTGACGGCCCTTGATGCCTTGCGCCGCGACCAGAATGACGAAGCCGCCCGCCGCGAATTCGAGGAGCACAAGGCGGACCTGGGCTTTGGTCTGCTGCTGAAGAAGTACGTCAGCCACTTTGACCAGCTCACGCCCGAGATCATCGAGAAGGCCGTGAATGACACCGTTCCCCGCGTCGCGCCGATGTTCTGGAGCTTCCGCCTGATGGTGGCCCTGGGCTTTGCGATGCTGCTGCTCTTCGGCCTGGCCCTGTGGCATTCGGTGAAGGGCGACTTTGCCGACAAGCCCTGGTTGCTGCGCGCGGCCCTGTACTCCCTGCCCATGCCGTGGATCGCCTGCGAGGTCGGCTGGTTCGTGGCGGAGTACGGGCGTCAGCCCTGGACCATCTACGGCGTATTGCCCACCCATCTCTCCGTCTCCACCCTCAGTGTGGAGAGCCTTTACGGCTCCCTGGCCGGATTCGTCGGCTTCTACACCGTGCTGCTGGTGGTCGAGATGTACCTGATGATCAAGTTTGCCAAGCAGGGCCCGGGCAGCCTGGGCACCGGCCGCTACGCCAACGAGGCCCACGCCTGAACCGAGGACACGCAAAATGCTCGACTATGAATCCCTCAAACTGATCTGGTGGCTGCTCGTCGGCGTACTGCTGGTGGGCTTCGCCATCATGGATGGCCACGACATGGGTGTTGGCACGCTGCTGCCCTTTGTCGGCAAGGACGACACCGAGAGGCGGGTAGTCATCAACACCGTCGGTCCCCACTGGGACGGCAACCAGGTGTGGTTCATCACCGGCGGTGGCGCCATCTTTGCCGCCTGGCCGCTGGTCTATGCCACCGCCTTCTCGGGTTTCTACTGGGCCATGCTGGCCGTGCTGTGGGCCCTGTTCTTCCGCCCGGTGGGGTTTGATTACCGCAGCAAGATCAGCAACCCCACCTGGCGCAAGACCTGGGACTGGGGCCTGTTCGTCGGTGGGGCGGTGCCGCCGCTGATCTTCGGTGTGGCCTTCGGCAACCTGTTCCAGGGTGTGCCCTTCAGCTTCGACGACCACCTGGTGTCCACCTACTCCGGCAGTTTCTGGGCCTTGCTCAACCCCTTTGCGCTGCTCTGCGGGGTCGTGTCCACGGCCATGATCACCTTCCATGGCGCCATCTACCTGGTGCACCGTACCCAGGGCGAGATCCAGTGGCGGGCACTGCGGGCCGCCGGCTTCTTTGGCGGGCTGATGGTGCTGAGCTTTGTTGCCGCCGGCGTCTGGCTGTGGATGGAGATTCCCGGCTATGTCATCCAGTCGGCCGTTGAGGGCGGGGCGCTGCCCAACCCCCTGGCCAAGACTGTGGTCCGGGAGGCGGGCGCCTGGTTCGCCAACTATCGGACCTATCCTGCAACGCTGCTTCTGCCTGCCCTCGGCGTCGTGGGTGTGTTTGCTGCCCAGGCGCTGGCGCGTTCGGGCCGCAGCATGGCGGCCTTCTGGGCCTCGGCGCTGGCCATCGTTGGCGTCATCGGTACCGCTGGCGCAGCCCTGTTCCCCTTCATCATGCCGTCGTCCCTCGACCCGCGCGCCAGCCTGACGGTGTGGGACAGCGTCTCCAGCCAGCTGACCCTCAGCATCATGCTGTGGGCCACGCTGATCTTCATGCCGATCATCATCCTTTACACAAGCTGGGCCTACCGGGTGATGGGGGGCAAGGTCACCGCCGCCTACGTGCGTGAGAACAGCCACTCGGCCTATTAAGCTGCTTTCCAAGGAGTCAATGACATGTGGTACTTCACCTGGGTTCTGGGCATCGGCTTTGCCGTCTTCCTAGCGATTCTCAATGCACTGTGGGCTGAACATGCAGACGGCCGCAGAGCTGTCTCGGCAAAGGGGCATTGATCACCGGGGCCACTGCAAGTAAAAAGCCCCACGCCATGCAAAGCATGGTGGGGGGCTTTGTTGCCGGACGGTCGAGATCAGGCCAGGTCGAAGCGGTCTGCGTTCATCAGCTTGGTCCAGGCGGCAACGAAGTCATGGACAAGCTTCTCCTTGCCGTCATCCTGGGCATACACCTCGGCGTAGGCACGCAGCACCGAGTTTGAGCCGAAGACCAGATCGACGCGGGTGGCCGTCCACTTCACTGCGCCGGTCTTGCGCTCGACGATCTCGTAAAGGTTCCGGCCGGCCGGCTTCCAGGTGTAGGCCATGTCGGTGAGATTGACGAAAAAGTCATTGGTCAGCGCCCCCACCCGATCGGTGAACACCCCGTGGCGGCTGCCGCCGTGGTTGGTGCCGAGCACACGCATGCCGCCCACCAGCGCCGTCATCTCGTGGGCGGTGAGCCCCATGAGCTGGGTCCGGTCGAGCATCAGTTCTTCGGCACTGACCTTGTAGTCCTTCTTGAGCCAGTTGCGGTAGGCGTCGTGAACCGGCTCCAGCACGTCGAAGGATTCTGCGTCGGTCATGGCATCGGTGGCATCGCCCCGGCCCGGCGTAAAGGGCACGCTGATGTCGGCCCCTGCAGCCTTGGCAGCCTGCTCGACGCCCACATTGCCACCCAGCACGATCACATCCGCCACGCTGGCGCCGCTGTCGGCAGCAATCTTCTCAAGGACTGCCAACACCCTGGCCAGACGGGCCGGCTCGTTGCCTTCCCAGTCCTTCTGGGGAGCGAGGCGGATGCGCGCACCGTTGGCGCCGCCGCGCATGTCCGAGCCGCGGAAGGTGCGGGCGCTGTCCCAGGCGGTGGCAACCAGGTCACTCACCGGGAGCCCGCTGGCGGCAATGGCCGCCTTCACCGCAGCCACGTCGTAGTCGGTCCGGCCGGCCGGCACTGGATCCTGCCAGAGCAGGTCTTCCTGGGGCACTTCCGGGCCGATGTAGCGGGCCTTGGGGCCCATGTCCCGGTGGGTCAGCTTGAACCAGGCGCGGGCAAAGACTTCCGAGAAGTAGGCCGGGTCCTGGTGGAAGCGCTCGGAGATCTTGCGATATTCCGGGTCCATCTTCATGGCCATGTCGGCGTCGGTCATGATGGGGTTGTGGCGGATCGACGGGTCCTCCACGTCCACCGGCTTGTCTTCTTCTCGGATGTTGACCGGCTCCCACTGCCAGGCGCCGGCCGGGCTCTTCGTCAGCGCCCAGTCGTAATTGAGGAGGAGGGTGAAGTAGCCGTTGTCCCACTGGGTCGGATGAGTGGTCCAAGCGCCTTCGAGGCCACTGGTCACGGTATCGCGGCCGACGCCGCGGGTGGTGTGGTTGTTCCAGCCCAGGCCCTGCTCATTCACGTCCGCGGCTTCCGGTGCCGGGCCGAGATTGGCGGCGCTGCCGTTGCCGTGACATTTGCCGACCGTATGGCCACCCGCGGTCAGGGCGACGGTTTCCTCGTCATTCATGGCCATGCGCGCAAAGGTCACGCGCACATCCTGCGCCGTCCGGAGCGGATCGGGCTTGCCGTCGACGCCTTCCGGGTTCACATAGATGAGGCCCATCATCACGGCGGCGAGGGGGTTCTCCAGGTCCCGCTCGCCGGAGTATCGGCTGTTGGCGTTGTCGCTGGGCGCCAGCCATTCCTTCTCGGAACCCCAGTAGGTGTCCTTCTCGGGGTGCCAGATGTCCTCGCGACCGAAGCCGAAGCCGAAGGTCTTGAGGCCCATGGACTCATAGGCCACATTGCCCGCCAGCACGATCAGGTCAGCCCAGCTGAGCTTGTTGCCGTACTTGCGCTTGATCGGCCACAGCAGGCGGCGCGCCTTGTCCAGGTTGGCGTTGTCGGGCCAGGAATTGAGGGGGGCAAAGCGCTGGTTACCTGTGCCGGCACCACCGCGGCCATCGGCCACCCGGTAGGAGCCCGCCGCGTGCCAGGCCATGCGGATCATCAGGCCGCCGTAGTGGCCCCAGTCAGCCGGCCACCAGTCCTGGCTGTCGGTCATCAGCGCGCGCAGGTCGTTCTTGAGTGCATCCACGTCCAGCGTCTTGACCGCTTCACGATAATTGAAGCCGGCCCCCAGCGGATTGGTCTTGCTGTCGTGCTGATGAAGGATGTCGAGATTCAGGGCCTTCGGCCACCAGTCCATGTTCGAGTTGCCAACGGCCGTATTGCCACCGTGCATCACCGGGCATTGACCCGCCGTTTTCGTGTTGTTTGCGTTCATCTCCGTCTCCTGTTGTTCTGGCGTGTTTGAGTTCGCTGCTGCGCCGCTGAAGTCCGACCTCCTGGGTATAGCCCGGGTCCGGCGCTCCCTCCCATGGGGATCCGGCCAGTCGCAGATCCCCATCCGATACGCCTTGGTACAGCAGGCGTTCCAACCGTTCAAACAGAATACATCAGCGCCCATTAGTTCAATTGATGCTAGGGATCGGCTCAGACTATACGGGCCCAGAGTGTCTGCCAGAAGGCACCAGAATGGCAGTAACACCACTGCCACTTTGGCATAGGGGCTGCCCCGGATCGTCTGCCAAGACTCTCAGGTATTTGATTTACTGGAAATTATTCAGAGCATCAAAATTGGCACGATCATTGATTAGTAAAATCTAATATTTGAGATATCGTGCTGAACATGAAACCCACAGAAGTAGCGGAAGTCCCCGCCGAACCGCATTCAAGCCGGGGGCACTTGCCCAGCCTCCTGATCGCCCTGCTGATCATGCTCGCCGGTACCCTGTACCCCCTCCTGTTTGCCAACTCGAAGGCGCAGGCCGACCACGGACTGGCACTGGCCCTGTTTGTCGCCATGAGCGTCGGCTTCGTGCGCGGCGTGGGCTTCATCCCCGTCAAACCCGTCTGGCGATGGCTGTTTTCGGGCTGGACCTGCCTGCTGGCGCTGCTGGTTGCCGCCATCCTGAAAGCCCTTCATTGATCCCCTGACGGCCAACCATGAAATTCTCCTGCAGCGTCGTGGCGATCTGCATGGGGCACTGAAAGCTCAACTGCAACAGAGAAAAAAGGAAGAAGCATGCAACTCAAGAGGTCAACACGGTCCCGCCTGCTCGCAGGGCTCGTCGTCCTGATACTGCCATTGGCCGCTGGTGCTGCACCCCTGGTTCCCGGAACATCCTTCCCGCCGCTTAGCCTCGAGGATCAACATGGCAAGACGGTATCGACGCGTGCGGACACGCGGATCGTCCTGTTCGCGGCCGACAAGGCTGCCAACGACCTGATCAACGAAGTGCTGGCTGCGCAGCCAGCCGGGGTGCTTGGCACCCTCAATGCGGTCTATTTCGCCGACATCAGCGCAATGCCTGCCCTGGTCACGCGGATGTTCGCGCTGCCGGCGCTGCGGGAGATGCCCTTCGCGATCGGGCTTGGGCGGGACGCGACACAGCTGGCTGACCTGCCCCGTCAGAAAGGGGCGGCGACCATCCTGCGCTTGGCCGACGGAAAGGTCGCCACCATCGAGTACGCCCACAACGCCGGCCAGCTCAAGCAGGCCATCGGACTCAAATGAACCTCTTGGAGAGAGACATCATGAAACGTTTGATCATTGCTGCTTCACTGGGCCTGCTGGCCATTTCGGCCCAGGCGGTCGATATTGCCATTCCGGCCGCCGAGGTCTATGCGCGGACACAGCAGGCCGACCAGAAGATGCTGTTTGTGGATGTGCGCGATCCGGTCGAGATCATGTTTGTCGGTTTCACCGACGCGGTTCATGTGAATGTGCCCTTCCTGATGGTGGACCGCAGCGCCTGGGACGACAAGCGCGGGGTCTTCAAGCTGAGCCAGAACCCGGACTTCGCCAGGCAGATCAAGGCAGAGCTGGAGAAACGCGGCCTGGGCATGGATGCCGAGGTGATCACCCTGTGCCGTTCAGGCAGCGAGCGGGGTGAACCCAGTGCAGCCTTCCTCCGGGCCAATGGCTTTCCCAATGCCCGCTATGTGATCAATGGCTTCCAGGGCTCGGCCATCAAGGAGGGCCCCCAGGCGGGCTTCCGGCTGGTGAATGGCTGGCAGAACAGCGGCCTGCCCTGGGGCATGAAGATGAATCCGGCCAAGATGTACCGGGTCGACAACCGATAGGAACAGCCCACGGCTGCCCATCAGGTGATGAAGAGCATTTACCCTGCTTTCCTCAGTTTGACGTCGTCTGACAGCCTCGGCTCGCCACAGCACCTTTGGTTTTCCGCCGTGTGGCGAGCGGTCGGCCAGGTCTCGCCCCGGCGGGCGCGGCTTCTCTTGTGGGGTCGAATTCATTGGCTATGTTCTCGTTAAGTGTGGAAAGCGCTTTCGCTTCGACAGGTAAGGCTTGAGCTCTTGCTTACGGGCGTTCCGTTGCGTGGCGTTACGTTGGCCGGGAATTCGCCCCGGCGGGCGACCTTCTTCTTTGCTTCGCCAAAGAAGAAGGCAAGAAAGGCGACCCGGCCGCCCCGGTCATTCGCTGCGCGAATGACTGCCCTGCGCTGCTCCCAGCAGGCGGCCGGCGCGGAACTCGCCCTTCGGGCTCAGACAGCCGCGCCGGACTTCCCCGCCCG
>NZ_JBIJDC010000184.1:0-3763 GCF_044344315.1 Zoogloea sp. | reverse complement strand
CGGCTGAGGGCCGGCGCCAGCCGGGTCACGCCAAACGAAACGCCGCTGGACGGAGGAAGACCTCCTTCCAGCGGCGTTTCTCCGCCTGAAGTCACATCACGGCTTGCAGGCAATTGCGGTGCTGCGTCGAACCGGATTCTGGAGAATACCCGAGGGACGCAAGGGATGGATGGGGAGCGCGCGTGCGAAACACATGCGCGCTCTCCCATTTCAGGACAATGCGCCGATGAACTGCTCCGGCACCCTTGTCACGGAGCCGGAGCCACGGGCTCGGTGTAGTAGCAGGTTTGACCGACGTTCACCACCAAGCCCACGGCGCAAGTCGGGTTGAGGGTTGTCGCCGCACTCGGCGGCGTCACGTTCAGAATCCGCATCGGGATGGAAGGGTGGCCATTGATGGGAACGTCGATGATCGACGGCCCATACTCACTCAGATCGATGGTCCCGCCGGTATTCACCACCATCGTCGGCACGGAAACAGCCTGCACGCTCCCCACCGGCGTACCTTGCACCCCCACACCCAGGGCCAATATTGCCAGCAGCCCCGAAAGCAGCCGGTTGCCCGACTTGCGCGTCGTGTAGACCGCAGCCATCGCCAACAGCACCGCCAGAATCAGCATGCCCCACTGGGACAGGGTCGGCACGGACGTAGCGGCCGGCCCATAAACGATCACCTGGGCAAAGGCCGGGACGGGAAGCCCCGCCGCCAACACCACTCCCGCCGCCAACCTGGAAACATTTGTATTGATCTTCATGAACAACCCCCCTGAGCAAGAGAACAAATGGATGAAGAAAGATGCCACTGCATGTTAACACCCTGCAGCCCGGCCGGTGCGGCCTCTCCTGTGGGGTCGAGCTCATCCTGCTTTCCTCAGTTCGACGCGTCGTCTGACGGTCGATACGGTCTCCCCCTGTAGCGGCGACTTCAGTCGCCCATCGCGCGTCGATCACGCCAAGCCCCATCCTCCCCGTGGGGGCGAATGAACTCGACCCCACAACAGCCCCCCGTCCCTACCTGTGCGAAATCCGACAAAGGCGACAGCCGCGCTTTTCCTCGTTTTCCGAGGCACCACCCAAAAACAAAAATCACTTAAAAATCAGCAATATAAATAACAATCCCGCACATGGCACGGCCTTTGCTGGTCAGGTAGTGAAAGGACACCACCGACCATGAACCCGCTGCCTACCATCAACGACACCACCCTGCGCGACGGCGAACAGACCGCTGGCGTGGCCTTCACCGTCGAGGAGAAATGTGCCATCGCCCAGGCCCTCGCCGATGTCGGTGTCCAGGAGATGGAGATCGGCATTCCGGCCATGGGGCCGGTGGAGATCGAGGCCATCGGCGAGATCGCCCGCATGCGCCTGCCGGCCAGCCTGATGGTGTGGTGTCGCATGACCGACACCGATCTGGCCGCCGCCCGCCAGTGCCCGGTGGACACCCTCAACCTTTCCATCCCGGTGTCCGACATCCACATCACCACCAAGCTCAAGCGCAGCCGCGAATGGGTGCTGGAACGGGTGGGGCGCTACGTGCGCCAGGGCCGCGACATGGGCTACGCCGTGTCGGTGGGCTGTGAGGACTCGTCCCGCGCCGACCCATCCTTCCTCGCCCAGGTTGCCGAGGCCGCCCAGCGGGCCGGTGCCACACGGGTACGCTACGCCGACACCCTCGGCATCCTCGATCCCTTCTCCACCCACGACGCCATCGCCGCCCTGCGCCGCCGGGTGGACATCGACATCGAGATGCACGCCCACGACGACCTGGGCCTGGCCACGGCCAACACCCTGGCGGCCTTCCGGGCCGGTGCCACCCACGCCAACACCACCGTCAATGGCCTCGGCGAGCGCGCCGGCAACGCGCCGCTGGAAGAGATCGTGATGGGGCTGCGCCACCTGCACGGTATCGATTGCGGTATTGACACCCACACCCTGCCGGCCATCTCGGCCCTGGTTGCCGAAGCCTCCGGGCGCGCCGTCGCCGCCAACAAGAGCATCGTCGGCGAGGCCGTATTCACCCATGAGGCCGGCCTGCACGTGGACGGCCTGCTGAAGGACCCGCGCACCTACCAGGGTTTCGACCCGGCCGAGCTGGGGCGCAGCCACCGCACCGTGCTGGGCAAGCACTCCGGCTCCCGGGCGGTGATTGCCGCCTACGCCCAGCTCGGCGTGCTGGTGTCCGACCACGAGGCCCACAGCCTGCTCGAACGCATCCGCGACCACGCCACCTGCACCAAGCGCTCCCCTTCCGCCGGAGAGCTGGCGCGCTTCCTCCTCGAAGTCAGCCGTTGTGAGGGCAGCGCATCATGAGCCCCAGGGAACCCGACATGAAGATCCTCGCCGACAGCGTCGCCACCGAGGGCGCCACGCCGGGCTTCTTCAGCACCCTGCGCGAGGACGTGGCCTGCGTCTTTGCCCGCGACCCGGCCGCCCGCAACACCCTGGAGCTGCTCACCATCTACCCCGGTGTGCAGGCCCTGATGCTCTACCGGGTCGCCCATCGCCTGTGGCGCGCCGACTGGCGCTACGCCGCCCGCGCCCTGTCCTTCCTGGCGCGCTTCGTAACCAATGTGGACATCCACCCGGGGGCCGTCATCGGCCGCCGCTTCTTCATCGATCACGGCGCCTGCGTGGTGATCGGCGAGACGGCGGTGATCGGCAATGACGTGACGCTGTATCACGGCGTGACCCTGGGCGGCACCACCTGGAACCCGGGCAAGCGCCACCCAACCCTCGGCAACGGGGTGGTGGTGGGCGCCGGCGCCAAGATCCTCGGCCCCATCACCGTGGGCGACAACGCCCGGGTGGCGGCCAACTCGGTGGTCATCGACGCCGTGCGCCCCGGCATGACCGTGGTCGGCATCCCGGGGCGCATGGTACTGCCCATGGAAGGCCGGCGCATCGCCCACGGCATCGACCTGGACCACCACCAGATCCCCGACCCGGTTGGCAAGGCCATTGGCTGCCTGCTCGACCGGATCGCCCAGATGGAACGGGAAATCGCCAGCCTCAAGGGCGAACCCACCACCGCCGAAGGCGCCTGTCGCACCTGCGACGACACCTGCTCGCAACCCACCTTTGACGGTAGCTGGAAGGCCACCGCCCACAACGCACCAGGAGCCTGACGCCATGAACGAACTGACCGGCGAACTCGCCAAGCTCTCCTCCGCAGAGGAATTCCTCCACTTCTTTGCCGTGCCCTTCGACCAGAAGGTGGTCCATGTGAGCCGGCTGCACATCCTCAAGCGCTTCTATCAGTACCTGCGCCGGGACGCCGACCTGAGCACCCTGTCGGGCAGCGAGCTGTTCGGTCGCTACCGCAGCCACCTGGTCGCCGCCTACGAAGACTTTGTGCGCTCCACCCCGGCCCAGGAAAAGGTGTTCAAGGTGTTCCAGGACACCGACGGCCGCCAGCAGGTCAGCCTCGACAGCCTACGCGCCACCCTCCCCTCCGCCACCTAACCCGACAGGACAGCCGCCATGCACATCGTCGTCTGTATCAAACAGGTTCCGGATTCGGCGCAGATCCGCGTCCATCCGGTGACCAACACCATCATGCGCCAGGGCGTACCGGCCATCGTCAATCCCTATGACCTGTTCGCCCTGGAAGAAGCCCTGCGCCTGAAGGACAAGTTCGGCGGCAAGGTGACCATGCTGTGCATGGGCCCGCCCCAGGCCGAGGACGCCCTGAAGAAGTGCATCTCCTTTGGTGCAGACGACGCCGTGCTGGTCACCGACCGCTCCTTCGCCGGTGCCGACACCC
>NZ_JBIJDC010000123.1:0-12980 GCF_044344315.1 Zoogloea sp. | reverse complement strand
CTATTCCTCCCCCCCCCCCGGCCGTCCACCCCCGCCTCCCCATGCACCCACGTCCGCGGGCGACTGAAGTCGCCCCCACAGTCCCTCCAGCCGCCCTCAGCGCGTCCTATAAACCCCTCCCGCTTCACCCATCGGGTGATCCGGCCTGGAGGGCAAACCCGCGTCAGCATTGGGTTTGCGTTTGGTTCGGGGAGGACAAGCGAGGGAAATAGGATGAATTCGACCCCACAGGAGGCGCCGCGCAGACGCCGCGCCTTCGACCCGCTAAAAACAAAAAAAGACACCTGTCTGGTAAAAGACAGGTGTCCTTTGACACATCCATCACACCCACCCCAGAAACCGTTTCGGCTTCCGGGGCGCGCGGGTATCAGCCGAAACGGCCGGTGATGTAGTCCTCGGTTTCCTTCTTCTTGGGACGCAGGAAGACCTCGTCGGTGACGCCGTACTCCACCACTTCACCCAGATACATGTAGGCGGTGTAGTGGGACACGCGAGCCGCCTGCTGCATGTTGTGGGTGACGATGAGGATGGTCACCCGGTCACGCAGCTGGGTCACCAGCTCTTCGATGTTGGCGGTGGCAATGGGGTCGAGGGCGGAGGTCGGCTCGTCGAACAGCAGCAGCTCGGGGTCGGTGGCCAGGCAGCGGGCAATGCACAGACGCTGCTGCTGACCGCCCGACAGGGCCGTGGCCGGCTTGTTGAGGCGATCCTTGACCTCGTTCCACAAGGACGCACCACGCAGGGCGTCCTCGATCTTGTCGTCGAGAGTGGAGCGGCTCTTCTCGCCACGCACGCGCAGGCCGTAGGCCACGTTCTCGTAGATCGACTTGGGGAAGGGGTTGGGCTTCTGGAAGACCATGCCGACGCGCATGCGCACCTCGATCGGATCCACCTTGGGATCGAGGATGTTGGTGTTGTCAGGGTTGAGAACGATCTCGCCGTCGTAGCGGTTGCCCGGATAGAGATCGTGCATGCGATTGAAGCAGCGCAGCAGGGTGGACTTGCCACAGCCCGAGGGCCCGATCAGCGCGGTGACGTGCTTCTCGACGACCGGCAGGTTGATCGACTTGAGGGCCTGGAAGCTCCCGTAGTAGAAGTTGAAATCCCGGGTAAAGGCCTTGATGGGAAGATTCTGATCAGGGGTGGTCATAAGTTGATCTCGATTGCCTGAAGGAATGGGTGCCGATGGCTGGACTGGGATTACCAGGAGATGCTCTTGCGCAGGCGATAGCGCAGCCAAATGGCGATGGCGTTCATCATGAGGGTCATCAGGACCAGGATCAGGCCGGCGGCCGCTGCGTTCTGCTGGAAGGCCTCTTCGGGGCGCGACGTCCAGTTGAACATCTGAATCGGCATCACCGTGAAGCCCGACCACAACCATTCAAAGTTGAAGTACGGTGCCACGTCGGTAACAGGCGACGGCGGCAGGAAGGCGATGAAGGTCAGCGCACCGATGGTGATGATGGGTGCGGTCTCGCCAATGGCGCGGGACATGCCGATGATCACGCCGGTCATGATGCCCGGGGTGGCATAGGGCACCAGGTGATCGCTCACCACCTGCCACTGGGTGGCACCGACGCCGTAAGCCCCTTCCCGGATGTGGATGGGGATGGCGCGCAGGGCCTCACGGGTGGACACGATGACCACCGGCAGGATCAGCAGGCCGAGGGTCAGGCCGGCGGTGAGGATGCTCTGGCCGAAGCCGAAGGTGTAGACAAACACCCCCAGGGCCAGCAGGCCATAGACAATGGACGGCACACCAGCGAGGTTGGTGACGTTGATCTCGATGAGATCGGTCATCCAGTTCTTGGGTGCGTATTCCTCCAGATACACCCCGGCGGCGACACCCAGGGGGATGGCCGACAGCGCCGTGACGATCATCACCAGCACGGAACCGACCCAGGCGGACAGGATGCCGGCATTCTCAGCGCGACGGGACGGAAAGCTGCTGAAGAAGTCCGGGTTGAGACGCCCGCCACCATTGGCCAGCATTTCGCCAAAGAGGGCCACAAAGGCCATCACACCCACCATCAGGGCCAGGAAGCCGGCAATGGCGAACATCAGGTCGAAGCGCTTGTTCGAGCCGATGATGCTGCGGATCTTGGCAAGTTCGTTTGCCTGCATGATTAACTCCGATTAGTAGGCTTCGCGATAGCGACGACGGATGACGTGGCCTAGGATGTTGAAGAACAGGGTCATCAGCATCAGGCTCAGGCCGGCCGCAAAGATCGACTGATAGCCGATGGAGCCGTGGGGCAGATCGCCCAGGGCAACCTGCACGATGTAGGCCGAGATGGTCTGGGCCGGCTCTGCGGGGTTCATCGTGAAGTTGGGCTGCATGCCCGCCGCCACTGCCACGATCATGGTCTCGCCCACAGCCCGGGAGATGCCCAGGATGTAGGCCGACAGCACACCCGACAGCGCAGCCGGAATGACAACCCGGATGGCGGTCTGGAAGCGGGTACTGCCCATGCCGTAAGCCCCTTCGCGCAGGCTCATGGGCACGGCACGCATGGCGTCTTCGGTCAGGGAGCTGATGTAGGGGACGATGGCAATACCCATCACCAGGCCGGCCGACAGCATAGAGAAACCAGGCAGCTCGGGCCAGATGGCCTGCAGCAGCGGGGTCACCACGGTCAGGGCGAAGTAGCCGTAGACAATGGTCGGAATGCCGCCCAGCAGTTCAAGGAAGGGCTTGACCGTCTCCCGGACCCGCGGCGAGGCAAATTCGGACAGGTAAGCGGCAATGATGGTGCCCAGGGGGATCGCAACCACCAGTGCCACCAGGGAGGTGGTGACGGTGCCGAGTAGCAGCGGCATGATCCCGTAGCGCGGCTCGGAGAAGAGCGGCGTCCACATGGTGTCGGTCAGAAAGTCACTGATCGGCACATGCTCGAAGAAATGATAGGACTCGGAAACGAGCACCCAGATGATCCCGGCGGTGGTCAACACGGATACCAGCGCGGCGGCGAAGAGCACCAACTCGATGGCGCGCTCCTTCACGTTCCGGCTGACATTACGGGCCAGGCGATCACTGACGGTAGTGGGTTGCATGGTGTTCATCGAGGACGACAAGGCGTGGGTCGAATTCACGGGCCTCTCCAAGGTAAATCCCCCCGATGGCGAAGGCCACCGGGGGTAGAAGACAACACCGAAATTACATCTTCGCTTCGCGGGCCAGCAGCTCGTCGATGGTCACGCCGACTTCGGCTTCACCACCAAACACGGTGCCCAGCTTTTTCTTGGCCAAGTGCTCCATGTTGCCCGTGTAAGCCTTGGCGGGCAGCGGCACGTACTTGACTTCGGAAGCCAGCTTCGGACCGTTCTTCATGTAGAACTCGACAAACTGACGCACTTCCGGCTTGTCGTAGGACTTCTCATTGACGTAGATGAAGATCGGACGGGCCAGCGGGTTGTAGGAACCGTCGATCACGGTCTGCTCGGAGGGCAGCACAGCCTTGCCCTTCGAATTGACGATGGCAACGGCCTTCAGCTTGGCCTTGTTCTCATAGTAGTAGGCATAGCCGAAGTAACCCAGCGCATTGACGTCGCGGGACACGCCCTGAACCAGCACGTTGTCGTCTTCGGAGGCGGTGAAGTCACCGCGGGAGGCCTTGGACTTGCCATTCACGGCTTCGGTGAAGTAGTCGAAGGTGCCCGAATCGGAACCGGCACCGAAGAGCTTCAGCGGCGCATCGGCGAAGGACGCATCCACCTGGCTCCAGTTCATGACCTTGCCCTGGGCGGCGGGCTCCCACATCTTCTTCAGCTGCTCAACGGTCAGCTGGGTGATCTTGCTCTTCGGGTTCACCACCACGGTCAGCGCATCAAAGGCCACCGGCAGCTCGTAGTACTTGATACCCAGCTTGGCGCACTCATCCATTTCCTTCTTCAGGATGGGGCGGGAGGCGTTGGAGATATCGGTCTCACCGCGGCAGAACTTCTTGAAACCACCACCGGTACCGGAGATGCCGACGGTCACCTTCACGGCGCCCTTGGCGGCCTTCTGGAAGTCTTCGGCGACGGCTTCGGTCACGGGATACACAGTGCTGGAACCGTCAATCTTGACGATAGCGCCGGACTGGGCGTGAGCGGCAGTCATGACGGCGAAACCGGCGACGGCAAAAAGGGCCTTGTGAGCTACGGACATGGACATCTCCAAACAGGGGAAAGTGAATCGTTTTCTTGAATCTCAAGCGACTGCCGCAGTGCAGCAGACTCAACAGGTCGCAAAGCTACACACCAAAAGTTTCAGTTTCGTTACATCCCCGAAATACTACTCCGCGTCTCATCTCCTTCATAAAACGGTCATCCGCAGGCGGCACCATCACTGGCTTGTTGGCCCCCACCTTTAGGAGAATCGAAAGAATGAGCACCCTGCCCGGCAGCACCCAAGAGACCTCCGCGCTCAACGATGGTGAAAGCACCAACCCGTCCACCAACACCCACATCCAGGACATCATCGACACCCGCCTGAGCCGCCGTGGCGTACTCAAGGGTGGCATCGCCGCCTCCACCACTGCGCTCTTCAGCAGCATCGGCCTGAGCGCCTGTGGCGGCAGTAGCAATAACAAGGACGACGCGCTGACGCTGAACTTCGACGCCGTCGCCAAGAACAAGAACGACGTGGTCACCGTGCCCGCCGGCTACCAGGTCAGCATCCTCCACGCCCTCGGCGACCCCCTCACGCTCACCGACGCCGCCTGGGCCGACAACGGCAGCGAGAGCGCCGAGTCCTACAACCGTCGTGTTGGCGACGGCCACGACGGCATGCACTACTTCGGCCTGTCCGATGCGGGCGCCTACAGCGCCTCCCGCTCCGACCGGGGCGTGCTGTGCGTCAACCACGAATACGTCGTCGGCCCCAACGCCCTGCACACCGCTGGCCGTACTGCCGGCGCCGCCCGCCTGGCCAGCGAAGTGGAAAAGGAAATCTACGCCCACGGCGTCAGCGTCTGCGAGGTGAAGCGCGACGCCTCCGGCTCCGCCATGAGCCTGGTGCGCGGCTCCACCTTCAACCGCCGCGTCACCTCCGCCACCCCCATGGCCTTCAGCGGCCCGGCCCGTGGCAACGCCCTTTTGCAGACCAAGTACTCGCCGGATGGCACCACCACCCGCGGTACCAACAACAACTGCGGCAACGGCTACACCCCCTGGGGCACCTACCTGACCTGTGAAGAGAACTTCACCAACGTGATCAGCCGTGCCACCGACGACAATGCCCTGCGCAGCGCCAAGGAAGTCACCGCCCTCAACCGCTACGGCATGACCCAGGGCCGCAAGAGCCCCTATATCTGGGATACCGCCGGCAGCGACGACCTCTTCGTTCGCTGGAGCGCCTCCGTCACTGGCGCCAGTGCCGCCGAGGACTACCGCAACGTCTTCAACACCTTCGGCTGGATTGTCGAGATCGACCCCTTCAACCCGTCCTCGACGCCGGTCAAGTACACCGGCCTGGGCCGCTTTGCCCACGAAGGCTGCTGGCCCTGCAAGGCCGTGGCCGGCAAGCCGGTGGTGTTCTACATGGGCGATGACTCCCGCAACGAGTACATCTACAAGTTCGTCTCCAAGGCCCTGTGGGATGCCGCCGACGTGGGCAAGGGCCACACCGCCGGCGCCAAGTACATGAGCGAAGGCACGCTCTACGTGGCCAAGTTCAACAGCGACGGATCCGGTACTTGGGTCGAACTGACCCACGGCAAGAACGGCCTGACCGCCGCCAACACCACCTACGCCTTTGCCGACCAGGCCGACGTGGTGATCCACGCCCGCCTCGCCGGCGACGTGGTCGGCGCCACCAAGATGGACCGTCCGGAATGGGGTGCCGTCAATCCGGTGAATGGCGAGGTCTACATGACCCTGACCAACAACAGCAACCGGGTCTCCCCCACCGCTACCCCCACCGGCAGCCAGCTCAAGCCCGACACCGCCAATCCGCGCTACTACGAAGACATCAAGGGCGGTACCACCTCCCAGAAGGGCAACCCCAACGGTCACATCATCCGCTGGCGTGAAGCCGGTGGCGATCCTGCCGCCACCACCTTCGCCTGGGACATCTACCTGTTCGGCGCCGAAGCCACTGCAGCTGCCAACGTGAACCTCTCCGGCCTCACCGCCGTGAATGACTTCTCCAGCCCGGACGGCCTGTGGTTCGACCAGAACGGCATGCTGTGGATCCAGACCGACGACGGCGCCTACACCGACGTCACCAACTGCATGATGCTGGCCGCTGTTCCCGGTAAGGTCGGCGACGGCTCCGCCGCCACCGCCGCCGGCGGCACCCCGACCATCAAGGGTGCCAACGCCACCGAGGCCACGGTCCGCCGCTTCCTGGTCGGCCCGATGGATTGCGAGGTCACCGGCATTGCCATGACCCCCGATCGCAAGACGATGTTCGTCAACATCCAGCACCCGGGTGAAGACGGCAGCCTGACTTCCCCCACCAGCGCCTGGCCCGCCAGCCAGACAGACGCCGCCTCCACCAAGCGCCCGCGCTCGGCCACCGTGGTCATCACCCGTACCAACGGCGGCGAAATCGCCGTCTGAGTCTCAGTCAGTCCCACGTTTCATCCTCAGTGGTCCCTTTGGCCCTCCACCTCGCGGTGGAGGGCTTTTTTCTTTTAATCCTCAAACAAGCGCAGGCAACCCCGCCCGGGACGCGCACTCCGCCCCTGTCACAGTAACGTCACAACATTATTTCAATCTTTCGACTACAATTGAAACGTTTATATTAATGAAAGGGAAATAGCATGACCGACCGAATCCTGAACGTACTCTTCCTGTGTACCGGAAACTCCGCGCGCAGCATCCTTGCCGAGTCCCTCCTCAATGCTGCAGGAAAAGGTCGTTTCATGGCCTTCAGTGCGGGAAGCCATCCGGCTGGCACCGTTAATCCTTACGTGCTCGAATTCCTGGCCCAGCGCGGGCTGCCCACGGAAGGTCTGCGGAGCAAGAACTGGGAAGAGTTTGCGCTGCCCGACGCTCCGAAGCTGGACTTCGTGATCACGGTATGTGACAACGCGGCCGGCGAAGTCTGTCCGGTGTGGCCGGGACAACCCATGACGGCTCACTGGGGGATTGAGGATCCGGCCGCGGTGGAGGGCGACGATGAAGCCAAGCGTCACGCCGTGTCAATGGCGGCGCTTCTGCTCAATCGCCGGATCGACCTGTTCAAGAGCCTTCCGATCGGCAAGCTCGATGCCCTGTCCCTGCAGAAGGAGCTCAAGGACATTGGCAACCTTTCCCGAAAGGGCGATCAGAGCTGATCGCAGCGGCAAGACCTTGCCACGGCGTCACACGGTCGGTGCCCTATACACCGTGCCCTATCGTTACTCCGGCGGAAGCTCGCCGGAGTGTTCTCATCAGCATCGTGAGGAGCTCCGACCCAGGCAGGCTCCCTTTATCCGACCACAACAAGGTATCAGAGCGTGTCAGTCCAATGTGAAATCAATGCAAAGTCCATCGCCAGAGAACCGATGGGCTTCTTCGAGCGCTATCTGACGGCGTGGGTCTTCCTGTGCATCGTCATCGGCATTGCCCTTGGCCAGCTCGCGCCAGAGGCGTTCCAGACGATAGGACGCCTGGAGGTGGCGCAGGTCAATCTGCCAGTGGGCCTCCTCATCTGGGTAATGATCATTCCCATGCTGGTGAAAGTGGATTTCACCGCGCTCCACGAGGTGAGGCAGCACGTCCGCGGCATCGGCGTGACCCTGTTCGTGAACTGGCTGGTGAAGCCCTTCTCCATGGCTTTCCTGGGCTGGCTGTTCGTGCGCAACCTGTTCGCACCCATGCTTCCGGCAGACCAGTTGGACAGCTATGTGGCCGGCCTCATCCTGCTGGCAGCAGCCCCCTGCACTGCCATGGTCTTCGTGTGGAGCAAGCTGACTGATGGCGACCCGCTGTTCACCCTTTCACAGGTGGCGCTGAACGACGCGATCATGGTGTTTGCCTTCGCGCCGCTGGTCGGCCTGCTGCTCGGCATCTCGGCGATCACCGTCCCCTGGGACACCCTGCTCACGTCGGTGGTACTTTACATCGTGATTCCGGTGGTGTTAGCCCAGGCCTGGCGCAAGTCACTGCTTGCCCGAGGGCAGGCCAGCTTCGATACCACGATGGCGAAGATCGGCCCCTGGTCCATCGGAGCACTCCTCCTAACGCTGGTCCTGCTATTCGCCTTTCAGGGCAAGGCCATCCTTGAGCAGCCATTGATCATCGCACTGCTTGCCGTCCCCATCCTGATCCAGGTGTTTTTCAACTCGGCGCTGGCGTACTGGCTGAATCGGGCAGTCGGCGAAAAGCACAACGTGGCATGCCCATCAGCCCTGATCGGCGCATCAAACTTCTTCGAGCTCGCGGTGGCGGCCGCCATCAGCCTCTTCGGCTTTGAGTCGGGCGCCGCACTGGCAACCGTTGTGGGTGTGCTCATCGAAGTTCCGGTGATGTTGCTGGTGGTTCGGGTGGTCAATGGCAGCCAAGGCTGGTACAACCGAGGGGAACAAGTGCGATCCACCGCTGCGAAGCCGCACTTGGCCAAGGGACGCACTCGTGGGGTCGATTAAGCTTGTATCCGCGCCAGCCTGGAGCCGGAAGTCAAACGCAAGGTTGACGACAACGGCATGGGCATCACCACCCAGACCGCCGCGCGCATCTACAAGGTCGCGGAAAACGGTGAGCTGACCATGGAAACCCAGCGCCGGACACCCGTATCAAGACCTACTCGGTGGGTGGCCTGCCCACCAACTCAGCCCCCTCCATGGCGGCCTACATGACCGCCGTGAAGACGCGCATGCGCCCGGACACGCACCCCCGTGACAGCGCCGGCAAGTCGGTGGGCGCCGTCACCACCACCACGGTCACCCGCGCTGCCCACCGCAACCTAAGCCCACATCTGCCACTGCAACGGCGAAAACGCCATCACGGGCCCGAGTCGCCCCGGGCGGAGCGGGGCAAGAAAGGGAAGCTGAGGGTGCGCATCGTCCATAGACACGAGAAGGCCATCGTCGAGATCACGCCAGTGGACTACGACAATATCGGTTTCGACGGCAAATGGAACAGCGCTCCCGCTGGCACGGCGCGCTGTGTCCTTGTCGTGACCCGCGAACCGATGCCCGCCACCCTTCCGTGGAGCCACCTGCAGGGTGATGCCCTCAAGGAGTACGCAGATCTCCTCGACTGAATGTGACAGTGGCCCCGATCACGGGGCCACTCGGCCCGGGGAAACGCCCCCGGGAAGCACAAAACGGTTTTGACAAACCTGTCAGTGCATCCCGCCGGCCAACGCCGAGTCAGCCGACTCGCGGCGGCGCACCGTATGTTCCAGCCGCTCCACCACCTCATAGCGCTGGGTCGCTTGCGAGTCACTCAAATAGCCCCGGGCCAGAAAGATCCGGCGCGACGATCGGGAAGCCTCTTCAGCGGTGCTGACCTTCTGCCTTACAAAGAAGCGATACACGGTTTCCATGCTCATGATGTCCTCCATGGGTTGTGCTGAAACCCGGCGACGGGCGTAGTTCAGTAAAAACGGGCACCCGAAGGTGCCCGTCAGTTTCTGACTCAGATGAAGTCTTGATCAGAAGCTGTGACGCAGGCCCAGGGACAGACCCGAGACAGTACCGCCAACAGCGTTGGCGCCACCGATCAGACCACCCGGGTTAGTAGTGGCGTTATAAGCACCCGGATTGATTCCGGCTGCATTGAACCCGAAGTCATAAGCAGCACCTTTATCATTGTTGATCATGGCGTAGGTAGCCTTGAGCGTGGTGCGCTTTGACAGGCTGTGCAACACGCCCACTTCGAACAGCTTGGCACCGGTATCGTCAGAGCTGCTACCGTTGATCTTCACGTCACGAGCCACGTACACCTGGCCCAACAGCTTGGTCGCACTGGTTACGTCAAAGGTGCCGCCAAGGCCATAGACCGCCTGGGTGATCTTGTTGCCGCCAAAGTGATCGGCGCGGGTCAGATCAAACAAGGCGCGCAAGGAGGCCGGTCCAATCTTGTAGCTACCACCAACACGGAAATCGGCAACCTTAGTGTCAGCCGCATCACCCAGGGACACGGCGTTATAGGTCACAGCCGCCATGGCGGCGCCGTCCGAATACTTCAGACCAATATCATAGCCCGTAGTATTAGCAGAGGTGAGGCCATCAAGAGACTTGTTCTCGTTGGCCACATAAGCAACCGTCGCACTCACGCCGCCAAAGCTCGGAGACACGTAAGCGATGGCATTTTTCCAGCGATTATCAAAAATTGACTGGCAGCCGCTCGAACGGCCACAGGTCGAACCACCAGCGTAACCTGCAGTCGTAGTGCTGGTGGTACCAATCAGGCGGTTACCGAGCTTGCCGAGCAGCGCGGTATTTGAGCCAATGCCAGTCGCACCGGGGTTCACATCGAGAGTGGTGCCCAGGGAGCGGGTGGGGCCTGTCAAAGTGCCCAACAGAACAGTGCCAAAACCACCGGAAAGACCAACGTAGCTGTCACGATTGGTGCTCAGCGTGCCCGCATTATCGAAGCCGACACCGCTTTCAAATTGAAACACGGCAGACAGTCCGTTACCGATGCTCTCCTTACCCTTGAAGCCCAGCAAGGAGGAGTTGGTGGACACGCGGGTCGTGTTGCCCAGCTCGTTGTTGGCGTCACCGCTGATGCGCACCACATCGAAGGAGGCGTCGGCAACGCCGTAGACAGTCACGTTGGACTGAGCGAAGGCACCCGTGGAAGCAAGGCCGGCAACAGCCAGAGCGATCAGATTCTTTTGCATGTGTTACTCCTTGTGATTGAGGACTGGCGCACGCCGCTGCTGCGGGGCCGACCAAGTTCACCTGTTTGAACCACTGCGCACAGCGAGGCCCTCGAAAGGCACATCACGCCACAGCTGATTCAGGCAGGGCGAAACCTACAGAGAGCAGGTTTCAGTGACGTTGCACTGTTGTGACAGCGCAACCCTCCCAAAAACCCGATTGACTCCCCGAAACCCAGTATCAGCAAGCCTTTCGGGGCAACAACCGCACACCCAGGCGGACCGCCCAGCCAGACCGTAGTTGTATATAAACAACAGATACCCTGCGTGCGCTTGATACTGCGGCGCCATCCGCAGGCACCTGGCCACCCCGAATCTGCTGCCCTGCTGCGGACGACGTCACACCGCGGGCTGCAGATTCGGCCGGCAGGCCTCTGCAATCGGCGCCGCCCTCTTTATGATCACGGCTTGAGCCCAGTACAGGAGTCCGTCCCATGTCCGCCACCGATCTGCTTGCCCGCAGCCTGTCAAAAATGCGCGCCCTTGTTGCACCCGGCAACACGCGCCTCCGGGAAGCCTCCGAGCGGGACATTGAGCGCCTGCGCCAGCAGCTGCAGGAATGTGCCGAGAGCCGCGGCGGCGAGGTGTCCACCCGCCAGCGCGCCGCGCGCCTGGCCGAGGCCTATCTGCGCCTCAACGACAACGGCCGGCGGCGCTTCCTGCTGATGATCGCCCTGGAGTTCGGGCCCGACCCCGCCCGTGTGGCCAAGGCCCACGCGGCCTACCAGGCGGCCGTGGGCAGCGCCGGCCAGTGGGATGCGGAAGCCCGCCTGCGCGGCGCCATGCGTTCCCGTCGGCTGCGCATCCTGACCCAGTTCAACGCCATCCCCCAGGGAGTCAAGTTTCTTGTGGACCTGCGCTCCGACCTGTTGCGCTACCTGCCCGACGAGCCCCTGCTCAAGCCCCTCGACCGGGAGCTGGAAAACCGCCTGTCGGCGTGGTTCGACGTGGGCTTCCTGGAGCTCCAGCGCATCACCTGGCAGTCCCCCGCGGCCCTGCTGGAAAAGCTCGTCCAGTACGAGGCCGTGCACGAGATCCGCTCCTGGGACGACCTGAAGAACCGCCTCGACTCGGATCGCCGCTGCTACGCCTTCTTCCATCCGCGCATGCCCCTGGAGCCGCTGATCTTCGTGCAGGTGGCGCTGGTGGATGCCCTGGCCGACGACGTGCAGAAGCTGCTCGACATCAACGCCCCGCTGGCCGACGCCAACCGCGCCACCACCGCGATTTTCTATTCCATCAGCGCCACCCAGGAGGGCCTGCGCGGGGTGTCCTTCGGCAATTTCCTGCTCAAGCGGGTCGTTGAAGACCTGCAGCGGGACTTCCCCAAGCTGAAGACCTTCTCCACCCTGTCGCCGATTCCCGGCCTGATGTCGTGGGTGCGGCGCAATCCGGCCGAGGCCGCCGGCGTGTTCACCGAGGCCGACCGCAAGCGGCTTGTGGCCGCGGGCATCGAAGGCGAGGTGGAGAGCGTGTGGACGCGCCTGTCCAGCGACGGCAGCTGGGCCGAGGAGAAAAGCCTGGCCCGGGCCCTGCGTGACCCGCTGCTACGCCTGGCCGCCCACTACCTGCTCAACGCCCGTCGTGACGACAAACCGGTGGATCCGGTGGCACGCTTCCACCTGGGCAACGGCGCCCGGGTCGAGCGCCTCAACTGGCTGGCCGATACCTCGGCCAAGGGTTTCGGCCAGTCCCTGGGGATCATGGTGAACTATCTCTATGATCCGGACCGGATCGAGAACAACGTGGAAGCCTTCAGCGCGGAAGGTCAGGTGGACGCCGCGGCCGGGGTGCGCCGCATGGCCCGTGGCTGAGAGCGCGTGAAGCGTGAATAGATCGCGCACCTACTTTCCTCAGGCTGACATCGTCTGACAACCAGCGCGGCGGCTCCTGTGGGGTCGAGTTCATTGGCTATGTTCGCGTTAGGTATGTAAATACGACCCCCGGCAGGCCCGCCGGGCTTGGAGAGCCTTGCCGTCCGGGGTGGAAGCGCTTTTCAGGCTTTATCCGAATGTCGTTGATTCGCTCCCTTCGACCTTTAACCGGTGAGCCCTTACGGGCGGCTTTCCGTTGTACTACGTCACATTGGCCGGGGACTCGCCCCCGGCGGGCGACCTTCTTCTTTGTTGTACGACAAAGAAGATGATATGGACGCCTCCCGCCCACCTCCACCCACGAA
>NZ_JBIJDC010000122.1:0-12996 GCF_044344315.1 Zoogloea sp. | reverse complement strand
AAGGCGTCGCCACCATCGCCGCGGCCTTCTACCCGAAGCCCGTGATCGTGCGCCTGTCCGACTTCAAGTCCAACGAGTACCGCAAGCTGCTGGGCGGTGAGATCTACGAGCCGGAAGAAGAGAACCCCATGCTGGGCTTCCGCGGCGCCTCCCGCTACATCTCCCACAGCTTCCGTGACTGCTTCGAACTCGAATGCGCTGCCATGAAGAAGGTGCGCAACGAGCTGGGCCTCACCAACGTGCAGCTGATGGTGCCCTTCGTGCGCAACCTGGACGAAGCCAAGGGTGTGGTCGATCTGCTGGCCGAGCACGGTCTCAAGCAGGGCGAGAACGATCTCAAGCTCATCATGATGTGCGAGATCCCCTCCAACGCCCTGCTGGCCGAGCAGTTCCTGCAGTACTTCGACGGCTTCTCCATCGGCTCCAACGACCTGACCCAGCTCACCCTGGGCCTGGACCGCGACTCCGGCCTGGTGGCCCACGCCTTCGACGAACGCGACCCGGCCGTCAAGCAGCTCCTGTCCCTCGCCATCAGCGGTGCCAACAAGCTGGGCAAGTACGTGGGCATCTGCGGCCAGGGCCCCTCCGACCACGCCGACTTTGCCGAATGGCTGATGGACGAAGGCATCCAGACCATCTCCCTCAACCCGGATACCGTGGTGGATACCTGGCTGAAGCTGGCGGCCCATAGCAAGGGCGAGTAATCCCGCACCTGCGCTGAGTAGTAAACAAAGCCGGCCCGTCGAAAGACGGGCCGGCTTTGTTTTGGGGCTTGGCGGCGTGGATGCCGGGAATGCCAAACCCTGCGCAATCAGGAGGTTGACGTGCTGCCCACCGTGGCAGGTACTCCCCCCGCTTCCGACCCAAGTCGGTGCTTGAAGTGGTTAGCCGGATCTATAGTGAGAGGCAGCATGCTGCGTGTGGCGTGATGAGCCTGAGGCTGCGCCGGCCCCCTTGCTGAATGAATGCAGGCATTCACCCGCTCTGCCCCACGAAAAAAACGGAGACTCCCATGACCCGCCTTGCCGCTTGCTCCCTCGTCGCCCTGACCCTCCCTTCCATCGCCCACGCCGTCTGCCCCACCGATCTGGAGGCTGCCGCCGTTGCCGCGGCCATCGTGGCCCGGCAGCCTGTGCCGCTGCCGGCGGGGGAGATGAGCATGGCCGATGGGCTGTGCGGGCAGGGCAAGGTGGTGCGCTTCCTGGGGCAGCACTTTGGCCCGGTGGCGGGTTACAAGGCGGGCTTGACCAACCCGGCGGTGCAGAAGCGCTTCAAGCACGATGCGCCCCTGCGCGGCACGCTGTTTGCCAGCATGCTGGTGCCGGATGGGGCCGAGCTGCCCGCGGCCTTCGGCGCGCGGCCGGTGATGGAGGCCGACCTGCTGGTGGAGGTGGCCGACCCGGTGGCCCTGGCCCGGGCGCAGACGCCGCTGGAGGCCCTGAGGGCGCTCAAGACCTACGCGCCCTTCATTGAGCTGCCCGACTTGATGGTGGACGATCCGTCGAAGCTCGGCGGGCCGATGCTGGCCATGATCAATGTGGGGGCGCGGGCCGGGGTGGTGGGCAGGGCGGTGCCGGTGAAGGCGACGCCCGAGCTGGCCGAGGCCTTTGCGGCAATGACGGTGACCCTGAGTGACGGCAGCGGCGCCGTGCTGGATTCGGGCATGGGCAGCGCCACCCTGGGTAACCCCCTCAATGCGGCGAGCTGGCTGGCGCGGGATCTGGCGGCGGCGGGCACGCCCCTGGCGCGGGGCACGCGCTTGTCCCTGGGGTCGTTCACCAGGCTGATTCCGCCCAAGGCCGGCATGGCGGTGCGCGTGGGCTACGAGGGCTTGCCGGGCAATCCGGTGGTAGGGGTGCGCTTCCGCTGAGCCGGGGTGCAGATCGGGTCATCCCGCCCTCGCGGTGGGGCGGGCTTTGGGCTAGATTCCGGGTTGAACAAGCTGGAGTTTCCGATGACCTCTCCCGAACCTCTGGACCCCGCCCTGGCAGAATTCATTACCAGCCATGTCTCCCTGCAACTTGCGGGGACCGACGACAGTGGGCTGGCTACGGCCGTGCGCTGTGTGGGGTGCCGGGTGTCGGCGGACCGGCGCCGGGTGACGCTGCTGATGCCCCGCTCCCAGGCCACGCCGGTGCTGGCGAGCATCGCGGCAAACGGGCGGGTGGCTGTGGTGTTCAATGAGCCCACGAGCTACCGGACCCTGCAGCTGAAGGGGCGGGACGGGCGCATCGAGCCGCCCCTGCCCGATGATGCGGCAGCGCTGCAGCCCTACGCGGCCGGCTTTGCCCGGCGTCTGGCCCCGCTGGATGTGCCCGAACCTTATGTGCGAACCCTGGTGAGCTGTACACCGGAGGACCTGGTGGCGGTGAGCTTCACGCCCCTTGAGGCCTATGCCCAGACCCCCGGCCCACGGGCCGGGCGACGGCTGGGGCCCGGGGAGACCGGTGAATGAGCCGCAGCCTCAGCCTGGACCGTCTGCGCCCCTGCCTGGAGGGCATCGTGCCCTCAGGTATCGCCACCTGCGGGGTGGATGGGATGCCCAACATCACCTACGTGTCGCAGCTGATGTATGTGGACCCGGAGCATGTGGCCCTGTCCTTCCAGTTCTTCAACAAGACCCGGGAGAACATCCTGGCCAACCCCGTGGCCACGGTGCTGATGATGGACCCGGACACCGCGGCCCGGTACCGCCTGACCATCCGTTACCTGCGGACGGAAACCGAGGGCCCCTTGTTTGAACGCATGAAGGCCAAGCTGGCGGGCATCGCATCCCACGAAGGCATGAGCGACGTGTTCCGGCTGCAGGGGGCCGACGTTTATCGGGTGCAGGGCATCGAGGCGGTGCCCGGGCGGGAGTTGCCGCCCGTGGAGGGCGGGCCGGCCCTGCTGCCCGCACTGCGCCGCAGCGTGGATGCCCTGGCGGCGTGCCAGAGCATGGAGGCCCTGATCGACAGCTTCTGCACCTGCCTGACCCGTCATTTCGACCTGCAGCATCAGATGCTGTTGATGGCGGACGAGGCGGCTGCACGGTTGTACATCGTTGCCAGCCGCGGCTATCCCCAGTCCGGGGCCGGGGCGGAGATTCCCTTTGGGGTGGGTGTGATCGGGGTGGCGGCGCGGGAGCGGGTGCCGATCCGCATCATGTATCCGGCCAGTGAGTACGCCTACAGCCGGATGCTGCGGGATCAGGCGGCCATCGGCGGGTTGGCGGGGCGCCTGGAGACGACGATCCCGCTGCCGGGCCTGCCCGCACCGGCGAGCCAGCTGGCCGTACCTGTCATGGCCGGCCGCCGTCTGGTCGCGGTGGCCTATGTGGAGAGCCAGCGGGAATGCCACTTCGGATACGACCTAGAGGACGCGCTGGTGGCGCTGGGGGCCACGCTCGGGCTGTCCATCTGCCTGCCTGTGCGCAGAGGCGGTGGAGGGGGCCGCGGCCGAGCCCGAGGAGGCGGAAGTGGCCCCCGTGCCGGCCGGGGATGCGGTGAGGGTGCGTCACTACGCCCGGGACGGCAGTGTCTTCCTGGGTGACGATTACCTGATCAAGGGGGTTGCCGGTGCGATCCTGTGGCGGTTGCTGAACGACCATCAGCGCACCGGGCGCTCCCTGTTTTCCAACCGGGAGCTGCGTCTGGACCCGGCGCTGGGCTTGCCCGAGGTTGCCGACAATCTGGAGGCGCGCCTGATCCTGTTGCAGCGCCGCCTGCGTGACCGCTGCGACTGGCTGGGCATCGAGAAGACCGGGCGCGGCCGTTTCCGGCTGGCTCTGACGCGCCCGGTGACGCTGCATGTCGAGGAGGCGGGCTGAGCACCCGCGCTGAGTAGCCGGGGTTCAGCGCAGGCTTGTCTTGCCGCTGGTGGGGGGCTGGGGAACGAAGACGAAGTGCGGGGTGGGGATCGCCTGGCCCGGGCCGATGGCGGCGGGGGCAGGGTTTCCGGCTGGGCCGAGGGCGCGCAGGTAGCGGTAGATGGCGACAAGGTCATCCCGGCTCATGGCCTGCATGGCTGTCCATGGCATGGGCGGCAAGCCATTGCGGCGGGCCTTGCCCAGCCATTCCTCCTCACTGGCCTGATGGGCAGACAGACGCAGGTTGGAGGGGTAGCTGACGCCCCAGGGTCCGCTGAAGCCGAGGGCTGCGCCAGTGAGGCGGTCCTGCTCGGGAATGACCTCGCCCTGCTGGGCGAATCCCGGTGTGTGACAGTCGTTGCAGCCGCCGATGGCGACCAGATAGCGGCCGCGGGCGGTGGGGTCGGGTTCGGCCGCGCTGCTGGCCAGGGACAGCAGCCCGAGAGCAAGGGCAATGGCGGCGGTGGCGGTGGGCTTGGGCATGGTGTTTCTCCGTTGTGGTTTGATGCCTCCAGCTTAGGCAGTGCGCTGCGGCCCGTTTCGTAATACTTTACTTGGTGAATCCTAAATAAATACTAAGGACGGCCGGAACGTTCCGGCGGATGGCCGGGTCTGTTGATTCGGCGGTATGGACAATGCCCACTGAACGGGAAACCGAAGGGATAGGGAATGGCGCTGGAATGGTGGCACTGGATTGTGCTGGGGGTGGCCCTGGTGGTGGCGGAGCTGGCGGTGCCGGCCTTCTTCATCATCTGGTTCGGGCTTGGGGCATTGCTGGTGGGGCTGTTGCTGCTGGTGGCGCCGGCCATGGGCATGACGCTGCAGCTGGCCCTGTGGGGGCTGGCATCGCTGGGCATGGTGGCGCTGTGGTTCCGGGTGTTCAAGCGGGGCGATCACAAGACGCGAATCGGCCAGTCGGACGGTGACACCATCGGCGAGATCGGCCTGATGGCGAAGGCGGCGGCGCCTTTCGAGCGCGGCCGGGTGCGTTTCCAGAAGCCACTGCTGGGTTCCGAGGAGTGGGAGTGCGTGGTGGATGAGGCAATCGCTGCCGGTGAGCGGGTGCGGGTGGTGTCGGTGGAGGGCAGTTTCCTGAAGGTTGCCCGGGTGTGATGCAGGTTCGAGGAGCGCGCGATGAGTAATGCAATGGTGGTGGTGCTGGCGATTCTGGTGTTCGTGGTGGTGACCATCGCCAAGGGGGTGCGCATCGTGCCCCAGGGCGAGGAGTGGATCGTGGAGCGGCTGGGCAAGTATTACGGAACCCTCAAGCCGGGCCTCAACATCATCATTCCCTACCTGGACAAGGTGGCCTACAAGCTGGTGACCAAGGACATCATCCTGGATGTGCAGGAGCAGGAGGTGATCACCCGGGATAACGCGGTGATCCTCACCAACGCCATCGCCTTCGTGAAGGTGACCGACCCGGTGAAGGCGGTGTATGGCGTCACCGATTTCTCCGAGGCGATCCGCAACATGATCATGACCACCCTGCGCTCCATCGTGGGTGAGATGGAACTGGACGAGGCCCTGTCGAACCGGGACAAGATCAAGGCGCGTCTGCGCGAGAGCATTGCCGACGAGGCGGTGGATTGGGGGCTGACCGTGAAGTCGGTGGAGATCCAGGACATCCGCCCGTCGGATTCGATGCAGAAGGCCATGGAGCAGCAGGCCTCCGCCGAGCGGGAGCGCAAGGCTGTTGTGACCCGGGCCGAAGGGGCCAAGCAGGCGGCGATCCTGGAGGCCGAGGCTCGGCTTGAGTCGTCGAAGCGGGATGCCAACGCCCAGGTGATGCTGGCCGAGGCGTCGGCCGAGGCGATCCGCCGGGTGACGGCGGCGGTGGGCACCGAGACGGCGCCGATGCTCTTTCTGCTGGGCGAAAAGTACATCGCCTCCCTGGAGCGCATGGGCTCCACCGACAACGCCAAGATCGTGGTGCTGCCGGCTGATCTGCAGGAGGCCGTGCGCGGACTGATCGGGGGCGCCACGCGCCGCTGATGCCGGCTGCTTTGGGGGCTTCGTCATCGGCGCCTGTCCATGTAGGATAAGCGCCCATGTTTGCCTATATCGTCCGACGACTGCTCTACGCGCCGCTCATCCTGCTCGGCGTCAATCTGCTCACCTTTGCCCTGTTCTTCGTGGTCAATACCCCGGAGGACATGGCGCGCATGCAGCTGGGCGCCAAACGGGTGACGCCGGAGGCCATCGAGCGCTGGAAGGTGGAGCGGGGCTACGACAAATCTCTGCTGTTCAATGCGGCGGGGGCGGGCGCTTCCAGCCTGACCGACACGATCTTCTTCGAGAAATCCCTGCGCATGTTCGCCTTCGACTTCGGCCGGGCCGACGACGGGCGCGACATCGCCACCGAGATCCGCACGCGCATGGGGCCGTCCCTGGCCATCGCCGTGCCGACCTTCATCCTTGGCCTGTTCGTCACGGTGTCCTTTGCCCTGCTGCTGGTGTTCTTCCGGGGCTCCTACCTGGATTTCCAGGGGGTCGTGCTGTGCGTGGCGATGATGTCGATCTCGGGCCTCTTCTACATCATCGGCGGCCAGTGGCTGGTGTCCAAGGTCTGGCATCTGGTGCCCATCTCGGGCTATGGCGGGGGGCTGGATGCGTCACGCTTCCTGGTGCTGCCGGTGGTGATCGGGGTGATCGCGGGCCTTGGCGGCAGTGCCCGCTGGTACCGGACGATCTTTCTGGAGGAGGCCGGCAAGGACTACGTGCGTACGGCGCGGGCCAAGGGTTTGTCCGAGCTGCAGGCCCTGTTCCGGCATGTGCTCAAGAACGGGATGATCCCCATCCTGACCGGGGTGGTGGTGGTGATCCCGTCGCTCTTCATGGGCAGCCTGATCAGCGAGTCCTTCTTTGGCATTCCCGGCCTGGGCAGCTACACCATCGATGCGATCAATGCCCAGGATTTTCCGGTGGTGCGGGCGATGGTCTTCATCGGCTCGCTGCTCTATATCCTCGGGCTGATCCTGACGGATCTTTCTTATACCCTGGTTGATCCGCGGGTGAAGCTGGAATGATTGACGTGCAACCGGTATTCCTGTGGACCGATCTGCTCCTGTTCGGTCTCATCGCCTGCATTGTACTGGCGGCGTGGCGCGCGCGGCGCAGCGAGCCCATGCGGGCGGCCTGGCGGCGGGTGGGCGAGAGCGCCGTCGGGATGACCTCCCTGACCATCCTCGTGTTGTTCCTGGTGGTGGGGCTCCTGGACAGCCTTCACTACCGGCCCTATCTGCCGCCGGCGAAGGATGGCAAGGTGACCGCGGATCGTGGGCCGCTGTCGACGGAGGTGCGCAGCGCCCTTGATGCCCTCGCCGAACCCTTGCGTTCCCGGACCGAGAAGACGTATTCGGCCCCGCTGGCTTATGTGCTCTTCGCCAAGCAGACCATCGAGAAGTCCGATGGCACCCAGCAGCGGGAGTTTCCTCGTCTGAAGTTTGGGGGGGCCGGGCTGCAGTACCCTGAAGAGGATCACACCGGTGATGTGCTGGGCCGCATTGGTCTGGGCCTGGCGCTGGCCGCAGGCGCATGGTGCCTGCTCGCTGGAGGTCTGGTGCAGGTCGTGGCGATGTCGCGCAAGGTGCCCTTTGGGGCGGCGTGGCGGGCTGTCTGGCGCGGCAAGGGCGGCCTCGCGTGGCGGGCGGTGCTAGTCACGCTAGGGCTTGTTTTCCTGCTCGCGGGTCCCGTCGCCGTGCTCGCCGGCGAATACCACGTGTTTGGTACGGACAAGGTGGGTCAGGATGTCCTTTTCCTCACCTTGAAGAGCATCCGCACGGCACTGGTCATCGGTACGCTCACCACCCTGGTCACCCTGCCCCTGGCTGTGGCCCTGGGGATCATGGCGGGCTACATGGGCGGTTGGGTGGATGACGTCATCCAATATGTATATACCGTGCTCAACTCAATTCCCGGCGTGTTGCTGATTGCTGCAGCGGTACTGATGATGCAGGTCGTCATCGACACACACCCTCATTGGTTCGAGACTGCGGCGGAGCGGGCCGATGCCCGTCTGCTGGCTTTGTGTCTGATTCTCGGCATGACCAGCTGGACTGGCCTGTGCCGCCTGCTGCGGGGGGAAACCCTGAAGCTGCGGGAGCTGGAGTACGTGCAGGCGGCCCGGGCCTTCGGGGTGTCTACGGCCCGCATCCTGAGCCGGCATGTGCTGCCCAACCTGATGCACCTGGTGCTGATTGCGCTGGTGATGGATTTCTCGGGCCTGGTGCTGGCCGAGGCGGTGCTGTCTTACGTGGGCATCGGCGTTGATCCGAATACGGTGAGCTTCGGCACCATGATCAACGCGGCCCGCATGGAGCTGGCGCGGGAGCCGATGGTGTGGTGGAGCCTGATGTCGGCCTTCATCTTCATGTTCGTGCTGGTGCTGGCAGCAAACCTCTTTGCAGACGTCGTGCGTGACGCCTTCGATCCCCGGGCGAGTTGAGCGATCTTAACCACTTGGCTTGGAGTTCTTCCGCTGTTTGGGTGCTCGGGCAGGGGTGAGAATGGCCAGCTCGGCGCCCAGCCGATCGGTGATGATTGCAGGCTCCGGCAGCATGGCAACGTCAGCCAGAACGCCAATTTGATAGCTTTCCCCCTGATTGACGATACTGATTGTCACGCCCAGGTCTCCGGGGGGCGGGCTCCAGTACATTTCTTCGGTGATCCTGGCTCCGCACAATGTTTGCCCCTTGGGTGCCGCAGGGACCCGGTAGAGCAGGGCGCTTGTCTTGCTGGCCAGCAGTTTAAGCACCTGCAGTTGCACGGCACGGGGTGTCTGACCGATCAGGCTGAACACCCCCCACGCCTGCTGGGCCTCGTACGCGTCCGTGAAGCTGCGGATGCGGCGATCAATTTCCTTCAGCCTGGCCTCCGGGGTGTCGATACCGATTGGCAACTCCAGTGGAATCAGGCCGCTGCGATTGCCGAGAACCTCGTCTGATTCCCCGCTGCGCAGATTGACCGGCATCAGGGTGCGCAACTCGAGATCCCGGGCTGAGGCGTCGGTTTGGGCAATGCAGTGATGAATGGCGCCTGCGAGGGTGGCGAGGATCACCGCATCTGTCGTGGTCTTATGAGCCTTGGCAACGGCATTTACGTTGGCGAAAGGCAGGGGGACGCTCCAGCTGGCCCGCTTGCGCCCACTTGCCTGCCCTTTGAGCGGCGTAGGGCTGTCATCGGGCAGGCTGCTGAGCTTTCCGATCTCGAGTGCCAGGGCCGTGCTGGCGCAGGCGTAATCAAAGATCTTCTGCGGGTTGAACAGCAGGCCCCAGTACCTGGCCCAGAACGCGCCCGATAAGGTGATTCCGTTGATGACCGCCCGGCTGAGGGGGGCATACAGCGGGTCAAAAAGTCCGTCGGGCCTTTCAACTGCGTCACTGGCCTGGGCTTCGTCCTCAAGCGGGGTGGCCAGCGAACGGAGGATGCCAGTGATCGAGATGGCGTCGGCGATGCCCTGGTGCACGCGCGCGATGAGTGCGCTGCCCCCCTGGTAATCCTCCACGAGATGGAGCTGCCACAGGGGGCGATCCTGGTCGAGCGGGCGCGCTGCCAGTGATCCGATGAGCTCGGCAAGGGCTTTGCGTGGCTCGCCGGGCGGCAGGCTTGCGCTCACGAGCTGTCGCCGCATGTCCACAGGGCAGGTCTCCCAGACTGTGCCGACAGTATCCCGCAGCACGCGTTGTCTGAATCGCGCCAGGGGTAGGAGGCGGGCCGCTAGTCGCGCCTCAAGGCAAGGTCTGTCAATCGGGGTTGCGGTGATCAGCATACCCATTAACTGCATGGGGCAGGTATCCCTCTCAATCTGCAGCCACACCGCGTCCATGCTGGCCACGCGTTCCATCGTGCTCATGGTGTCTCCTTGCATGGGCGCCCAATAAGCGGGCGCTGTCTGGTGTCTTCTTCGGAAATTTGGCACTTTTCTGAAGCCGCATTTCTGGCCGGATCCCGGCTGTCGATTAAAGGCGGAGCTGTGTTCTGCCGTTAGGTAAATCTGATCTCGGGAAGCCGGCCCGGCCTTCGATTCTGGAAAAAGCCTCGATGAACATGTTGGTCAGCACAGCCCAAGACGAGTTTGTTGTCTTCCACGACGAGGACCCCGCCCAGCCTATGCCTGTGGCGGCTGAGGCTTGGAAGGTGCTCGTTGTCGATGACGATGCCGAGGTGCATCAGGCGACCATCTTTGCCCTAAAGGGGCTGGTTGTGTGTGGAAGGCCGCTGGAGTTGCTCCATGCCTACTCGGCCGAGGATGCGATGGCGTCCTTGCGTTGCACTTCGGGCGTGGCAGTGGTCTTTCTTGACGTGGTGATGGAGAACCATGATTCGGGTCTTGCGCTCGTACCGCGGATCCGTGCTGAGCTTGGCTTGGTCGATACACGGATCATTCTGAGGACCGGGCAGCCGGGCTACGCTCCGGAACTGAGCGTAATCCGTGATTACGACATCAACGACTATCGGACAAAGGCGGAGCTGACCCACACCCGGCTGATCACGACCTTGACCGCTGCGATCCGGTCCTATGACCAGATCCGGGCACTCAATGATGCCCGCCGAGGTCTGCAGATGCTTGTTGAAACGGGGAATCAGCTTTTCATTCCACGAGACTCCCGCTCGTTTGCAGAGGCTGCACTGGGACATCTTGAGGGCGTATTCGCCCACCGGGTGGATTCAGTTTTTTGCGGTCCTGTGTCGGCGGGCTGCATTGACAGTGAGCAGGAGACTCTCGGCATCCTGGCCGCGACAGGCGCCTTGTCTGGCCTCGCCGGGCAGGGCTTTGACGGGCTTGGAGAGCAGGTGGTGGCTGCCGCGCTGATCAAGGCACGGGCAGTGCGGGCGCATGTATTCGATGCAGGGTCGGTGTGCCTCTACTTGGGGCGGGTTCATGGCAAGGAAGCGCTGGTCTATCTGGATCTCCCCGGGCAGGAGATCGGGCCGCTGGTGCGGCAACTGCTCGAGATACTGTGCGCCAATCTTCGTGTCAGTTTCGAGAACGTTGTGCTCTTCGAGCGCCTCCACTTCTTTGCATACTTTGATCCCCTGACGAAATTGCCTAACCGGACGCGATTTCTTGATCGCATGGACGAGGGGCTTTCGAGCTTTGCCAGTGAGCACTGGACGGTGGGGATCATCGACATCGTTCGATTCTCGGAGCTGAATGATGCATTGGGGCATCGCAGTGGTGATCTGCTGCTCACGGAAGTCACGCGCAGGTTGAAAGCGCGCCTGGGTGCTGAAGCGCTCGTTGCACGGGTTGCCGGGGACGCCTTTGGAATCTGCTGGCGCCCTGACGAAGAAGGTGCGTCGGCAGTTCTGGATGTGTTCTCGATACCCTTTTTCGTTCGGGGACACGCCGTTCCGATGCGTGCCCGTGCCGGATTCGCCCATGCAGTGGCCCTTCCCGGAGGGGCCGTGGAGCTTTTGAAGCGGGCCAATCTCGCCCTCAGTCACGCCAAGCTGGAGGGTGACCAGCACTGGCGGTTCTTCAGCTCGGAGATGGAGGCCAACACCCAGAGTCGGGTACAGCTACTTAACGAACTACGTTCCGCCTTGCATTTGCGAAAGGGCCTTGAGCTTCACTACCAGCCCCAGGTGTCCCCGAAGAGTGGGCGTATCGTCGGGTGCGAGGCGCTCATCCGGTGGATAAAGCCTCAGGGTGAAAGCGTGGCGCCTGATGTCTTCATACCCTTGGCAGAGTACACGGGGCTGATCGTCGAGATCGGGGACTGGGTTTTCTCGGAAGCTTGCAGGCAGATTGTTCAATGGGACAGTAGCGGCCTACCTGCTTTTCGGGTCGGCATCAACATCTCGGCTGCCCAGTTCCGTGAGGTCGATTTCGTCACGAAGATCTCGGCTGCCATTGAACGCTCAGGTGTTGATCCGGCACGGCTTGAACTGGAGATCACTGAGTCGGTTGCCATGGAAGATCCCGACTCTGTCGCCAGACAGCTGCGAGAGTTGAAAGCGCTTGGCTTGAAGGTCGCGGTGGATGACTTTGGTTGTGGCTTCTCTTCGCTCGGCAGTCTCAACCGTCTGCCATTCGATCGGATCAAAATTGATCGTGCGTTTGTACGGGAGCTGACGCCGATGACATCCCAGGACTGCATCGCCCGACTGATCGTCAAGCTCGCCAAGAGCTTGGGCCTGGAGGTAATCGCTGAAGGGGTCGAGACGGTGGAGCAGGCCCGCTTGCTTGAAGAGATGGGGTGCAAGGAGATGCAAGGTTACCTTTATGGACGGCCCATGTCCGCAGACGCCTTGGAGGGTTGGATAAACCGGGATGTGGTGCAGAAAGACTGACGTGGGGGTCAGGAGAGCCAGTAAGATTTATTTTCTTAATCTTGTTGACACGTTGTGATTGTTCTTTATAATTCGGCCTCTCTTCGCTGCGGCGCACACCGAGATGTGTGAGCCGGGGTGGTGAGGAGGTGGTGCTGGAAGATGTAGTGTTTGTTTCCGGTGCTGTCGCGTTAGGCGGTTTGTTTCGGTGGTTAAGAAGTTTTCGAAACAAGATGCTTGACAGGGTTTAAAAGCTCTGTATAATGCGCACCTCTTCGCTGCTTCTGCAGCAGTTCTTTAAAAAATTAACAACCGATAGGTGTGGGTACTCGGTTCTGAGGGGTAACTGGTTTATACCAGAAGCCACGAAGAAATTGAAGTATCTGCAGAAACGTCAAGTTTCTGGAGTTTTTGGATTGAACTTAAGAGTTTGATCCTGGCTCAGATTGAACGCTGGCGGCATGCTTTACACATGCAAGTCGAACGGTAACAGGGAGCTTGCTCCGCTGACGAGTGGCGAACGGGTGAGTAATGCATCGGAACGTACCCAGTCGTGGGGGATAACGTAGCGAAAGTTACGCTAATACCGCATACGTCCTGAGGGAGAAAGCGGGGGACCGTAAGGCCTCGCGCGATTGGAGCGGCCGATGTCGGATTAGCTAGTTGGTAGGGTAAAGGCCTACCAAGGCGACGATCCGTAGCGGGTCTGAGAGGATGATCCGCCACACTGGGACTGAGACACGGCCCAGACTCCTACGGGAGGCAGCAGTGGGGAATTTTGGACAATGGGCGAAAGCCTGATCCAGCCATGCCGCGTGAGTGAAGAAGGCCTTCGGGTTGTAAAGCTCTTTCAGCCGGAAAGAAATCGCGCA
>NZ_JBIJDC010000183.1:0-3845 GCF_044344315.1 Zoogloea sp. | reverse complement strand
AGCCGCCCGCGACCCGCCAAACCGGCACGGTCCGTTGATCGATGTCCGCGGGCGGCGGAAGCCGCCCCTACACCACCCGCATCCGGGGAACACCCATGAAACGACTTCTCTTTCTGATCAGCCTGTGTCTGTGGGCTGGCGGCGTGGCCGCAGCCCTGGACCCGGCCAAGCTCAAGGACCTGGCCTCGGACGACTTCGACGTCAAGCAGGCCGCCGTGGCCGCCCTGGCCGCCGCCGGTGATGATGCCGACGCCCAGCGTCTGCTCAAGGCACTGTCCGAGGATGCCGCGGCCGTGGCTGGCGAGCGGCTCGTCATCGTGGCCGGTGACCAGGTGCTGGATGCCGCCACGGGCGCAGCGATCAAGCCTGCGCCGGCCAATCCCGAATCCATCAATCTCAACAACAGCCTGCGTCAGCAGGTGGATGGCGCCCTGGCTGCCGTGCGCCTGCTGTCCTCCGATCGGGCCGAACGCATCACCGCGGCCCGGGCCCTGCTGGCCGACATGGGCGAGGGTGCGCCCCTGCTGCCCCTCTTCGACAAGGCCCTGGCCCAGGAGCAGGACGGCGAGATCAAGCCCATCCTGGCCCAGCTTGCCGCCCAGGCTGCCCTGGGCAGCCCCGACGTGGCGCGCCGCCTGCAGGCCGTGCGTGAGCTGTCCGGTTCGGGCAGTGCGGCGGTCAAGGCGCTGCTGCTGCCGCTGCTGGACGCCGCCAATGAACCGGATGAAAAGGTGCGCCTGGAGACCGGCACGGCCATCAAGGCCATCGACGCGCGCCTGGCCTGGAGCGACACCGCCGGCCAGATCTTCACCGGCATCTCCCTGGGTTCGATCCTGCTGCTGGCGGCCCTCGGGCTGGCCATCACCTACGGGGTGATGGGCGTCATCAACATGGCCCACGGCGAGCTGCTGATGGTGGGCGCCTACTCGGCCTACGCCATGCAGGCCCTGTTCCGGGCCAAGTTTCCGGAGTTCGTCGATTACTACGTGCTGGCGGCGGTGCCGGTGGCCTTCTTCGTGGCCGCGGCCGTGGGCATGCTGATGGAGCGCACGGTGATCCGGCATCTGTATGGCCGGCCGCTGGAAACCCTGCTGGCCACCTGGGGCCTCTCCCTGGTGCTGATCCAGGCAGCGCGCCTGCTCTTTGGCGCCCAGAACGTGGAAGTGGCCAACCCGGCGTGGATGTCCGGCGGCGTGCAGCTGGCCGAAAACCTCTCCCTGCCCTGGAACCGCCTGGTCATCGTGGCCTTCTCCGGCTTCGTGCTGCTGCTGGTGTGGCTGATGATGAACAAGACCCGCCTGGGCATGTTCGTCCGCGCCGTCACCCAGAACCGTCCCATGGCCGGCTGCGTGGGCGTGCCCACGGCGCGTATCGACACTCTGGCCTTCGGCATCGGCTCCGGCATCGCCGGGCTGGGTGGGGTGGCCCTGTCGCAGATCGCCAACGTGGGCCCCGACATGGGCCAGGGCTACATCGTCGATTCCTTCATGGTCGTCGTGCTGGGTGGCGTCGGCCAGCTGGCCGGCGCGGTTTGGGCGGCGCTGGGCCTGGGCGTGGTCACCAAGTTCCTTGAAGGCTGGGCCGGGGCGGTGATCGCCAAGATCCTGGTGCTGGTCTTCATCATCATCTTCATCCAGAAGCGACCCCAGGGGCTGTTTGCCCTCAAGGGCCGGTTCGTCGATTGAGCGGAGGACACGCCAATGCGCACACCTTTGACCGTCAAACTCTTCGCGGGCCTCGGCCCGCGGGGCTGGCTGGCCGTGGCGGCCGTCGCCTTCATCGCCTGGGTGCTGGTCCCCATGGCCCACCTGATGCTGCCGGAGAGCCACCCGCTGCATGTGTCCACCTACGCCATCACCCTCATCGGCAAGATCCTGTGCTACGCCGTGGTGGCGGTGGCCATGGACCTGATCTGGGGCTTTGGCGGCATCCTGAGCCTGGGCCACGGGCTGTTCTTCGCCCTGGGCGGCTACAGCTTCGGCATGTACCTGATGCGCCAGATCGGCCGTGAGGGCAGCTACCAGAGCGATTTGCCGGACTTCATGGTCTTCCTGGACTGGAAGGAACTGCCCTGGTACTGGACCGGCTCCGATCACTTCCTGTGGGCGCTGTTCCTGGCCATTGCGATACCCGGCGTGGTGGCCTGGATCTTTGGCTACTTCGCCTTCCGTTCCCGCATCAAGGGGGTGTATTTCTCGATCATCACCCAGGCCATGACCTACGCGGCCATGCGGTTCTTCTTCCGTAACGAGACCGGCTTTGGCGGCAACAACGGCTTCACCGACTTCAAGCGCATCCTGGGTTACTCCATCACCGCGCCGGAAACCCGGCTGGTGCTGTTCGGCCTGTCGGTGGCCCTGCTGCTCGCCGTGATCATCCTCGGCAAGGTGCTGATCGCCTCCAAGTTCGGCAAGGTGCTCACCGCCATCCGCGACTCGGAAAACCGCGTCATGTTCATCGGCTACAACCCGGTGCATTACAAGCTCTTCATCTGGACCCTGTCGGCCATGCTGTGCGGCCTGGCCGGTGCGCTCTACGTGCCCCAGGTGGGCATCATCAACCCCTCCGAAATGTCGGTGGCCAATTCCATCGAGATCGCCATTTGGGTGGCGGTGGGCGGGCGCGGCACCTTGATCGGGCCGGTGCTGGGCGCGGGCATCGTCAATCTGTCAAAGACGTGGTTCACCACCAGCTTCCCCGAATACTGGCTGTTCTTCCTGGGCCTGTTGTTCATCCTCGTTACCCTCTACCTGCCCCAGGGCGTGGTCGGGCTGTGGGCAAAGATCAAGGCCCGCCGGGCCGAGAAGGCCGCCATCGCCGCCTCCCGGGCTGAGGTGGCGGCCGCACCGGCGCCCCGCGCCCCGGCTGCCGATTCCAAGATGCCCAACGGCACTGCCGCCAAAGGAGCCTGAGCATGCGCGTCGAATCCTCCATCTCCCGTAACGCCCCGGCCGACGGCCAGCAGGAACACTGGGACGGGGCCGCCAACACCGGCCACGTGCTGAAGCCCGGCGAGCTCGACCTCTCCCACGGGGTCATGCTCTACCTGGACGACATCACGGTGAGCTTTGACGGCTTCCGCGCCCTCAACAAGCTGTCCCTGCAGATCGATACCGGCGAGCTGCGCTGCATCATCGGCCCCAACGGGGCGGGCAAGACCACCATGATGGACGTCATCACCGGCAAGACCCGGCCCGACTCGGGCAAGGCCTTCTTCGGCCAGACCATCGACCTGACCCGTCTCACGGAGCCGCAGATCGCCCACGCCGGCATCGGCCGCAAGTTCCAGAAGCCCACCATCTTCGAGAACCATTCGGTGTTCGAAAACCTGGAGCTGGCCCTGAAGACCGACAAGCGGGTGAAGAAGAGCCTGTTCGCCCGCCTGTTTGGCGACGACCTGGACAAGATCGCCGACACCCTCAGGCAGATCCGCCTTGCCGACCAGGCCGACCGGCCCGCCGGGCTGCTCTCCCACGGCCAGAAGCAGTGGCTGGAGATCGGCATGCTGCTGGTGCAGGACCCGAAGCTGCTGCTGCTGGACGAACCCGTCGCCGGCATGACCGACGACGAGACCGAGCGCACCGCCGAGCTTTTTGTGAGCCTCAAGGGCAAGCACTCGTTGATGGTGGTGGAGCACGACATGGCCTTCGTCGAAGCCCTGGGCGGCAAGGTCACGGTGCTATGCGAAGGCTCAGTGCTCGCCGAAGGCGACCTGGCCACCGTGCAGGCTGATCCAAGGGTCATCGAGGTATATCTGGGCCGCTGAGGCTAGTGGGCGTGACGTGTAGGGGCTGTAGGGGCGACTTCAGTCGCCCGCGGACTTCGATCAAGGGCATGCCTGTGAT
>NZ_JBIJDC010000095.1:0-18439 GCF_044344315.1 Zoogloea sp. | reverse complement strand
CACGATGTCGGCGCCGTGCTCGATGGGCCGGCACAGGTAGGGCGAGGGCACCGTGTTGTCCACGATCAGCGGAATGCCGTGGGCGTGGGCGATGGCCGCCAGGGCTTCGAAATCGGTGATGTTGCCCAGGGGGTTGCCGACCGACTCACAGAAAATGGCCTTGGTGCGGGCGTCGATCAGCGGGGCAAAGGAGGCCGGGTCGCGGTGGTCGGCAAAGCGCACATTGATGCCGATCTGCGGCAGGGTGTGGGCGAACAGGTTGTAGGTGCCGCCGTACAGGGTGGAGGCCGAAACGATGTTGTCACCGGCTTCGGCGATGGTCTGGATCGAGTAGGTGATGGCGGCCATGCCGGACGCCAGGGCCAGGCCGGCAATGCCGCCTTCCATCGCTGCCACACGGGCTTCGAGCACAGCCTGGGTGGGGTTCATGATGCGGGTGTAGATGTTGCCGGCCACCTTCAGGTCGAACAGATCGGCACCGTGCTGGGTGTCGTCAAAGGCATAGGACGTGGTCTGGTAGATGGGCACGGCCACGGCCTTGGTGGTCGGGTCCGGGCTGTATCCACCGTGGACGGCGAGTGTCTCGATCTTCATTGTGTTTTTCTCCGGTTGAAATGGGTTCAGGACGGGCGTGAGGGGTATGCGTCCGGGTTTTCCCGGATCCGCTTCCGGGAATCGCCTCCTTCCCCATCGCCGGGCTGGTGGCCGATAATACTCAAAGTGCCGCGAAAAACGCCCGGATTTTGTCGTTTCCAGCAGGCACATCAAAAAAATAAAGGAGGGACAAATGGAACTCAAAGGACGCAACGCGACCTGGCTTGAATTGGCTGTCGCGCCGCTGTGGCGCCTGGGGCAGACCCAAGTGCGCATTCATGCATTGAGCGGTGGCCGTGATTGCTGTGTGGGCATCACCGTGGACGAGCGCTGGCTCTGTGCCAACGATGGCCGGCTGACTGTTTTCGCTTGCCGTGATTCTGCAATCCGCTTTCTGGAGTTGCTCCGTATCGAGCATATGGAGGAGGGGCTCCCCATGGACATGGGGGCCAGTTGTGGTTGCGGCGATGTGCAGTGCCTGCGTCTTGGCACCCGCGGGCTGCGGGAGTGCGATGGCTCTGGCGTGCGTCCGCGGCGCTCGGACGGACAACGGCAGATCGTCATCAACTCCCCCCCCAGACGCCCGACGTTCAGGACCGATTTTTTGCGCTGATCGCGCCGGCCCTTCCTGCTTTTTCCTGACGCCCCGGCATGTTTCCGGGGCGTTTTTCATGTGCGTGTGACGACGAAATGGCTGCTGGCAGCCGGTATTCCAGCTTCTTCCCGCCTTGCTACTGCGCCCTCTCCAATGAGGGCCGCTTGTGTTTGAAACTCTTCTGAGTAAAAATAATACGGTATTACCTAATGGAGGTTCCGTGGCAAGAGCCAAGGTAGTGACCGTTCTCTCCCAGAAGGGCGGGGCGGGGAAATCGACGCTGACGATGCAACTGGCCGGCGGGCTGGCGCGCAGCGGGCGCCGGGTGGTGGTGATTGATCTCGACCCCCAGGAGACGGCGCTTCGCTGGTCACATGCTGCGCCGGCAACAACGCCGTTTCCTGCCCGGGTGATGCAACTCGATGGGGCTGCTGAAGGCCTGCAGACCTGTCTGCGGCAAGTGGGGCGGGATGCAGACGTGATCCTGCTCGACTGCCCGCCGTCCATCGAGCATGTCATGACCCTGGCGGCGTTGCGTGAGGCTGATGTGGCTTTGGTGCCGGTGGTGCCGAGCCCGGCCGATCTTTGGTCCACCAAGGCAGTGGAGCGTCTGATCCTCCAGGTCCAGGCGAGTCGCAAGGGTTTGCGTGCGGCGCTGGTGCCGAACCGTGTGTTGCGGACCAATCTTGCCTGGGATGTGCTCGAGGTAATGCGTGACTTTTCCTTGCCGGTCCTCGGTGCTGCGCTGTCCCAGCGCAACGCCTTTGCCCAGAGTGCGGTCATCGGTGGCACGGTGTATCAGCTGGGCCGTGGCGGAGCCGAGGCCGCTCGGGAAGTGGACAAACTGGTTGTGGAAGTATTGAAACTGACAGGAGAAAAAGTATGAACAGCAAGACCAAGTCTGCCCTGCGTTCGACGCTGCAGAAAGAAAACGAAGCTCTGGAGGCACGTCTGCCCGATCCCGTTCAGGAGGCCCCGGCGCCGGTCGCAGAGACTGCCATTCCGGCGGTTGAGGCGCCCGTGACGCCAGCGGTGGATACGACGGTGCCGGCAGAGGCTGTTGTAGCGCCCGTCACCACCGAAGCGGTCGCCGCGCCGGTGAAGCCGGCCAAGGCACCGGCCAAGCCTGCGGTAGCCAAGCCCGAGGCGGTGTCGAAGGCGTCCAGGGTGGTCAAGCCGGTCAAGGCGGTGGTGCCAGCCAAGGTGGTGAGCAAGCCCGCAAAGGTGGTCGCACCGGCTGCGGAGGCCGTTGCCAAGCCGGCTGTGGCCAAGAAGGTGGCTGCTCCCAAGGCTGAGCCTGTGCTGAAGGCGCTCAAGCCCGAAAAGCCGAAGGGCCCCAAGGCGGAGAAGGTGGTGAAGGAGAAGGCCGTCAAGGCGGAAAAGCCGGTCAAGGCCAGCCGCGAGAAGGTGGTGCGGGACTCCTTCTCAATGCCGAAGAGCGAGCATGCCCAGCTCAAGCAACTGCGTGAAACCCTGGCCAAGGCCGGGCGCATCTGCACCAAATCGGAATTGCTGCGTGCCGGCGTGCAACTGCTGCTGAAGGAAGACACGTCCAGTGCCAAGACGCTGGTTGAGCGCCTGGTGGTGGTGCCGAAGGGCAAGGGCGCCAAGTAAGGCGCAGGGGTCAGGCCGGGGCTGTCTGTTCCGTGTTTTCCAGCCGGACGCGGACCAGGCCCCGCAGGCCGTTGCCCATGAAGACGGCCTCCGCTTGACGGAGGTCGTCCAGGTTCAGATGCGCTTCCCGTGCCTTGCCTTCCTGGAGCAAGTGCTGGCGTAATACCCCATTCAGCACCCCCGCCTCAAGGGGGGGCGTGAGCAGAATACCGTCCCTCTCCACGAAGAGATTGCTGCGGGCGCCTTCGGTCAGCGCGCCCTGCTCGTTCATGAACAGCGCATCGAAATGCCCCAAGCCCATGACTCGCGCCAGCTCTGCATCGTAGAGCGCACGGGCGGTGGTCTTGTGGCGGAAGAGGATGTCGCTGCTGGAGGTGCGCAGGGGGGACAGCACGATGCTTGGGTTGGTTGCCGGGGTACCCATCGCCAGATCGGCCTGTTCCAGTGTGAAGTCGCCCTCGGGTCCCAGAGTGATGCGGACGCGCAGGGCCTTGTCTGCGTTGATGCCGTCGAGCAGGTTCAGGAAGGCGGCCTCCTCAAAGGGAAAGCCGAAGGTGCGTGCGGAGGCCTTCAACCGACTCCGGTGTTCGTCCAGGAAGGGAAAACTCCCCTGGCCAGGCGTGCTGCCCGGGGTGTAGCGCAGGGTTTCGATCAGGCGCAACCCCTTGGGCAGCGCGGTCAGGAAGCGCGATTTCAGATGGCATTCGGCCCATTCCGAGGCGGGAATGGAGTCGTAGACCACGCCGCTGCCTACGTTCAGGCGCGCGGAGCCGACCTTGTCGATGAGAAGGCTGCGGATGGGCACGCTGAAGCGGAAGTCGCCACCCGGGCGGATCCAGCCGAGGGCGCCGCAATACAGGCCGCGGGCCTCGGCTTCCAGCTCGCGGATGATCTCCATGGCCCGGATCTTCGGCGCGCCCGTGATCGAGCCGCAGGGAAAGAGGGCGCCAAAGATCTCCCCAAGATCTGCCATGACCGGTTCGGCGATGACCCGGGAGGTCATCTGCCACACCGTGGGATAGGGATCGATGCGGAAGAGGTCCTCGACCCGCACGCCTCCCGGCGGTGCCAGGCGCCCCATGTCATTGCGGATCAGGTCCACGATCATGATGTTCTCTGCACGGTCCTTCTCGGAGGCGGCAAGGGCTGCCGGCGGGGTATGGCGTGCGGCGGTGCCCTTCATCGGTTGGCTGCTCAGGGTGTGGCCCCGGCGTTCGAGGAAGAGTTCTGGGGAGCGTGACAGGATGGCGCCACCGGCATGACCGATGAAGGCCCCGTAGCGTACTGGCTGGGCCTGGCGCAGGGCGCGGTAGAGGCTGGCCGGATCACCGAAGGCCTGGCCTGACAGGGGGAAGGTGAAGTTGACCTGGTAGCAGTCGCCTTCGGCAATGTATTCGCGGATACGGGCGATGCTCGCCAGGTAGTCTTCCTCGCGGATGCGGGCCGCCAGGTGGCTGGTGCCGCCGGCGGGCGTTGCGGCCTGCGTAGCGAGCCAGGCGTCGCAGGCTTCATCGCTGAGCCACTGGCCTTGCTTGAATATCCAGCCGGTGAACAGTTGGCCACTGTCGACAGGGAGCAGGGGGCGCAGGCGCGGTTCGATCACGTAGCCCAGCTCGTAGTTGGCGGCCAGAGCGACCCAGGCGCCTTGGCGGGCAGCCTCCTCGAGGCGTTGCAGGGTAGTCTGCCAGTCGTCCGTGTGGCGGCACTCGATGGCTTCCTGCAGATCGGTGAGAAGCCAGGCGCCGCGCGCCTCGGTGGCATCCAGATTGTTGTCGAAAAGGGCGAAGGTGGGGGTGGGGGGCTGGGCGTTCACGCGCCGCAGTTTAACCGCTCGTCTCTAATTGGCGTAGAGGAAAGCCTGGAACTTGTCTGGACGGGGGAAAAGAGGGGCGTCTCCCCCGATCCAGTCTTGGCGGGAAATGCTGTGTCCGAGTGGCACAGCCCCCGTGGCGGGCAGTTACCGGTCTTCTTCGGCGCGGTCTCGACAATGGCCGCCCGGAGGGCGGCAAGGTCGATGGTCGATGGGGGGCCGTGCGGGTTTACAGCAGCGGGCTGCCGGCGTGCTCACCTCGCTCGTACACCACGTGGGCACGGCCGACCAGTAGCGGGTCCAGGGGGCCGATATGGTCCATGTCCTTGTTGGTGTAAGGAAGCTTGTGCAGGATGTAGCGCATGGCATTGAGGCGTGCGCGCTTCTTGCAGTCCGACTTGATCACCGTCCAGGGGGCGTCGGCGGTGTCGGTGTGGAAGAACATGGCTTCCTTGGCTTTGGTGTAGTCATCCCACTTGTCGAGGGAGGCCAGATCAATCGGGCTGAGCTTCCACTGCTTGAGGGGATGGGCCTCACGTTCCTTGAAGCGGCGGCGTTGCTCTTCGCGGCTGACCGAGAACCAGAATTTGATGATGTGCACGCCGCTGCGCACTAGCTGGCGTTCGAATTCGGGCGTCTGGCGCATGAACTCCAGGTATTCGTCCGCAGAGCAGAAGCCCATCACCCGTTCGACGCCGGCACGGTTGTACCAGGAACGGTCGAAAAGGGCGATTTCGCCGGCGGTGGGGAGGTGCTGCACGTAGCGTTGAAAGTACCACTGGCCGCGTTCGGTCTCGGTGGGCTTTTCCAGGGCGACGACCCGGGCGCCCCGCGGGTTGAGGTGTTCCATGAAGCGCTTGATGGTGCCGCCCTTGCCGGCGGCGTCGCGGCCTTCAAACAGGATCACGACGCGCTGGCCGGTTTCCTTCACCCAGGCCTGGAGTTTGAGGAGCTCCACCTGCAGGCGGTATTTCTGCTTCTCGTAGGCCTTGCGGGACATCAGGTTCTTGTACGGGTAGCCGCCTTCGCGCCAGCCATCGGCAAGCTCGTCGTCCGGGTGGGAGGGCAGCTTCTTGTAGACTGCCTCGTCTTCGGCCAGCAGGGCATTGCGCAGGATGGCTGCGTCGTCCGGGGATGCGCCGGCCATGATGGCTTGCAGGGTCTCGGCAATGCTGTGGGTGTCGTGGCCGGCGAGCGTGGCGACGATGTCGCTGACCGCGGAAAGCTTGGCGTCCCGGGCGGCTTCGACGGCCTCATCGATCACGTAGTTCTCGATGGCTTCGGGGGAGTCCTTGGGGGCGATGTCACCCGCACTGCTGGGGCGCGGGGTGGATGACTTGCGCGGGGGCTTGGCTGCGTTTCTGGGGGTTGCGTCTTGTTTTGCGCTCATGGCCTGGCTTCCTTCTTCTTGGTGACTGCGATAGGCAGAAGCTCGTCATCGCGAAGGGGTTTGACCGGCGCTGGCGAGCTCGTGGTGTTCACCCGTCATTTTCTGGGAAGCGGCTATTCCCTGCAATGGGTATGGTCTTCTAGAGCGCTGAGCGGGTGGCCCGTCGGGCACAGCGTTCGGTGTAGGCCCGACAGCGTTCGATGTACTCGTTGGCGCTCTTGGGCATGGGGGTGCGGGCCCGGGTGATGTAGCTCACCAGGTCGCGCCCCTGCTGGATGAGCAGGCGGCCGTCCGCAACCAGATGTTGTTCCTCGAGATTGACTGGCATGGCGTCGGCATTGAAGTGGCCGCACATGCGCTCGGCGGCAGTGACGAAGCTGGTCCAGATGTCGAAGATATCCGGATCGGTGCGCAGAGTCTCGGTCTTGATCTTGGCTGCGTTGGCGAACTCGTGGATGTGGGGTTCGACACCCTTGAAACAGGGCAGGGGTTCGAAGGTGGTAACCATGGCTGCCGCCAGCAGGTCGATGTCGCGCAGGGTCATGGCGATCTTGACGTAGCGGCTTTCGTAGAAGTCTTCGAGGGGGATCGAAAAGGCCTTGAACGGTTCGCCCCATAATTCGTCGATACCTTCTTCGCCCGAACGGTGCAGAACCAGTCGCCCTAGGCCGAGTGCTTCCTGCAGGCAGCGGCCACATTCGCGCATCAGCGCGTTGTCGGACTGGATCTCGATGCCCACGCTCTGCAGTTCAACCAGCTTGGTGAAGATGTCGGCGGCCCGGTTGAACAGGGCCCCGGCCAGCATCGCGCCCTTCACCCGGCGGCGCTCTGCGTTGCTCTCGTCTTCGTAGCTTTTTCGCGCTTCGTTCAGCCGGCTGCCCGGAATGTTGAGGCCGTGCTCCACGTGGTTGAACAGGCGGCGGGTGAGGGCCCCGATCAGCTTGCGCTTGGCTTGAAGGGTGTCCTCGGGCACCTTGTAGGTCTTGACCCAGTATCCCGAGTAGAAAACCCGTTCACGCCCATCGATGATCTGCTTGGTGCCTTCCGGAACGTCGTTGTTCATGGTCCGCTCTTGGCTAGGGTTGGGGGCGGCTTGGCCAGTTGATGGCTTCGTATGTTTTGCTGCAGCACGAAATTTTGCACCATAACGGGCCCGTGGACGCAGTCGACCAACAAATTCACTCGAAAAGTATGCACCTTGTCACAGGATGGCTGTCGCGGCCCCGATCGGTCCGGGGCGGGATTCAGCCCCCGATATAGGACATTTCGATCTTGCGCAGGGAGGCGGTTTCCGCGGTGCGGATCTCGGAGTAGCGGTCAGTGCGCCGCTGCCAGATCTGCCGGATGGCGGCTGACAGCTCGTCATCGTTACGGCCTTCGCGCATCAGGCTGCGCAGGTCGTGGCCGCTCTGGGCGAAGAGACAGGTGTACAGGCTGCCCTCGGTGGACAGGCGTGCGCGGGTGCAGGTGGAGCAGAAGGCTTGGGTGACCGATGAAATAACACCAATCTCGCCGCCGCCGTCGGCAAAGCGCCAGCGCTCCGCGACTTCTCCGGTGTAGTTGGGGTCGATTGGCACGAGTGGGTGGCGCTCATGGATGCGCTGTACGACTTCAGCCGACGGCACCACATCGTCCATCCGCCAGCCGTTGGAACTGCCCACGTCCATGAACTCAATGAAGCGCAGGATATGACCGGTGCCGCGGAAGCGCTCGACCATGGGCAGGATTTCCTGGTCGTTGAGACCGCGCTTGACCACCATGTTGATCTTGATCGGCCCGAGCCCGGCGGTTTCCGCGGCTGCGATACCCTTGAGCACGTCAGTGACGGGTACGTCCACGTCGTTCATGGCGCGGAAGATGGCGTCGTCCAGGGAGTCAAGGCTGACGGTGACGCGCTGAAGTCCGGCCGCCTTCAGGGCCGCAGCCTTCTTGGGTAGCAGGACACCGTTGGTGGTCAGGGTGACTTCCATGCCGGGAATGGCGACCAGCTGGCTGATCAGCTGCTCCAGGTTGCGGCGCAGCAGAGGTTCGCCACCGGTCAGACGGATCTTGGTTACGCCGTGGGAGGCGAACAACCTCGCCAGGCGGGTGATTTCCTCGAAGGACAGCAGCGACTGGCGGGGCAGGAAGGTGTAGTCCTTGTCGAATACCGACTTGGGCATGCAGTACACGCAGCGGAAGTTGCAGCGATCCGTCACCGAGATCCGCAGGTCCCGGACCGGGCGTCCGCGACCATCCAGGAGGGTACCGGTGGCGGGGCTCAGGTCGGCAGGGATGGCTGGCAGTTGCCGGAGCTGGCGCTCGTCGGCCAGGGGAATCACTCGCTGGTTCATCGTCTCTTCGGATGGGGCTGCACAGGTGCTCTTATAGGGTGGGGCGCTGTTTGAGCGCCTTGTCCCGTGCTAAGAAAGCGCCCGCCTCTTCAGAAAATTATGGGGGCTGTGGCGGGGAAGGGCAAGGCGAATGGGCTGGGGGACGTTCCTGTGGTGGCTATGGCGCGATCACTCTTGCTAAGGGGCTCGAAAACAAAAATGCCCACCGAAGTGGGCATTTTTTCGAGAGCGGGCTGTGATCAGCCCTGCTTGCGCCGCATGATGACCACGGTGCTGGCGGCCATCAGGCCGGACAGCAGGATCATGCCCCATTCATTGAGGGTAGGGACGGAGGTCGTGGTGGCGGTGGTGGTACCCGGCACCCATGTGAGAGTGCTTGCGCCATAGCTCGCCGTATATGGCGACATGCCCGAAAACGACGTACTCCCGTTATCACACCCGAAGTTCAGATCTAATCCAAAACTCGGTGTGGAATTGGCCGCCAGGAATGTACATTGCGCCTTGGTGAAGCTCTGGCCTGCACCGGCCACACCACCAGTAATGGTGATGGAAATGGACGTGGCATTGGCCAGCGAGAGAGAACTTCCTGAGGTGGTAACCGTGTCGTCCCAGACCAAAGTACCGCTACCGGTTTCGCCACCTGTACCGGTGACGGTGAAGCTGTGGGTCTGGATGGCGGCGAAGGCCGGCATGGACGCTGCGGCGACGGTGGCAAGGATCGCCGATTTGAGCAGTGTTTTCATTGATTTTTTCGCGCAAGTAATGACTGCACATTTATAGCCGAATTTACACCTTGTATCAAACCTTCTTCGGGTATTTGACAGTGTGAATTCAGTGCTTTCCGGAAAGGCTGCCCTCGAGCAGAACAGTGGCCACCAGTCTGCGGTCGAGGGCAAGCCAGACAAGCACCGGGGCCAGGGCGGGAAAGATCAGGAAGCCGAACTGGTACCCTGCGGCCACGAGGTTGGTTCCTAAGGACGAGAAGCCCGCCTCGCCGGCTACCTGCGGGCCGGCTTGGACCGCGACCTGCAGGAGCCATGCAAAGGCGATGCTCCAGGCCTGGAATGGAATCAGGAGGGCGAGACCGGTGGGGAGCTTCCACCAGAGTTTGCGGGCCTGGCTGCCCAGCAACAGGGCGGGCAGGAGCGCAGATCCATAGCAGTATGTCAGCGCCCGGATTTCCGGTGCCAGTTCGCCGATCCGGCCGCCTTGTGCAAGTACCCGCAGGTTTGTGAGCAGTGTGTGGTGAGCGCCCTCTTTTTCAATGCCCAATACCCATGACGGAAACTGGAACTGCAACGCTTTTCCGGCAAGCCAGACGGAGGGCGCTACCACCCATTCGCGAGCCCAGTACCACAGGACCAGCATGGGAACGAGAAGAAGCAGGGTGCGCAGGAAGAAGCCGCCGATAAGGCTGAAATGTTTCTCCATGCAATCACGCTCCGGCAGCCACGGGGGGCGAAGGAAGGGAGGGAGGCGTCCGCTGTGCCACGATACGGATCCACACCAGCCATACGATCAATACATCCAGCATGATCAGGGCTTGCCACAGATATAGGTGCGCGAATTCGAAGAAGCCCTTGTCCCACCTCGCGAGGTAGAACAGCGAGATGACCCGCAGGACATTCACGGATTGAATGGTGATGCATCCGGCAAGGACGCCCAATAGTTTGAGCTTCCACGGTGCGGGGTAGGCAAGCATCGCGGCGAGGAGGATCAGGCATGCTTCAACACCGTTGCAGCCGGCTTCCACGGAGACGCCCACGCCGCTCCGCGTGTCGAGCAGGACTTTGCCATAGGACATGACGTTGGCGTCGAAGGTGCTGAGGATAAATGCGGTGATCCGTGTGAGTAGGGAGGTCCAGGGAAGGACGATCCACTGCTGGGCGGGGGCCGTTAGCTCCAGCACCATCAGGCCCGGCAGCAGCAACATGAAGATCAAGAGGAAGCGAATCATTCCAGTGGCTGGGTGTTGGAGGAGAGGAGGGGACGTGGTTGCTCTCAGGTGCAGAGTGCGAAGCAAGAATGCCCCACCAATGGTGCATGTGCAAGGCGCTTGGGGTAAGTCCGGGAGGTGAAAGCAAAAAAGCCAACCCTTACGGATTGGCTTTTTTGCTTGTCTTGGCTCCTCGACCTGGGCTCGAACCAGGGACCTACGGATTAACAGTCCGGCGCTCTACCGACTGAGCTATCGAGGAATTGAGAGCAAAATTATAGGCGTCGAATCTCATACCGTCAACACCGACGTGAGGCTACGTCAAGCCGACGTGGGTTGGTTATTTCAAGAATTGTTGTATAGTCGAATGGTTGAAACGCAAACAGCCGGATTCATCTCCGAGTTTCAAGGTGATCGATCCGGCCCTTGTTCCCGACATCCATCCAATCTCGTACGCCATCATGAACATATTCTTGCTTCGGGCCGTTGAAGCGGTGATTTTTACTAATGCAGGGTTGCTGCATATCCATCCGCATGTCCGTGTTTCAGGAGGGGCTGATGGGGCTCTTTGAACGCTTTCTGACCGTATGGGTGGCGCTGGGGATCGTTGCTGGCGTGCTTCTCGGTCTTGCCGTGCCCGGCGTCTTCCAGGCTATTGCCGGTCTGGAGATTGCGCACGTCAATCTGGTGGTTGCCGTGTTCATCTGGATCATGATCTATCCGATGATGATCCAGATCGACTGGTCTGCCGTAAAGGATGTGGGTAAGCGGCCGCGGGGTCTGGTGCTGACGCTGGTGGTCAACTGGCTGGTCAAGCCCTTCACCATGGCGGCCTTGGGGGTACTGTTTTTTCAGTATGTGTTTGCCCCCTGGGTGGATCCCGCGTCGGCCAGCGAGTACATCGCAGGCATGATCTTGTTGGGCGTGGCGCCCTGTACCGCCATGGTCTTCGTCTGGAGCCAGCTTGTCAGGGGGGATGCCAACTACACCCTGGTCCAGGTGTCGGTGAATGATCTGATCATGGTGGTGGCCTTTGCGCCCATCGCAGCTTTTCTGCTGGGGGTCACTGACATCACGGTCCCCTGGGAAACCTTGGTGCTGTCTACCGTGCTCTATGTGGTGCTGCCGCTGGCGGCGGGCATGGGGACGCGTCATGTGCTGGCCCGGCGTTCGCCCGATGCCGTGGTGGGGTTTGTCGCCCGGCTCAAGCCGTGGTCCATCATCGGGCTGATCGCCACGGTGGTTCTGCTGTTTGGTTTCCAGGCGGGCACTATCGTTGCCCAACCGGCGGTCATCGCCATGATCGCGGTGCCCCTGATCGTCCAGAGTTACGGGATTTTCGCGATTACCTTTTTTGCAGCGCGGGCCCTCAGGCTATCCCATGACATTGCCGGGCCGGCCTGCCTGATCGGCACCTCCAACTTCTTCGAGTTGGCTGTGGCGGTGGCGATTTCCCTGTTCGGCCTCGATTCCGGCGCGGCGCTGGCGACGGTGGTCGGCGTGCTGGTGGAGGTTCCCGTGATGCTCTCGCTGGTGGCCATCGTCAATCGTACCCGGCACTGCTTCGTGCACGGCGATTGAGTTGCCGTCAGGCTTTCGTCCCGCTTCATTGCGTGGCAAGGGAGGGGGGGCTGCAAAGTAAAAAGCCAAGCTCGAAAGCTTGGCTTTTTACTTGATTCTTTGGCTCCTCGACCTGGGCTCGAACCAGGGACCTACGGATTAACAGTCCGGCGCTCTACCGACTGAGCTATCGAGGAACAGAGCCGCGCATTCTAGGTGTGACTTTAAAGTACGTCAAGGCCGGATGCGTGACTTTTTGCCCCCGCCGGTCAAGACGGGGGCGACGGAGGTCAGGCCTTGATCACGGCAGCGATGGCGTCGGCGACGTAGTCGAGGTTCTTGCTGTTCAGGGCAGCGAGACAGATGCGACCAGTGCCGACGGCGTAGATGCCGAACTCGTCCTTCATGCGATCCACCTGGGCGGTGGTGAGGCCGGTATAGGAGAACATGCCGCGCTGCTTGATCACGAAGGAGAAGTCCTGGTCTACCTTGCGGGCAGCAAGTTGCTCGACCAGCCCGGTACGCATGGCACGGATGCGGTCACGCATGCCGGCCAGTTCGGTCTCCCATTCCTGGCGCAGGGCCGGGGTGGACAGCACGGCAGCCACGATGGCGCCGCCGTGGATCGGCGGATTGGAGTAGTTGGTACGGATCACGCGCTTGAGCTGCGACAGCACGCGGGCGGATTCGTCCTTGCTCTGGGTGACCACGGACAGGGCGCCAACGCGCTCGCCATACAGCGAGAAGCTCTTGGAGAAGGAGCTGGACACGAAGAAGGACAGGCCGGAGGCGGAGAACAGGTTCACCGCCACCGCGTCGGGCTCGATGCCATCGGCGAAGCCCTGGTAGGCCATGTCGAGGAAGGGGATCAGGCCACGGTTGGCACAGGCCTTGACCACGTCGGCCCACTGGGCTTCGGTGAGGTCGGCGCCAGTGGGGTTGTGGCAGCAGGCGTGCAGCACGATCACCGAGCCGGCGGGCAGGGTGTTGAGCTTGGCGATCATGGCCTCGGCATTGGCGCCGCGGGTTTCCGGGTTGTAGTAGGGGTAGGTGTCTACCGGGAAGCCGGCAGCCTCGAACAGGGCGCGGTGGTTTTCCCAGGAGGGGTCGGATATATAAACGGTGGCGCCCGGCACCACGCGCTTGATCAGGTCGCCGCCGATGCGCAGGGCGCCAGTGCCGCCGAGGGCCTGGGCGGTGACGACGCGGCCGTCACGGATGATGGCGCTGTCGGCGCCGAACAGCAGGTTCTGCACCGCGTTGGCGTAGGCGACAGGGCCTTCGATGGGTTGGTAGCCACGGGGAGGGGCCGCCTCGAGGCGGGCCTTCTCGGCGGTCTTGACGGCGCCCAGCAGGGGGATCTTGCCGTTGTCGTCGAAGTAAACGCCAACGCCGAGGTTGACCTTGGTGCTGCGGGTATCCGCGTTGAAGGCTTCATTCAGGCCGAGAATCGGATCGCGGGGGGCCATTTCCACCGCAGCAAAGATCGAAGAGCTCATGGGGTCTCCAAAAGGGGCGAAGGGTGCGGGGCACTTTGTGCTTGCCGCTGGGCGATAATGCGGCGTTGCCCGGACCTGAGCCCGGACTCACCGACTGACTTGAATCTGAAATTTTATCATGGCCGATCAATCCGATAGCGGGCGCGTAGTGCTTTTCGACGGGAGTCCGTTTCGGCTCCATCAGCCATTCCAGCCCGGCGGCGACCAGCCGGAGGCGATTCGCAAGCTGGTGGAGGGCATCGGCGACGGTCTGATGTTCCAGACCCTGCTGGGTGTGACGGGGTCCGGCAAGACCTACACCATGGCCAACGTGATTGCCCGCTGTGGCCGTCCGGCCTTGGTGCTGGCCCACAACAAGACCCTGGCGGCGCAGTTGTATTCGGAGTTCCGGGAGTTTTTTCCGGAGAACGCGGTGGAGTATTTCGTCAGCTACTACGACTACTACCAACCTGAGGCCTACGTGCCGTCCCGCGATCTGTTCATCGAGAAGGATTCGGCGATCAACGAGCATATCGAGCAAATGCGCCTGTCGGCCACCAAGAGTCTGATGGAACGGCGGGATGTGGTGATCGTGGCGTCAGTGTCGTGCATCTACGGGATCGGTGATCCGCAGTCTTATCACAGCATGGTGCTGCACCTGCGGGAAGGCGAGAAGATCGTCCATCGCGATCTGGTTCAGCGATTGGTGGCGATGCAGTACGACCGGGCGGACGTGGATTTCAAGCGCGGTACCTTCCGGGTGCGTGGCGACGTGATCGACATCTATCCGGCCGAAAGCGCCGAGCACGCCCTGCGCGTGGAAATGTTCGACGACGAAATCGAGCACCTGACCCTGTTTGACCCGCTGACCGGCCACCTCAAGCAGAAAATCGTGCGCTTCACGGTCTATCCGTCAAGTCATTACGTGACGCCGCGGGCCACTGTGCTGGCTGCTCTCGAGGCTATCAAGGATGAGCTGCGCCTGCGCATCGAGACTTTCCAGAAGGCCGGCAAGCTGGTGGAGGCCCAGCGCATCGAGCAGCGCACCCGCTTCGACCTGGAGATGCTGAACGAACTGGGGTTCTGCAAGGGCATCGAGAACTACTCTCGCCACATGTCCGGGCGCAACCCCGGTGATGCGCCGCCGACCCTGATCGACTATCTGCCCAAGGATGGCTTGATGTTCATCGATGAATCGCATGTGTCGATCGGCCAGGTGGGGGCGATGTATAAGGGCGACCGGGCGCGCAAGGAAAACCTGGTCGAGTACGGTTTCCGCCTACCCTCGGCGATGGACAACCGGCCCCTCAAGTTCGAGGAGTTCGAGCGCCTGCTGCCCCAGACCGTGTTTGTCTCCGCGACGCCGGCGGCTTACGAAAAGGAACACCAGGGCCAGGTGGTGGAGCAGGTGGTACGCCCGACCGGCCTGGTGGATCCGATCATCATCGTGAAGCCGGCCACCACCCAGGTCGATGATCTGCTGGGGGAGATCAAGCTGCGCCTGGCGGTGCAGGAGCGGATCCTGGTGACGGTACTGACCAAGCGCCTGGCTGAGGATCTGACCGAGTACCTCGCCGAGAATGGTATCCGTGTGCGCTACCTGCACTCGGACATTGATACCGTGGAGCGGGTTGAGATCATCCGTGACCTGCGCCTGGGGGAGTTCGATGTGCTGGTGGGGATCAACCTGCTGCGGGAGGGGCTGGATATCCCGGAGGTGTCCCTGGTGGCCATCCTGGATGCGGATAAGGAGGGCTTCCTCCGTTCGGAGCGCTCCCTGATCCAGACCATCGGCCGGGCGGCGCGACACCTGCACGGCACGGCGATTCTCTACGCCGACCGCATCACCGATTCCATGAAGGCGGCCATGGGCGAAACGGAGCGCCGTCGCGAAAAGCAGCTGGCTTTCAATGCGGCTAACGGAATTACACCCAAGTCCGTGACAAAACGCATAAAGGACATCATTGACGGTGTCTATGATGCAGGTTCAGGGGATGCCACTGTCAACGCCGCCGAAGCCCGTGCCGAGTACGGGGTTCTGGATGAAAAGGCGCTGGCCAAGACCATCCGTCAGCTCGAGAAGGAAATGCAGGAGCACGCCCGCAACCTGGAGTTCGAAAAAGCTGCTGCGGCGCGCGACCGGCTTTTCCGCCTGCGGCAGCAGGCATTCGGTGCTGAAGGGCACGACGCATCCGCTTCACCCGACGCCACTGGCTGAGAGAATCCGAAGAAATTGGTCCTTGAGCTTGTACGTTCCGCCCGCCGGCTGTTTAAATTGCCGGTAGGAGGGACACCCATAATGAAAATACTGTTCGTGTGCACCGGCAATATCTGCCGGTCACCTACGGCGGAGGGCGTGGCACGCCGCTGGCTGGCCATGGCGGGGCTTGAGGATGTGGTCGGTGTGGATTCTGCCGGCACCCAGGGCTATCACACCGGTGAGGCGCCGGATCCGCGGGCCCAGACGGCCGCGCTGCGGCGGGGCTACGATCTTTCCCGTCTCCGGGCGCGCAAGGTTCAACCCAAGGATTACGCTGAGTTCGACCTCGTGCTGGCCATGGATCGGGATCACTTCAATTATCTGCGAGACAGGGCGCCTGATGGCTGCAAACACAAGGTGCGCATGTTTATGAGTTTCGCCCGCAGCTCACGCCGGGATGACGTTCCTGATCCCTACTATGGTGGGGCGAAGGGCTTTGACGCCGTTCTGGATCTCTGCGAGGACGCAGTGCAGGGGCTGATCGAGGACATCCTTCCGGAAGTGAATCGGAGGCGCCAGTCGGTGAGCTGAAGCCCTTGATCTGTTGCTTTCAGGGCAAGAAGAAATGCAAAAGGCCAGTCCCATGGGACTGGCCTTTTGCTTGTGGTGCTGATGCTTACTTCTGGGTTTCCACCTGGACCAGCGCCTCTTCGACGACCGGAGCGGCGCTGCGGGTGCGACGGCGGCCGAGGGGCTGTGCAGGTTCGGTGGGGATCGCTGCCTGGGCGGCGCTCACCGAATCGGCCCGGGTTTCGATCATTACCAGCCCGCTGGCTTCCAGATCGGGCAGTTCGATAGCCGTGGGCGCGGCCTTGGTGGTCACCTCGACGGCGCTAGCCGCTTGAGGCTCTACCTGGACTACCGAAACCGACACTTCTGCCGGTGCTTCGACGACAACAGGCTCTGCCGGCGACGCTTCGACGACCTCCGCGCTGGGGGCGGCCACCTCCGCGGGGGCTGCAGCGACGGCTTCGGGCTCCGCGATTGTGGCGACGGGCGCCTCGGTGGGCAGCTCGACTGCGGGCTGATGGGTGGCAGCCACAGCCTGCTCGATCAGGTCGAGGCCGGTGGCTTGAACTGCTGCGGGCGCCGTGTAGGCCATTTCCGCGACGGCGACCACGGCTTCCTGGGCTTGAGCAGCGGCCGGGGTGGCCTCGGGAGCGGTCGACTCCGTTGCGATGGCTTCCACCGCGTCTGAGGGAGCAGGGGCCTGGGCAGGTGCAGCCTCCGCGACCGGCAGCGGTGCCGGGGTGGCTTCGGTGGCGACCGCCTCCGTTGCGGCGCTGACCGCGACCTCGGGGGTTTCCGTGGTTTGAGCCTGTTCGCCGATCTCCAGTTCGCCCTGGGCGGCGGCTTCGTTGCTGCCCGCTTCATCGTTGCGACGACCGCCGCGACGACCGCGACGGCTGCGGCGGCTGCGTTCGGCACCGGCTTCGCCTTCGACGGTTGCAGCGGCTTCCGGGGCCGCAACGGCGGCCGCAACTGCAACGGCCGTCAGTTGCTCGGTGGCAACAAGGGTTTCGGTCTCGGCAGGCTTCGGGGTTTGGGCGTTGCGGTTGCGACCACGTTCACCGCGTTCGCTCCGTTCGCCGCGCTCATTTCTCTCACCACGTTCGGCACGTTCGGTACGCTCGCCGTTGCGACCTTCCCGCTCCTGGCGCTCGCCACGCTGGCGCTGGGGCTTCTCGCGGGCCTCGGTCTGGGCTTCGGGGGCGTTGCGGTTGCCATTGTCCCGGGTTTCACGGCTATCGCTGCGCTCGCCACGTTCTTCACGCGGGCCGTCCCGGCGACCACGACCTTCACGGCCTTCGCGACCTTCCCGGCGACCGCGTTCGTTGCGCGGACGGGATTCACGGCGGGGCGTTTCCGGCTGGACGACTACCGGGGCGGGTTCGGGCTGCTTCTCGCCCCGGAAGAAGGCGAAGATGCGGGACAGCAGGCCGGGCTGGCTTTCCGGTACGGGGGCGGGGGCCGGCACTGCCTTCGCTTCCACGATGGGGGCCGGCTGATCCGGAGTGATGCCCTTGACAGCGGCTTCCTGGCGCACCGGGCGATCGGTGTTGGCCGACGGCGGCGAGTAGGATTCGTCGGCCGGCTTGGTGGCCATGCGGTAGCTCGGCAGGACGCTGTCTTCGAGGTTGAGCTGGTCGTGGCGCAGGCGGATGATCTCGTGCTGCGGCGTTTCGAGGTGGCGGTTGGGGATCAGCACCAGGCCGACCTTGTGGCGCACTTCGATCTTGGCGATATCGTCGCGCTTCTCGTTGAGCAGGAAGGTGGCGACGTCGACCGGCACCTGGCAGTGCAGGGCACCAGTGTTGTCCTTCATCGCCTCTTCTTCGAGGATGCGCAGGATGTGCAGGGCCGAGGATTCGGTGCTGCGGATATGGCCGGTGCCGTTGCAGCGCGGGCAGGGGATGTAGCTGGTCTCGGCCAGGGCCGGGCGCAGGCGTTGGCGGGACAGTTCGAGCAGGCCGAAGCGGCTGATCTTGCCCGTCTGGACGCGGGCGCGGTCGTAGCGCAGGGCGTCACGCAGGCGGTTCTCGACCTCGCGCTGGTTCTTCTGGGACTCCATGTCGATGAAGTCGATGACGATCAGGCCACCCAAGTCGCGCAGGCGCAGCTGGCGGGCCACCTCGTCGGCGGCTTCGCAGTTGGTCTTGAAGGCGGTTTCCTCGATGTCGGCACCACGGGTGGCGCGACCGGAGTTCACGTCCACGGAGACCAGGGCCTCGGTGTGGTCGATCACGATGGCGCCGCCGGAGGGCAGGCTGACCTGGCGCGAGTAGGCCGACTCGATCTGATGCTCGATCTGGAAGCGCGAGAACAACGGCACGTCGTCGTGGTAGCGCTTCACGCGGTTAACGTTCTG
>NZ_JBIJDC010000002.1:0-97465 GCF_044344315.1 Zoogloea sp. | reverse complement strand
ATTTCGCCGATGTCCGGCTGGAAGTAGTCGCGGATGGCGCGAATGACCAGGCTGCCTTCCTGATAGATCAGGAAAGCGCCGTCCTGGGACTGGGCGGCGCCGTCAATGGCGCGCCACAGCTGCAAGAGGTAGTTCAAGTCCCATTGCAGCTCTTCGGCGTTGCGGCCGATGGCGGCGGTACGGGCGATCAGGCTCATGCCACCGGGCACTTCGAGCTGGTCCATGACGTCACGCAGCTCGGCACGCTCGTCACCCTCGACGCGACGGGATACGCCACCGCCACGGGGGTTGTTGGGCATCAGCACCAGGTAACGGCCGGCCAGGGAAACGAAGGTGGTCAGGGCTGCGCCCTTGTTACCCCGTTCGTCCTTCTCGACCTGGACGATCAGCTCCTGGCCTTCCTTGAGGGCTTCCTTGATGGAGGCACGGCTGGCTTCCACGCCGGGCTGGAAGTAGGAGCGGGAAATTTCCTTGAACGGCAGGAAGCCGTGGCGTTCGGCGCCGTAGTCGACAAACGCGGCTTCGAGGCTGGGCTCAATGCGCGTGATGACGGCTTTGTAGATGTTGCTTTTGCGTTGTTCCTTGGCGGCCGATTCAATGTCGAGGTCAATCAGTTTTTGACCGTCAACAATGGCAACGCGGAGTTCCTCGGCCTGCGTCGCGTTGAAGAGCATGCGCTTCATTCGTCTTCTTCTCCCGCGCGGCACACGGGCAGGACGAAGCGCGCCACCCGCTTAACTGCGGTGACTTAGTTTGGCGTTTTCGCGACTATCCTTCATCGGGGGGAAACAAACTAAAGTGGGTGGCGGGATTCGTCTTTTGTACCCTGAACCGCGATATACGCTGGGGGGCTGCGAAGTGCTGGCTGCGTCGCCTGGTCTCGCCATTCGAGGACGGGGCGTACTCACGGGTACGACGGCATCTCTCGTTGCGACCTCGGGCCTGCTTGCCTGGCGTGCTTCGCGGCTCCCGGTTTCAGGGCCGTCAATCTGCGTGTGCGCCTACGCGCAATTGGTACAAGTTTATTGTCGAATACAGTACCATCGCCCTCTTTTTGTCTGGCGACGGACCTTCCTGTGATTTTCTCGGGAGCGGTGAAGGCGCTGGATATCCAGGCGTTGAGTCGCTCTGGGACGACGCGGACCGGTGTTGAAATCTGCCAACACAGCTGCAGGTGAGCGCGACGCATCAGGACCGAAAAAACCGTTAATTAGTATATTTCAAAAAGATGGCCTTGAGTAAAGCTCCCGCAGTAAGCCATACCCGCGTGGATGAAGGCAGTGCGGGGCAGCGCATCGACAACTTCCTGGTGCGGATATGCAAGGGTGTGCCCAAGAGCCACATCTATCGCATCCTGCGCAGTGGCGAGGTGCGGGTGAATAGCCGGCGTGTCGATCAGACCTACCGCCTGCAGGAGGGGGACGAGCTGCGCATTCCCCCTATCCGCCTGGCGGACAAGACTGCGGCAGCGCCCGTGCCGGTGGGCAAGGCTTTTGACATCGTTTTTGAGGACGAGGCCCTGCTTGTCCTCGACAAGCCTGCCGGTCTGGCAGTGCACGGCGGGAGCGGCGTCAGTTTCGGTCTCATCGAGCAGCTGCGCCGTCAGCGCCCGGAGGCGAAGTTCCTAGAGCTGGTGCATCGTCTCGACCGCGAGACTTCAGGCCTCCTGATCGTCGCCAAGAAGCGCAGTGCCCTCACGGTGCTCCATGACATGATGCGTGACGGCAAGGTACAGAAGCGTTACCTGACCATGGTGGCGGGGCGCTGGCTTAATCAGCAGCAGCACGTCAGGCTGGCGCTGCACAAGTATCTGCTGGAAAACGGGGAGCGCCGCGTCAGCGTGAATCCGGAGGGCAAGCCCGCGCATAGCATCGTCCGGCTGGTGAAACGCTGGAATGGCTACAGTCTGGTGGAGGTGGAGCTGAAGACCGGCCGGACCCACCAGATCCGCGTCCATCTCAGCCATCTTGGCTTTCCTTTGTGCGGCGACGACAAGTACGGTGATTTCGCGCTGAACAAGCAACTCGAAAAGGAGGGGCTGAAGCGGATGTTCCTGCACGCCGCGAAGCTGGCGTTCCGGCATCCGTTGACCGACCAGACGATTGAACTCTCCGCGCCGCTGCCGGCCGAACTGGAGGGCTTCGTGGCCTTTGTCGAGCAGACCCGGGAGAGGGAGCATGGCTAAGCGTTTTGAACTGATCGTCTTCGACTGGGATGGCACGCTGATGGATTCGGCGGCGGCCATCGTCCGCGCCATCCAGGCGGCCAGTGCCGACCTGGGACTACCGGTGCCGACGGATGCGCGGGCGCGGCACGTCATTGGTCTGGGCCTGGTGGATGCGCTGCGGCATGCGGTCCCGGAACTGGCCGAGAAGGATTATCCGGCGATGGTGGAGCGTTACCGCCATCATTACCTGTCAGGTGATCATGAGCTTGCGCTTTTCGAAGGCACCCATGCGCTGATCGAATCGCTCCACGGGCAGGGTTATAGCCTGGCCGTGGCGACCGGCAAGAGTCGCAAGGGTTTGGCGCGTGCGCTTGAGTTTTCGGGCTTGGGGCGCTTCTTCCACGCCACCCGTTGTGCCGATGAGTGCTTCTCCAAACCCCATCCGGCCATGCTCGAAGAGCTGATGGATGAATTGGGCGTGGCGCGGGACGTCACCCTGATGATCGGCGACACCACCCACGACCTGCAGATGGCCAGGAATGCCGGGGTGGCCGGGCTGGCGGTCAGTTTTGGTGCGCATCCTGTCGAGCAGTTGCTTGCGGAGGCCCCTTTGGCCTGCGTGCACACCCCTGCCGAGCTGCGTGCCTGGCTGGAGGCGCATGCGTGATCTGCAGGTCGGAGGATGTGCGCGAGGGGGAGGATGGTGTTCGCTTCAGCGTGACGCGTGTGACTGGCGAGGAGCCGGCCTTCGTCGTGCGCTTTCAGGGGCGGGTGCATGCCTACCTCAATCGCTGTGCCCATGTGCCGGTGGAGCTGGACTGGTTGCCCGGCAAGTTCTTCGATGATTCCCGCTTGTATGTGATCTGTGCGACTCACGGCGCCATGTACGAGCCGGAGACGGGCTACTGTGTTTCCGGGCCGTGTCGTGGTGCCCGCCTGGTGCCGCTGCGGGTCGAGGAGCGGGACGGCGCGGTCTATCTGGTCGAGTGAGCTGGCGCGTCTGCCGGTTGGGCGGACTCAGGCCGCGAGGATCAGGAATACCGTGGGGCGCCGGGCCAGGTCTGGGGGTGAGGCCTGCTTCCAGTCGGCGATGGTGCGCGTGGAGATCGATTCGCTCTCCAGGGTCAGGTCTCGGGCCACGCACAGGCGGGTGTCGGGCCGGCAGGTGTTGCGCAGGGCTTCGAACATGCGTTCGTTGCGATAGGGCGTTTCGATGAACAGCTGGGTGCGGGCGTGGCGTGCCGACTCCGCTTCCAGTTCGCGGATGCGTTTGTTGCGCGCCTCTTCATCGACCGGGAGGTAGCCGTGAAAGGCGAAGCTCTGTCCGTTGAGCCCCGATGCCATCAGGGCCAGGAGCAGGGATGAGGGGCCGACCAACGGGACAACCGCGATGCCCTTTTCGTGGGCGCGTCGGACTAGGAGTGCGCCCGGGTCTGCGACTGCAGGGCAGCCGGCTTCCGACATCAGTCCGGCATCGAGGCCGGCGAGCAGGGGGGCAAGCAGTCCGTCCAGGTCTGCTGCGCCAGGCTTTTCGGGTAGTTCCCGGATGTCCAGATCGCGCAGCGGCGCCGGGTGCTCCAGTCGTTTCAGTTCGGCGCGGGCTGTCTTGGCGTTCTCGACGACAAAGTAATTCAGGCTGCGCGCCCGGGTCGCAACGTCTGTGGGGGTTGTCAGGCTGCTGGGGCTGGGGCCGAGGCTGACGGGGATCAGGTAGAGGGTGCCTTTACGCATCGTCAGGGCAGGGTCAGGCCTTCGTTGCGCAGCATGCGTGCCAGAGCGATCAGGGGCAGGCCGACCAGTGCGTTCGGGTCGTTGCCGCTCAGGGCGTCGAGCAGGGTGATCCCCAGTCCTTCGGATTTTGCGCTGCCCGCACAGTCGAGGGGGCGCTCGCGCTCCACGTAGCGGACGATCTCGTCATCGGACAGGGCGCGGAAACGGACTTCGGTGGGGATGACGTCTACCTGAATGTGGCCGCTGCGGCTGTTGAGCACGGCCAGTGCAGTATCAAAAATCACGCTGCGCCCACTCATCGCCCGCAGTTGCGCCACGGCGCGTTCCTGTGTGCCAGGCTTGCCGAAGCGCTGCTCGCCCATGCTGGCCACCTGGTCACTGCCGATGATCAGCGCGTCGTCGAACTGTGCAGCCACGGCTTTCGCCTTTCCGATGGCCAGGCGCTCGGCCGTGGCCCGGGGTGCTTCGTCGGGCAGAGGGGATTCGTCAATATCGGGGCGGGCGATCTCGAAGGGCAGGCCGAAGCGGTCGAGCAGTTCCCGGCGATAGGCCGAGGTGGAGGCGAGGACGAGTTTCATGGATGGGGCTCAGGGGTGTCGACGAGGTGAGCGAGGGGTGTAGCAGAGTTTTGACACAGGCAGCCGAAAATAATATCATGCCGCGCTTATGTCGCAAGAAAGCTTCGTGATTGACCTGCGGGCGTTAGCCAAAGACGGACGTCGCGTGCAGAGCGCGGTGCCGGTGGAGCGTCTCGGCCGTTTGGCTGAGTCCTTGCTGGAGCCGGTGGGGTCGGTGGAATTCGAGTTTCAGGGCGAGCGGGACGACGGAGGCAAGCTCTACGTCGAATTGTTGGTCCGGGCAGATCTGGTTTTGCAGTGCCAGCGCTGTCTTGAGGCTCTGGTGTGGCCATGTGAAGTCAGTAATCGCCTTCTTTTGCTGCGCGCCGGTGACGCATTGCCGGACGACGAGCTGGAGAATGACGAAGTGGATGCCCTTGAGGTAGAGCCGCTGACCGATCTGCTCGCCTTGGTTGAGGACGAGTTGTTGCTGTCCCTGCCCTTGGTTCCGCGTCACGATGATTGCGAGCCGCCGGTGAAAGCCGGCGACGATGAAGAGATTTCGCCCTTCGCCGTTCTGCGCCAGTTGCGCGGCAAGGTTTAAGTATTCCTCAAGGAGTTTTTCATGGCTGTCCAACAGAACAAGAAGTCCCCGTCCAAGCGCGGTATGCATCGTTCCCACGATTTCCTCGTGGCGCCCCCGCTGGCCGTCGAGCCGACCACCGGTGAAGTGCATCTGCGCCACCACGTGTCGCCCTCCGGCGTCTATCGTGGCAAGAAGGTTGCCAAGGCCAAGGGCGAGTAATCCCCCCGGTCTGGAAGCGGCGCGGCGCCCTCGGGCGCTCGCGCCGTTTTTATACATGTATCCATATCACTGCGCCGAATGACTGTCACCCTGTCGATTGACTGTATGGGGGGCGATCACGGCCCCTCGGTGACCGTCCCCGCCGCCCTGCATTTCATGCGGGTCGATCGCGATACCCGTATCGTGCTGGTCGGGCGCGCCGAGGCCATTGAGCCTCACCTGGGGACGGCCCTGGCCGAATTTGGTGAGCGTTTACGCATCCAGCGTGCCTCCGAAGTGGTTGGCATGGATGAAGCGCCTGCGCTGGCCATGCGCAACAAAAAAGACTCTTCGATGCGGGTGGCTGTGGATCTCGTCAAGTCTGGCGAGGCTCAGGCCGCGGTGTCGGCGGGCAATACGGGGGCGCTGATGGCGATCTCCCGGTTTGTCCTCAAGACGCTGCCCGGGATCGATCGTCCCGCGATCTGCAGCACCCTGCCGACGCTGCGTGGCCAGACCCATGTCCTTGATCTGGGAGCCAACGTGGATTGCACGCCGGAGCATCTGCTCCAGTTCGGCATCATGGGGGCCATGCTGGTTGCGGCGGTTGAGCACAACGAGCGCCCCAGCGTAGGGCTTCTCAATATCGGCGAGGAAGAGATCAAGGGTAACGAAGCGGTCAAGCAGGCCGGCGAGTTGCTGCGCAAGAGCGGTCTCAACTTCTACGGTAATGTCGAGGGCAACGATATCTACAAGGGTACTGTCGATGTGGTCGTTTGTGATGGCTTCGTCGGTAATGTGGCCCTGAAGACCTCGGAGGGGCTGGCCCAGATGATGGCGACCTTCCTGCGCGAGCAGTTCTCACGCAACTGGCTGACCAAGCTGGCAGCGGTCTTCGCCATGTCTGCCCTGAAGGGCTTCAAACACAAGCTGGACTCCCGGCGCTACAACGGTGCGGCCCTGCTCGGCCTGCGTGGTGTGGTGGTGAAGAGCCACGGGGCGGCTGATTCCTTTGCCTTTGAACAGGCCATCTGGCGGGCGGCCGAGGCGGCCCGAAATCGACTCATCGAGCGCATCAGCGAGCGCATGGAACGCGAAAGGTCTGCCGCATGATCTATGCACGAGTGGCCGGGACCGGGAGCTACCTCCCCGGCGAGCCGGTGACCAATGACGATCTGGTGGCGCGCGGGATCGATACCTCCGACGAGTGGATCGCCGAGCGTACCGGTATCCGTTCCCGTCACCTTGCCGAACCTGATGTCACCGCCAGTCAACTGGCCTACGAGGCCAGTATCCGGGCCATTGAGGCGGCTGGGTGCCGGGCGTCCGACATTGACCTGATCATCGTCGCGACTTCAACGCCGGACTATATCTTCCCGAGTACGGCGACCCTGCTGCAGGCCAAGCTGGGCATCCGCAACGGGGGGGCAGCCTTTGATCTGCAGGCGGTATGCGCGGGCTTCGCCTATGCGCTGACCGCCGCCGAGAAGTTCATCCGCTCGGGAAGCCACAAGCGTGCGCTGGTGGTCGGCGCAGAAGTGTTCTCGCGCATCCTCGACTGGAATGATCGTGGCACCTGTGTGCTCTTCGGTGATGGTGCCGGTGCGGTGGTGCTGGAGGCCTCGGAGGCGCCCGGCATCCTGGCCTCGGCCCTGCACGCTGACGGCACTCACAACCCAATCCTGTGTGTGCCAGGCCAGGTCAGTTGCGGCGCAGTCACCGGTGACCCCTTCCTGCGCATGGACGGGCAGGCTGTGTTCAAGTTTGCCGTCAAGGTGCTGGCCGATGTGGCGCGTGAAGTGGCCACGCTGGGTGGACTTGGCCTCGACGAGGTGGATTGGCTGATTCCCCATCAGGCCAACATCCGCATCATCCAGGCTACTGGCAAGCGTCTTGGCCTGTCCATGGACAAGGTCATCGCTACCGTCGCCATGCATGGCAACACCTCGGCGGCATCGATCCCGCTGGCGCTGGATCTGGCCGTGCGTGATGGACGTATCCAGCCGGGTCACAAGGTCATCCTTGAGGGGATTGGCGGTGGCTTCGCCTGGGGTGCTGCCCTAATCCAGTTCTGAGCTGGTTCTGCGCCATATCAATCCGCTTCGCAAGCCAAACCAAAGGTAGGGAACGATGAATTTTGCTTTTGTGTTTCCGGGGCAGGGCTCCCAGTCGGTCGGCATGATGGCCGCCTATGGCGAATCCGCAGTGATCCGTCAGGCCTTCGCAGAGGCCTCCGATGCCCTCGGTCAGGATCTCTGGCAGATGATTGCCGAAGGCCCCGCCGACGTGCTGGCCCAGACGGTCAACACCCAGCCGCTGATGCTGACTGCCGGCATCGCCGTGTATCGTGAGTGGATTGCCCGGGGTGGTGCTGTTCCGGCCCTCGTCTCCGGCCATAGCCTCGGTGAGTATTCGGCGCTGGTTGCTGCTGGCGCCCTCGATTTTGCAGAGGCCGTCAAGCTCGTGCGCCTGCGCGCCCAGGCCATGCAGGAGGCCGTGCCGCAGGGCGAAGGCGCCATGGCTGCGCTGCTGGGGCTCGACGAAGCCCAGGCCATTGAGGCCTGTGCCGAGGCGGCTCAGGGAGATGTGGTTTCTGCAGCCAATCTCAACTCTCCGGGGCAGATCGTGATCGCCGGATCCAAGGCTGCCGTCGAGCGGGCCATTGTCACTGCCAAGGCCAAGGGGGCAAAGCGTGCCGTTCTGCTGCCCGTCAGCGCGCCCTTCCATTGCGCCCTGATGAAGCCTGCCGCCGAGCGTCTCCAGCAGGCCCTGGTCGAGATCGAGGTCCGTGTGCCGAGCATTCCCGTGCTCAATAATGTGGACGTGGCTGTCGAGGATCAGCCCGGCCGGATCAAGGATGCGCTGGTGCGCCAGGCTTATTCGCCGGTGCGCTGGATCGAGACGGTGCAGGAGATCGCCCGGCGTGGTGCGACTCACGTCTTCGAGTGCGGTCCCGGCAAGGTGCTGGCTGGCATGACCAAGCGCATTGAGGGCGGTCTGCAGGGCGGCGCGATCGCCGACGCAGCCAGTCTGGATGACATTCTCAAGATCACGGGGGACGCATGAGTCAGGTTCTGCAAGGTCAGGTTGCGCTGGTTACCGGCGCATCGCGCGGTATCGGTAGAGCCATTGCGCTTGAGTTGGGTCGGCTTGGGGCGACGGTGGTCGGCACTGCCACCTCCGAGGCCGGTGCTATTGACATCCAGGCTGGCCTTGAGGCCGCAGGTGTCAAGGGGCGGGGTCTGGCCCTCGATGTGACCAATGCCGAAGCCTGTGATGCGGCTCTGGGTGAGATCGAGAAGGCTTTCGGGGCGGTGGGCATCCTGGTGAACAACGCCGGTATCACTCGTGACAACCTCTCCATGCGCATGAAGGACGCCGAGTGGGATGCGGTCATCGACACCAACCTCAAGGCTGTCTTCCGCATGTCCAAGCTGGTCATGCGCGGCATGATGAAGGCCCGAGTCGGCCGCATCATCAACATCACCTCGGTGGTCGGTAGCTCGGGTAACGCCGGGCAGGCCAACTATGCTGCGGCCAAGGCCGGTGTGGCCGGCATGACCCGAGCCCTGGCCCAGGAGCTCGGTAGCCGCAACATCACGGTCAATTGTGTGGCGCCGGGCTTCATCGATACCGATATGACCAAGGACCTGCCAGAGGCTCAGCGCAAGGAGCTGGCGGGCAAGATTGCCCTCGGCCGTCTCGGCAAACCGGAAGAGATTGCAGGCGTGGTGGGCTTTTTGGCCTCCCCCGCAGCCTCCTACGTGACGGGGGCAACCCTGCACGTGAATGGCGGCATGTACATGGCGTAAATCTCGCCGTGCTGGCGGGGGTGCGCGTTTTTGGTAGAATGCGGGGGTTTTTGAATTCACCCGCACAATCTGGGAAGGAGTTATCACATGGAAAATATTGAACAGCGCGTCAAGAAGATCGTTGCCGAACAACTCGGCGTGAACGAGTCCGAGATCAAGAACGAGTCTTCCTTCGTGGACGACCTGGGCGCCGACTCCCTCGACACCGTCGAGTTGGTGATGGCCCTTGAAGAAGAGTTCGAGTGCGAGATCCCCGACGAAGAGGCCGAAAAGATCACCAGCGTTCAGCAGGCGATCGACTACGTCACCGCTCACCTCAAGAAGTAATTCCCCGGAGCCTGCCTTGACCCGTCGCAGAGTCGTCGTCACCGGCCTTGGCGTTATTTCGCCGGTCGGTAATACCGTGTCTGAAGCTTGGGACGCCATCACCAATGGGCGTTCCGGCATCGGCGAGATTACCCGTTTCGATACCTCTTCCTTTCCGGTGAAGATCGCCGGTGAGGTAAAAGGCTTCGATCTTGGGGCTTATCTCTCGCCGAAAGAGGCGCGTCGTATGGATGGTTTCATCCACTACGGCCTCGCTGCGGGCATTCAGGCTTTCCGTGATTCCGGAATCGAAGTTACCGAGGCCAATGCTGAGCGGATCGGTGTCAATATCGGTTCGGGCATCGGTGGTCTGCCGATGATCGAAGGAACGCACGACGATTTCCTCGCCGGCGGTCCTCGCAAGATCTCGCCCTTCTTCATTCCGGGCACGATCATCAATATGATCTCCGGCAATCTGTCGATCATGTTCGGTCTGAAGGGGCCGAATATCGCAGTGGTGACGGCCTGTACTACCGGGCTGCACGCCATTGGTACCAGCGCGCGCATGATCGAATACGGTGACGCCGACGTCATGGTGTGCGGTGGGGCTGAGTCCACAGTCACGCCTCTGGCTGTTGGCGGATTTGCGTCGGCCAAGGCCTTGTCTACCCGCAACGACGATCCCGCAACTGCGAGCCGTCCTTGGGACAAGGACCGGGATGGTTTTGTCCTCGGTGAAGGCGCGGGTGTGCTGGTGCTTGAAGAGTACGAGCATGCAGTGAAGCGTGGGGCGCGCATTTATGCGGAGCTGGCTGGTTTCGGCATGAGCGGTGATGCCTACCACATGACTGCGCCGGATACCGACGGCCCGCGCCGGAGCATGGTCAATGCGCTCCGCAACGCCGGCATCAATGGGGGTCAGGTGCAGTATCTCAATGCCCACGGCACCTCCACGCCGCTGGGTGACAAGAACGAGACCGAGGCCATCAAGCTGGCTTTTGGTGCTGATGTGGCCAAGACCCTGGTGGTGAATTCCACTAAATCCATGACCGGGCACCTGCTCGGTGGTGCCGGCGGGCTCGAGTCTGTGTTCACCACCCTAGCGGTGTATCACCAGGTCTCTCCCCCGACCATCAACATTTTCGAACAGGATCCGGAGTGTGATCTGGACTACTGTGCGAATGTGGCCCGTCCGATGAAGATTGATGTGGCAATGAAGAACAATTTCGGTTTTGGTGGCACCAACGGTACGCTGGTGTTTCGCAAGATCTGACGAAAGAGGCGACACGGGAGGCCGTGCGTCTTGAACGTCATTGAAATCAGGCCGTCACGGCGCCTCGTCCTGCTACTGGCAGGGGGGCATGCCCTGGCGGCTTTTTCATGTCTGTTTCTTCCGGAGCCGTGGCAGGTTTGCCTGGGGCTGACCATCGTTGCCCTGTCCTTTGTGAGGGAGCTGGGCGCGGCTCGAAGGGGGGCGTTCGTGCTCGGTATGGGCGAAGACGGGGGCCTGCATTTTGCGCCGGAGGCTGCAGTTGATGGCGCGCCAGCCAGGGTCGTCACCTCTTCCACGGTGGTGAGCGGCGGAGCGATCTGGCTGGTGTGGCGCGAGGCACGGGGCGGGGGAGCTGGTGCGCGCCTGCTCGTCCGCGACCAGATGGCGCCCACCGCGTGGCGGGCGCTCCAGGTCTGGCTTCGCCTGAGGGTCGGGTCACTGACCGCGGCCGCCTCGGGCGATACCTAGGCGGTCAGCTGCGGATCTTGCCTGGGCGAATCACGGTGTCCCGGGCCTTGGGCTGGGTTTCCGGATAGTCCCGACTGAAATGCAGGCCACGGCTTTCCTTGCGCTTCAGGGCGCTACGCACGATGAGGTCCGCGGTGACAACCAGGTTGCGCAGCTCGATCAGATCGTTCGAGATGCGGAAGTGACTGTAAAACTCGTCGATTTCCCTGGCCAGCAGGCGGATGCGGTGCTGGGCGCGCCGGAGGCGCTTGTTGGTGCGCACAATGCCCACGTAGTCCCACATGAAGCGGCGTAATTCCTCCCAGTTATGGGAGATCACAATCGCCTCGTCGGCGTCTGTCACCCGGCTCTCGTCCCACTGGGGTAGGTCGGTTGGGTGGTGGCGGGGATTTTCCAGGATGTCCCTGGCCGCTGCCTCACCGAAAACCAGGCATTCCAGAAGCGAATTGCTGGCCAGTCGATTGGCGCCATGCAGGCCCGTGCAGGCTGACTCGCCGACGGCGTGCAGGCCCGCCACGTCGGTTCGTGCCTGGAGATCGGCCACGATTCCGCCGCAGGAGTAGTGCGCGGCGGGGACGACAGGTATCGGCTGGCGGGTGATGTCTATGCCCAACTCAGCACAACGGGCCAGGATGTTGGGGAAATGGGCTTCGAGGAAATCGGCAGGTTTGTGGCTGATGTCGAGGAAGACACAGTCCAAGCCATGCTTCTTCATCTCGAAGTCGATGGCCCGGGCGACGACGTCCCGGGGCGCGAGCTCTTCCCGGGGGTCATGGTCGGGCATGAAGCGCGAACCGTCGGGGCGGCGCAGCAGCCCACCCTCGCCACGAACGGCCTCGGAGATCAGGAAGGACTTGGCCTGGGGATGGTAGAGACAGGTGGGGTGGAACTGGATGAACTCCATATTCGCCACCCGGCAACCTGCACGCCAGGCCATGGCCACCCCGTCGCCAGTGGCGGTGTCGGGATTGGTGGTGTAGAGGTAAACCTTTCCGGTGCCGCCGGTTGCAAGCACGGTGTGCGGGGCGGCAAAGGTGCGAACTTCGTCGCTGGCGATATCCAGCACATAGGCTCCGAGGCAGCCTTCGCCCGGCCTGCCGATCTTGTCTCCGACGATGAGGTCGACCGCAATGTGCTGTTCGAAGATTGAAATGTTCGGATGGGCCCTGACCTGCTCGGTCAGGGTGGCCTGTACGGCAGCGCCGGTGGCGTCGGCCACGTGGATGACGCGGCGCTGGCCGTGGCCGCCTTCCCGAGTGAGGTGATAGCCGATCGGTGAGGTCGCGTCTGGGGTGAAAGGGACACCGTGGTCTATCAGCCAGCGTATCGCCCGGGGGCCATTCTCGACGACAAAGCGGGTGGCCTTGTCGGAGCAGAGCCCGGCGCCGGCCGTGTGCGTGTCGGCCACGTGGGCCTCCGTGCTGTCGGCGGGGTCGAGGACGGCGGCGATGCCTCCCTGGGCCCAGGCGCTGGCACTGTCCTCAAGGGTTCGCTTGGTGATGAGGGCTACCTTGAGCTTGTCGGCAAGGCGCAGTGCGAGGGACTGTCCGGCAAGGCCGCTGCCCAGGATGAGGACATCGAAAGCGATCACTTCTGGAGTTGCCGCAAAGGGCGATATTACGGAGTGCCGACTATAGCATGGGCACTCGGCCACACTGAACGCCCAAGACCCTGCGCGTGACTGAACTATACGTGCGTCGGGCAGTCTAGCGATTACTTCGGCGAGGAATGAGGATGTCTCGCGGTATACTCCGCGGTCGGTGACCGTCCCGGTCACGACTACGAAGGATCACGTTCCCCGACCATGAGTGATCGCGAAATTGACCAGCTTTTGGTTGAGCGAGTGCAGCGTGGAGACAAGCAGGCGTTTGGGCTGCTCGTCTCCAAGTATCAGCGCAAGCTTGGCCGCCTGCTGTCGAGATTGATCCGGGATCCCGCCGAAGTGGAGGATGTTGCCCAGGAGACGTTCATCAAGGCTTATCGAGCCTTGCCGTCGTTCCGGGGAGACAGTGCTTTCTACACATGGCTATACCGGATCGGGATCAATACTGCCAAGAACTACCTTGTGTCCCAAGGGCGTCGCGCCCCTACGTCCACGGAGTTCGATTCGGAAGAGGCCGAGACCTTCGAGGAGGGAGATCAGCTTCGCGATATCAATACGCCTGAACGGCTGCTGATGACCAAGCAGATCGGTGACACGGTCAATGTGGCCATGGAGGCCCTGCCCGAGGAACTGAGGACTGCGATCGTGCTGCGAGAGATCGAAGGTTTGAGCTACGAAGAGATCGCCACGATCATGGAGTGCCCGATAGGCACGGTGCGTTCGCGGATTTTCCGCGCACGTGAAGCAATTTCAGAAAAGCTCAAGCCGTTGCTCGATACGGCTCCGAACAAGAGGTGGTAAGACGATGAAAGAGAAAGTTTCTGCCCTGCTGGATGGCGCGCTTGACGAGGCCGCCTCTGTCCGCATGCTGGATTCCCTGAAACGGGATGGTGGCCTGCGGCGGGAATGGGATCACTACAGTCTTATCGGAGATGTATTGCGGGATGAGCCCGTGATGTCGGCGGATTTCACAAGTCGGCTCATGTTGCGCCTGGACGACGAGCCCACGGTACTGGCGCCCACGCAGGTGGAGCCGCGTAACGGCTGGATTCGTCACTTCATGCCGATCGCTGCATCGGTGATGGGCGTGGCTGCGGTTGGCTGGGTGGCCATGACCTTGAACGCTCCGGGATCGACATCGGCACCCCTGGCCGCACTCAAGAAGCCGGTTCCTGCCGTAGCGGTTGTCGATGCAACGTCTTCGGCCCGGCTCGCGGCGGCTTCTTCCGAGCCTTCCGAGCGTGAATATCTGATTGCTCATCAGGCCATGGCGCCTTCGGCTGCCATGCCGGGCGTGGCGATGTATGTGCGCTCCGTTTCCGAGACGCGGGCGGCCGGCGAGCGATGAAGCGCTTCCTTTGCTTCCTGGCGGTTGTTTTTGCCGGTTGCGGGTCGGCGTTGGCTCAGGTGCCGAACGATCCTCTGAGCTGGCTGGGGCGGATATCGAGCGCAGCGCACAAGCTCAATTACACAGGTACCTTCACCTATCAGAGCGGCAAGCACATGGAAACGTCGCGCATCACCCATCTGGTGGATGCCAACGGCGAGTACGAAAAGCTGGAAGCGCTTGATGGCAGTCCGCGGGAGGTGGTTCGCAATAACGACGAAGTGCAGTGCTTTCTCCCTGAACAGAAGCTGCTGATCGTGGACCAATTTGGCGCTCGTAGAAGCTTTCCTGCGCGTTTGCCTCCTTCGCCCAGCGCCCTTGCCGAGAACTATCGTATTCGAAAGGGTGAGATTTCCCGGATTGCCGGGATGGAGAGTCAGCAGATTATTCTTGAACCCCGGGACGACATGCGTTTTGGCCATCACCTATGGGCTGATGTTGCGTCGGGGCTGTTACTGCGCGCCCGTCTGATGGGGGAGAAGGGCGACAGTATCGAGCAGTTCGTGTTTACGGAAGTGCAGATCGGAGCCCCTTTCGACAAAGAAAAGGTGCGCTCTCGGTTTGTCCGTTCCGCAGACTGGAAGGTGGTGAACGCTCGGGGCAACGATGTGAAGGTCGAGGATATCGGCTGGGTCTTCAAGCACTCAATTCCTGGCTTCCGGCAGGTTGTTTCGGTGGCGCGCCAGGCGCGCAAGGAGCGGGGTGAGGCCTACCATGTGGTCTTCTCAGACGGCCTTGCCGCCATCTCAGTGTTCATCGAGCCCGAGTCGGGTAAGGGCACGGCCCAGAGCGGACTGAGCGCATCCGGCTCCTTCAACATCTTCCGGCGCAGCGTCGCCGATCACCGCATCACTGTACTTGGTGAGGTTCCGGCGCAGGCATTGGTGCGGATTGCCGATGGCGTGGAAATGCGGAAGCGGTGATGCGTGCACGGGGCGTGGTGAGTCGTGTGGAAGGCGCCTATGCCTGGGTTGACGTCTCCGTTTCCGGCGGTTGCGGGCGTTGTCACGAAGCGGGGGGGTGTGGTGGTGTAAATATCGCCCGGCCCTTCGGTCAGGCTCGCCGGGAGTTGAGATTGCTCAATGAGATCGATGCCCTGCCGGGAGATCCGGTCGGTGTCTTTGTGGACGACGCAGTCCCCCTCAGAGCGGCACTGTTCACCTACGGCGGCCCCATTCTTGGGGTGCTTGCCGGTGCCGCGCTGGGAACGGTATTGGCGACAGGCGGCAACACGGATTTGCCGGCAGCGCTGGGGGCAGGTGCAGGCGGCGTGGCGATGTATCTCTTTGGGCGTGCTCGCAGCGGGCCTGCAGGGGTGATGCCCATGAAGATTGAGCGTGTTGCCGGTGAGCCGGCCGGAGGCTGTGGGCGATGACCGTTTCGGTGTTGGCGCAAATGGCTTCCCGCAGTTTCGTGGTGCTCCTTTCGGTGATGCTCGTTACCCCGGTGGTCGCGCGGGATCTGCCCGATTTCGCCGGGCTTGCCGAACGGCAGGGGGCGGCAGTGGTGAATATCAGCACCACACAGGCCGTGCGGCAGGCGCGCCCGGGTGTGCCCAGCCTGGAAGAAGACGATCCGATGTTCGACTTCTTTCGACGCTTTGTGCCGCGTCATCCGGGAACTCCCCGGGGGAGCGAACCCGATAATCGCTCCCTGGGCTCGGGTTTCATCGTATCGGCGGATGGTTACGTCCTGACCAACGCCCACGTGGTGGAGGGTGCCGACGAGATCATCGTCAAGTTGACCGACAAGCGGGAGTTCCGCGCCCGAGTGATGGGGACGGATGCCCGGACCGATGTGGCCCTGCTGAAGATCGATGCGGCAGGCCTGCCGAGGGTGAATCTGGGTGATCCGGCAAAGCTGCGGGTAGGGGACTGGGTCGTGGCCATTGGTTCGCCCTTCGGTTTCGAGAATTCTGTGACGGCAGGGATCGTCAGCGCCAAGGGGCGTTCCCTGCCCCAGGAGAACTTTGTTCCCTTCATCCAGACTGACGTTGCCATCAATCCCGGTAATTCCGGAGGGCCGCTCTTCAACATGAAGGGTGAGGTGGTGGGGATCAATTCCCAGATCTACAGCCGCACAGGTGGTTTCATGGGGTTGTCCTTTGCTATCCCCATTGATGTTGCTATGGGGGTGCACGAGCAGTTGCGAGTTGCCGGCCGTGTCCAGCGTGGCCGAATTGGCGTGGTCATACAAGAGGTGTCCCGCGATCTGGCTGACAGCTTTAGGTTGGGCAAGCCCGGTGGCGCCTTGGTCAGTTTGGTTGAGAAGGCAAGTCCGGCAGAGAAAGCAGGCTTTGAGCAGGGTGACATCGTCCTGAGTTTCGATGGTCGTGCGGTGGATATGTCGGCAGATCTTCCGCGCCTGGTGGGCAGTACCCGCCCGGGAAGCCGGGTGCCGGTGCAGGTGTGGCGCCGTGGGGCGGTCAAGGCCTTGACCGTGCAGGTGGCCGAACTGCCCGAGGAGAAGCCCCGCAAGGTGACTGCTCGCCAGTCCAAGCCTGAGGCCGTATCGCCCAACAAACTTGGGATCACCGTTGTCGAGCCCAATGCCGAGCAGCGTCGGGACGGACGGTTTGCCGCGGGTGGCGTGGTGGTGGAGGCTCTACGGAGCGCCTCTGCCCGGGCCTCCGAGATCCAGGCGGGGGATGGGATTCTGGCGCTGGTCAGCAAGGGGGTGCGCATCGAGACCCGCTCGGTCGAACAGTTCAATCGTGCCGTGGCAGGCCTGGATGCAGGCCAGGCCGTGACGCTGCTGGTCGCGCGTGGTGACATGCAAACCTTTGTTCCGGTGCGCTCCCTTGAGCGCTGATCGCGAGCTCACCGTGTTGAGCCGGGAGTGGTGCCATTTGTGCCATGACCTGCTTGATGCCCTTAAGCCGTTGCAGGATGAATTGGGCTTCAAGGTGACGGTCGTGGATGTGGACGCCCACGAAGCCCTTGAGGCCCGGTGGAGCGAGTGGGTCCCGGTCGTGCTCGATGGAGATACCGAGATTTGCCACCACTTCCTTGATGAATCTGCCGTTCGTGCTCATTTACGGCGTATCGGTTAGAATGCAAGTCTTTGCCAGGCAAACAAAATTTATCAGGGTGCCCTTCGGCACCCTTTTTCATGGCCCACATGCAACACATCAGAAACTTCTCGATCATTGCCCATATCGACCACGGTAAATCCACCCTGGCCGACCGGATCATCCAACTGTGCGGAGGCCTCTCCGCCCGCGAGATGGAAAGCCAGGTGCTCGACTCGATGGATATCGAGCGTGAGCGTGGCATCACCATCAAGGCCCAGACGGCAGCGCTGAGCTATCGCGCCAGGGATGGTCAGATCTATAACCTCAACCTCATCGACACGCCGGGGCACGTGGACTTCTCCTATGAAGTCTCCCGTTCCCTTGCTGCCTGCGAAGGCGGCCTGTTGGTGGTGGACGCTTCCCAGGGCGTTGAGGCGCAAACGGTGGCCAACTGCTACACGGCGCTGGAGCAGGGCGTGGAGGTGGTGCCGGTACTGAACAAGATGGACCTGCCCCAGGCCAATCCGGATGGCGCGAAGCAGGAGATCGAAGACGTGATCGGCATCGACGCGACCGATGCGATCCCGTGCTCTGCCAAGACGGGCATGGGTGTCGAGGACATTCTTGAGGCGGTGATCACCCGCATTCCCGCGCCCAAAGGCGATCGCGATGCGCCTCTCAAGGCCCTGATCATCGACTCCTGGTTCGACAACTACGTGGGCGTCGTGATGCTGGTGCGCGTGGTGGATGGCTCGCTCAAGCCCAAGGACAAAATCATGTTCATGTCCACCGGCGTCCAGCAGTTGTGCGAGCAGGTTGGCGTGTTTACGCCCAAGTCCCAGCAGCGTGACACCCTGTCCGCCGGTCAGGTGGGTTTCATCATTGCCGGCATCAAGGAGCTGAAGTCCGCCAAGGTCGGTGACACCATCACCCTGGCCAACCGCAAGGCTGAACAGCCGCTGGCTGGCTTCAAGGAAATCAAGCCCCAGGTGTTTGCGGGCCTGTACCCGGTGGAGTCCAACGAGTACGACCAGCTGCGCGAATCCCTCGAAAAGCTGCGCCTCAATGATGCATCCCTGCAGTTCGAGCCCGAAGTGTCCCAGGCCCTGGGTTTCGGCTTCCGCTGCGGCTTCCTGGGGCTGCTTCACATGGAGATCGTCCAGGAGCGCCTGGAGCGTGAATTTGACATGAATCTCATCACCACGGCGCCGACCGTGGTCTATGAGGTGCTCATGAAGGATGGTACGGTCGAGCAGATCTCCAACCCGTCGCGTCTGCCGGATCTCTCCAAGGTGGAGGAGGTGCGGGAGCCAATCATCAAGGCGATCATCTTCCTGCCCCAGGAGTACGTGGGCTCAGTCATCACCCTGTGCAACCAGAAGCGTGGCGCCCAGGTGGATATGCTTTACCACGGTCGTCAGGTGCAATTGATCTACGACATGCCCATGAACGAAGTCGTGATGGACTTCTTCGACAAGCTGAAATCCGTGTCGCGGGGCTATGCCTCTCTCGACTATGAATTCAAGGAGTACCGTGCTGCCGATCTGGTCAAGCTCGATGTGCTGGTGTCCAGCGAGAAGGTGGATGCCCTGTCCATCATCGTACACCGGGCCAACTCCCAGTACCGTGGCCGTGAGCTGGTCGCCAAACTGCGTGAGCTGATTCCGCGCCAGATGTTCGATGTGGCCATCCAGGCGGCTATCGGCTCAAACATCGTGGCTCGCGAGACCATCAAGGCCCTGCGCAAGAACGTGCTGGCCAAGTGCTACGGCGGCGACATCACGCGGAAGAAGAAGCTCCTCGAGAAGCAGAAGGAGGGCAAGAAGCGGATGAAGCAGGTGGGCAACGTGGAGATTCCGCAAGAGGCGTTTCTGGCCGTGCTGCGGGTCGATGAAGGCAAATAAGCCGGTGCGTCCGGCAGCAGGAGTGTGTGCGTGAATTTCGCCCTGATTCTTTTCGGCTTGCTGGTCCTGAGTGGTGTCCTGTGGGCACTTGACCACTTCGTTGCAAGCAAGCGGCGTTCTGTGGGGGCCAAGTCGCCTTGGTGGGTGGAGTACGGGGCCAGCTTCTTTCCGGTGATCCTGGTGGTTTTCTGCCTGCGCTCGTTTGTCGTCGAGCCCTTCAAGATTCCCTCGGGTTCGATGATTCCCACCCTGCTGGTGGGGGACTTTATCCTCGTCAACAAATGGACTTACGGGATTCGTCTGCCGGTCATCAACAAGAAGGTCGTCGAGGTTAACCAGCCCAAGCGCGGTGACGTCATGGTCTTTCGCTTCCCGGCCGATCCGTCCCTCGACTACATCAAGCGTGTGGTGGGTTTGCCCGGTGACAAGGTCGAGTACATCGACAAGAAGCTGAGCATCAATGGCGTGGCCATGACCCAGCGTGATGAGGGCGATTACCTCCACGCCGACCGTCTCTACTATTCACCGCGCCGGGCCGAAAAGCTTGGCGAGGTCGAGCACAGCATCATCGTGGAAAATGACGCACCGGCCTTTGTTTCCCAGATTACCCAGTACGCCTACCGCGACAACTGCACCTATACTAGCCGCGGTGTGACCTGCACCGTGCCGGATGGTCACTATTTCATGATGGGTGACAACCGGGACGGTAGTTTCGACAGCCGTGGCTGGGGTTTCGTCCCCGAGCAGAATATCGTTGGCAAGGCATTCTTCATCTGGTTCAATTTCAGTGATCTGAAACGTATCGGCAGCTTCCATTGATCATGACGCGAAAAAGTCAGTCGGGCCTCAGCCTCATCGGTGTGCTGTTTGTCGGCGCCGCTCTTGCTTCGGTCCTAATGCTGGGTCTGAAGCTGGTGCCGGTATTGACCGAGTATCACGGCATCAAGCGCTCAATTGCCGCAGTGGCCAGTGAAGCAGATCCTCAGAACGCCAGTGTGCCCCAGTTGCGCAACGCGTTTTCCAAGCGTGCCACAGTGGACGACATCACCAGCATTTCTCCTTCCGATCTGGACATCACCAAGGAGGACGGCCGGATCGTGATTTCGGTCGACTATTCCCGCAAGGTTCATCTGTTCTCCAACGTGAGTCTTGTCATCGATTTCTCGGCGACCACCGGGGCTTCCCGTTGATCAGGCCGCTATGAAGCTGGAAGGTTTGCAGCGGGCCATCGGCCATCGCTTTGCCCGCCCCGAACTGCTCGAACAGGCCGTGACTCATCGTAGTTTCGGGTCGCCCCACAATGAGCGGCTCGAGTTTCTGGGGGACAGTGTCCTCAACTGCGTGACCGCCCTGGCCCTGTTCGGACGTTTTGCAGAACTGCGTGAAGGCGACTTGTCCCGCCTGCGGGCCAATCTGGTGCGCCAGGAAGCCCTGCACCGACTTGCCGACGGCCTGAATCTAGGTGACTACCTGCGCCTGGGTGAGGGTGAGCTGAAAAGCGGCGGTCATCGCCGCCCATCCATTCTCGCCGATGCACTGGAAGCCATCTTTGCCGCGGTATACATTGATGCCGGTTTCGAGGCGGCCAAGGCGGTCATTGATCGGCTCTACGAATCGTCCCTGACCGCTCTCGACCCGGCCCGCGCCCTGAAAGATCCCAAGACCGCCCTGCAGGAATGGCTGCAGGGCCGGCGCATGGCGCTTCCCCGATACTCCCTCGCCGATACCCGTGGCGAGGCCCACCAGCAGGAATTCGAGGTCGAGTGCGAGATCGCCGGCCTTGGCCTCAAGACCCGCGGCATCGGCGTGAGTCGCCGCGCTGCCGAACAGCAGTCCGCCCAGCGGGCGCTGGAACTCCTCCCCAAGCAATGACCGAAACCGTATCTCCTGTCGACCAGCCCTTCCGCACGGGCTTTGTCGCCATTGTCGGCCGTCCCAACGTCGGCAAGTCCACCCTGCTCAATCGCCTGATCGGTCAGAAGATCAGCATTGTTTCGCGCAAGGCCCAGACCACCCGTCACCGGGTAACCGGTGTGCTCACTGAGGGGGCATCCCAGTTCATCTTCGTGGATACCCCGGGTTTCCAGACCCGCCACAAGAACGCTCTCAATCGGGCCATGAACCGCACCGTGACCCAGGTGCTGGCGGATGTGGATCTGGTGCTCTTCGTCATCGAAAGCGGTCGCTTCGGGCCCGAGGACGAGCAGGTGGTCAAGCTGCTTCCCGAGGGCGCCAAGGTGATCCTGGTGATCAACAAGGTTGATCTCCTGGAGGAAAAAGCGCGCATGCTGCCCTTCATGCAGAAGATGAGCGCCGTGTTCCCGTTTGCGGAGATCGTCCCGGTGAGTGCCGAGAAAGGGCGCAACACCGACCAGTTGATCAAGGCGGCCCAGCCTTATCTGCCCGCCGGAGATCCGATCTTCGATGCGGACGACATTACCGACCGGAGCGAACGTTTCCTTGCGGCAGAATTCCTGCGTGAGAAGCTGTTCCGCCAACTGGGTGAAGAGCTGCCCTATGGCATGACAGTCGAGATCGAGAAGTTTGAGGCCGAGCCTGGCCTGCGCCGCATTCATGCGGCCATCATCGTCGACAAGTCGGCCCACAAGGCCATGGTGATCGGCAAGGGCGGTGAGCGTCTCAAGCGTATCGGCACCGAAGCCCGCCTCGAGATGGAAAAACTCTTCGACTCCAAGGTCTTCCTGGAGGTCTGGGTCAAGGTCAAGAGCGGCTGGGCCGACGACGAGCGGGCCCTCAAGAGCCTCGGTTACGAGTAAGCCCGGCCGGAACTGCCCGCCGTGAGTGTCAGGCAGCGTATCGACCAGCAGCCCGGCTTCGTGCTGCACAGCTATCCCTACCGGGAAACCAGCCTGATCGTCGAGGTTTTCAGCCGCGACCACGGCCGCATCGGCCTGGTGGCCAAGGGCGCGCGGCGTCCCATGTCGCAGCTCCGCGGCGTGCTGATGGCCTTTCAGCCCCTGTTCATCGACTGGAGCGGGGGCTGCGAGATGAAGACCCTGGTCCGTGCCGAGTGGCAGGGCGGGCAACCGCTCCTCGGGGGCCAGGCCTTGCTGTGCGCCTATTACCTCAACGAGCTCCTATTGCGCCTGATGCCCCGGGAAGATGCCCACCCGGCGCTCTACCAGGCCTACGGTGGAGCTTTGCGGGCACTGGCCGTGGGCGAATCCCAGGAAGTGGTGCTCCGGCGCTTCGAGCTGGCGCTGCTCCAGGAGCTCGGTTACGGCCTTGAGCTGGAGTCGGATTGCGACGGCGTGCCTGTCCGGCCCGACACTTACTACGCCTATATAATCGAGCGCGGTGCGGTAGCCCTGGACGAACACGGGATCGACGATCCGGCGGTGGTCCGTGGCAAGACGCTCATCGACATGGCCCACCAGGATCTTCGCGATCCCGATACCCTGGCCCAGAGCAAGGCCCTGATGCGCCGGCTCATCCAGCATTACCTCGGCGGGCAGGTGCTCCAGTCCCGCCGTGTGTTCACTGAACTGTTTGCCTATCCCGGAGACCCCTCTTGATCGAACTCGGCGTCAATATCGACCACGTGGCCACCCTGCGCCAGGCCCGTCGCACCTGGGAGCCCGATCCCTGCTGGGCCGCCGTGGAAGCCCATCTTGGTGGTGCGGACGGCATCACCGTGCACCTGCGCGAGGATCGCCGCCATATCCAGGATGCGGATGTACGCAAGCTTGGTGAGCTCACCCAGATCAAGCTCAACCTCGAGATGGCGGCGACCGACGAGATGGTCGGCATCGCTTGCGCCTTGAAGCCCCAGATGGCCATGTTCGTGCCCGAGGGGCGTCATGAGGTGACTACCGAAGGCGGCCTCGACATCGTTTCCCAGGAGGCCCGCCTCAAGGATGCCGTGGCGCGTCTGGCAGAGGAGGGCATCATCGTCAGCGTCTTCATCGATGCCGAGATCGCCCAGGTGGAGGCGGCGGCGCGGATTGGCGCAAAGGTGTGCGAGATCCATACCGGCCCCTATGCCCATGTTTTCCACGGTGCAGGGCGCGACGCCGAGAGCCCGGCGGTGCTGGCCGAGATCGACAAGATCCGCCAGGCGGGGGCCGCGATACGGCAGCTCGGGCTGCGCTTCAATGCCGGCCACGCCCTCAACTACTACAACGTCCAGCCCATCGCCCGTCTGCCGGGGATTCGCGAGCTGCACATCGGGCACGCCATTGTCAGTCGCTCGGTGTTCACCGGCCTGCGTGAGGCGGTGCGCGAGATGAAACGCCTCATGCGGGAAGCTGCCGAGCGCGGCGAGCAGGCGTGATCCACGGGGTCGGTACCGACATCGTGCGGGTGGCCCGCATGGAGGATGCGCTGATCCGCCACGGTGTGCGTTTCGCCGAGCGCATCCTGGATGCGTCCGAGCGCGCCGCCTTCCAGGCCGCATCCGCGCCGGCCCGTTTCCTGGCCAAGCGCTTTGCCGCCAAGGAGGCCTTTGGCAAGGCGCTGGGTACCGGCGTTGCCGCGCCGGCCACGCTGCATGCAATGCGGGTCGGCCACGATGCCCTGGGAAAGCCGCACTTCGAGTATTCGCCAGGCCTTGCCGACTACATGGCGGAGCGGGGTCTCAGCGCCCATCTCAGCCTGTCCGACGAGGCCGACTATGTTGTCGCCTTTGCCGTCATCGAAAGACCATGAAGTTATCTCCTGCCCTTCCCGGCCCCGTCATGCTCGACGTGGCTGCCCATGAGATCACCGCCGAAGAGCGGGAGATCCTGCAGCATCCCCTTGTCGGCGGCGTCATCCTGTTTGCCCGCAACTATGCCGAGCCGGCGCAGTTGCGCGCCCTCACCGGGGCGATCCGCGCGGCCCGGCCGGAGCTGGTGATTTCTGTCGATCATGAAGGCGGGCGCGTGCAGCGTTTCCGTGAGGGCTTCACCCGGCTGCCGGCGATGCGTCGCCTCGGTGAGGCCTGGGCTGCCGATCCGGCAGTTGGCAGGGCTTGTGCCCGCCAGGCCGGTTTTGTGCTCGCGGCGGAGCTGCGGGCCCATGGTGTGGACCTGAGTTATGCGCCGGTGCTCGACCTGGATTACGGCGTCAGCAGCGTCATCGGCGACCGGGCCTTCCATCGGGATCCCCAGGTCACCGTCGAGCTGGCCGGCGAGGTCGTGGCCGGGCTGGCCGACGGTGGCCTGCGGGCGGTGGGCAAGCATTTTCCCGGACATGGGGCCGTCGAGGCGGACTCCCACGTGGCGATTCCCGTTGATGGACGCAGCTTCGAGGACGTCTGGGCCGAGGACATCCTTCCTTTCCGCCTGCTCTCCGCCCAGCTCGGCGGCGTGATGCCGGCCCATGTCATCTTCGAGAACATCGACGCCCGTCCGGCGGGCTTTTCCCGCTTCTGGTTGCAGGACATCCTGCGCGGCAAGCTCGGTTTCCAGGGCGTGATCTTCAGCGACGACCTGACCATGGAGGGCGCCAGCGTGGCCGGCGGCATCGTCGCCCGGGCCGAGGCGGCCCACTCGGCCGGCTGCGACATGGTGCTGGTGTGCAACCGCCCGGACATGGCCGTAGACCTGCTCGACAACTGGCACCCCCAGGCCCACGCGGGCAGCCGCGAGCGCATCGTGGCCCTGCGCCCCAGGCCGGGTACGGCGCCGGCCGATCCAGGCACCCTGGCCGGCTGGGCGCCTTACCGCGCGGCCCGCGACGGCGTGCTGGCCCTCGCCTGAGCCGGAGTTCGTTCGTGGCCTTCGACGCCAAAGTCTTCCTGCGCACCCTGACCGAGGAGCCCGGTGTCTATCGCATGATCGGGGCCGACGAGGCCGTGCTGTACGTGGGCAAGGCGAAGAACCTCAGGCGCCGGGTGTCGTCCTATTTTCAGCGCACCCAGCTCAGTCCGCGCATCGCCATCATGGTAGGGCAGGTGGCGCGCGTCGATATCACCGCCACCCGCTCCGAGGCCGAGGCCCTGATCCTCGAGAACAACCTCATCAAGAGCCTCGGGCCCAAGTACAACATCCTGTTCCGCGACGACAAGTCCTACCCCTACATCGCCCTGTCTGGGGGGGACTTTCCGCAGATCTACTATCACCGGGGTGGTTTCCGGAAGGGTGTACGCTATTTCGGGCCCTTTCCCAACAGCTGGGCCGTGCGCGAAAGCCTGCACCTGATGCAGAAGATCTTTCGCCTGCGCACTTGCGAGGACAGCACTTTCAGCAACCGCTCGCGGCCCTGTCTGCTGCACCAGATCCAGCGCTGCACCGGGCCCTGTGTCGGGCTGATCGACAAGGATGCCTACGCCGCCGACGTGCAGTTGGCCAGCCTGTTCCTCAACGGGCGTCATGGCGACGTGGTGGACGACTTGTCCAGGCGCATGCAGGAGGCATCGGATGCGCTGGCCTTCGAGAAGGCCGTCGTCTATCGCGACCAGATCCGCAACCTGCAGGCTGTGCTTCACAAGCAGTTTGTCGAAAGCGCCAGGGATGAGGACGTGGATGTGCTGGCTGCGGTGGAGCGGGGCGGCATGGTGTGCGTCAACCTGGCCATGATCCGTGGCGGGCGCCATCTCGGTGACCGGCCCCTGTTCCCCAGCAACGCCCAGGGCTGCACGCCACTGGATGCGCTGGTGGCTTTTGTCGAGCAGCACTACCTGGACCACCCCTTGCCGGGAAAGATCCTGGTCAATGTCGACCCTGCGACCATTAAGGAGGCGCTCGACGAGGTGGTCGAAGGGAAGCTCGGCGTCATGGCGGCCCGCTACGAAAACGAGCGGGCGTGGATGAGCATGGCCGAGAACAACGCCGGCCTGGCCCTGATGGTGCGGGAGCAGGAGTCCAGCCGGGGTGAGCAGCGCCTCGAGGCCCTGCGCGATGCCCTTGGCCTGGCCGATACACCCAGCCGAATCGAGTGTTTCGACATTTCCCACACCATGGGCGAAGCCACCGTGGCCTCCTGCGTGGTGTGGGATGGCAAGGCCATGAAGAACTCCGAGTACCGGCGCTACAACATCGCCGGCATTACTGCGGGTGACGACTACGCCGCCATGCGCCAGGCTCTGACCCGGCGCTACGAGAAGGTGGCTGCCGGAGAAGGCGTTCGCCCCGACCTGATCCTCATCGACGGCGGCAAGGGCCAGATGGGCGTTGCCAGGGAGGTGCTGGCCGAACTGGGGCTGGAGGCCATCACCATGTTCGGTGTGGCCAAGGGGGAGAGCCGCAAGCCGGGGCTGGAAGAGCTGGTCTTCCCCGACGGGCGCGAGCCGGTGCACATGCGCCCCGATGCACCGGCGCTGCACCTGATCCAGGAGATCCGTGACGAGGCGCATCGCTTTGCCATCACCGGCCACCGTGCCCGACGGGCCAAGACCCGCAACACCTCGCGCCTGGAGGACATTGCCGGGGTGGGGCCGACACGGCGCAAAAAGCTGCTGGCCGCGTTTGGCGGTATCGATGGTGTGCGAAAGGCCACGATTGAGGATCTGTGTCGTGTGGAAGGCATCAACCGGCATCTTGCCGAACAGATATACAATGCGATGCGATAGCCCGCAAACGCCGACATGCTTTTCAATATCCCCAACTCCCTGACCTGGGCACGTATTGCCCTGATCCCCTTTTTCGTCGGCATCTACTACCTTCCGGACACCGCCATTTCTGCGGAAGACAAGAACCTGGTGGCCACGTTGACCTTTGTCGCCGCGGCCGTGACGGACTGGTTCGACGGCTACCTGGCACGCTCCCTTGGCCAGACCTCGGCTTTTGGCGCCTTCCTTGATCCGGTGGCGGACAAGCTGATGGTGGCGGCTGCCCTGATCGTGCTGGTGCACCTGGGGCGAGTGGATTCGCTGATTGCACTGGTCATCATTGGTCGCGAGATCACCATTTCGGCCCTGCGCGAGTGGATGGCCAAAGTGGGGGCAGCGGGTAGCGTGGCGGTGGCCTTTGTCGGCAAGCTCAAGACGGCTGCCCAGATGTCAGCGATTCCGTTGTTGCTCTACCAGGCCCCGGTTTTCGGTTTTGACGGAATGGCCCTGGGTACCGTGCTGATCTACGTGGCGGCGGTTCTGACCCTGTGGTCCATGGGTTATTACATGCGCTGCGCCTGGCCCGAGCTGATGAAGCGTAGTCGCTGAAAGCCGCATTTCGGATTTGACATCCGAAAATTTTTACCTATAATGGCGGTCTGTCGAGCGGCAGTAGCTCAGTTGGTAGAGCGCAACCTTGCCAAGGTTGAGGTCGAGAGTTCGAGACTCTTCTGCCGCTCCAAGAATTTCCGGGGAAGCCTTGCTTCCCCGTTTGATTCACGGCGCGATAGCAAAGCGGTTATGCACCGGATTGCAAATCCGTGTAGGTCGGTTCGACTCCGGCTCGCGCCTCCAGGTGTAGAACAAAGCGGCAGTAGCTCAGTTGGTAGAGCGCAACCTTGCCAAGGTTGAGGTCGAGAGTTCGAGACTCTTCTGCCGCTCCAGAATGCAACGGGGAAAACAATGATTCGCAATGGTTTGCGATGATTCGTTTTCCCCGTTTTGTTTTTTCAGGTTGCGGTTTTCTTCTTGCGGGACTTCCTGCTTCCCGCCGCGGATCCGCTTCATCCCTGCTCATTCTCATCGGTTTCTGCCATCTTTCGGCCTCGTTGTGTAGTCTGGCTGACAAGCGGTTGTCGTCAGCATGTCACGGTGCTGACGCAGGATGGGGCCTGTCGACAGTGTTGTCGGCCCACTCCGGGCCGGACCGACGGGAGACCAGGATGAAGCAAGTTCTCGATGCCCTCGCCAGAAAGCTGTGCCATACCGCCTTCGGTCCGGAAGTGACGGCCTTCCTGATGGACGGCCAGTGGCGCGCGCCCCTGTTTGTCCCCGATGCCTTCGAGACGGCGGAAAAAGGCGCGCTGGAGTTGCCCGAAATCGCCATCAGCCAGAGGGAGTTTCTTCGCTGCTGATGCTCGTAGTTGCGGCTTTCTCCGTCTCTCTTTTCGTACGAACCTCCCTCATTGACCTGTCAATGCACGCTGCCTGTTAAGGGTGGGGCGTGGCTGCCATAGCTGTTTTCTAGTACAATTCAAGGGTTTACGTCGAAATAGCTCGATTCCGCAGGGGGTCGAGCCTTCACGCGTTTCCCGCATTGCTGCGGTGCTCGCAGGGTTGAAAGGTCTGGTTTGAGCGGTACGGAATTCTCGGTTCTGATGGCGACCTACGGGCGCGATGATGCGGGGCATCTGGAGCAGGCGCTGGAGAGTTTGGCCGGGCAGCGCCTCGGGGCATCGGAGGTGGTGCTGGTTGAGGACGGGCCGATCGGAGACGCTGCGCGGGCTGTCATCGAGCGCTATCGCGCGGCGCTCAACATCCAGTCGGTCGTGATGCCTCGTAACGTCGGCCTGGCCAGTGCTCTTAACGCCGGTTTGCAGCACTGCCACCATGAACTCGTGGTTCGTTTCGACAGTGACGACGTGGCGCTGCCAGAGCGCTTTGCACGGCAGATCCAGGCCTTTTGCGCAGACCCGGCAGTCGACGTCATGGGCAGTTTTGCGCAGGAAATGGACAGCGTCGGCATCCTGGGCCGAGTCCGCTCGATGCCCGTATCCCACGAAGACATACTTGCCAAGCTGTGGGCCTGTCCGCTCATTCACCCCACGGTGGCCTACCGGCGGAGCAGGATCCTGGCCGTTGGCGGCTACCGCACCGATCTGCGGCGCAGCGAAGACTACGATCTGTGGTTTCGCTGCGCGAAGGCGGGCATGCGCTTTGCCAACCTGCCAGAAGCCTTGATCCTCCATCGTTTCGATGAAACCAGCCACCTGCGCCATGCCTTCCGGGATGCCCTGGAGAGGGCGCTAAGCGGCTACCGGGGCGCCAGCCTGCTGGGCATGCCCCTCTGGAAGCGTCTGGCCTGCTTTGTCCCCCTGCTGCGAGCAGTATTACCCACACCGCTGCGTCACCCGGCCTATCGTCTGCTGTCGCGCTTCGACCCCCGACGTTCGGGGCAGCCGGATTAGTCGTCGCGGGCGCTTTGCCCGCACCAAGCCTCAGTGCATGTCGTCCTTGTCCGGGGGAACCGGCAGGATGGGAATGCCCTCCTCGATCAGGTCGATCATTTCTTCCCTGTCAGCCTTGCCCCGGATGGCCCTTTCCTCGCTGTCACCGTAGTGAATGCGGCGGGCCTCTTCGGCGAAGCGCTCCCCCACGTCTTCGGAGCGGGCTGCAGCACTGCGTAGGGTCTCTATCAAACGCGCGGCAATGGCCTGAGGGTTGGGGGCTGCTGGCGCCGCAGGGGCGGAATGGGACGAGGTTTGAACGTAGGGGGCCGAGGGCAGGCGGCGTACGTCGCTGCTGCCGCAATGGGGGCAGCCCACCAAGCCGGCAGCACGCTGGGCTTCGAAGGCCTCGCTCGATGCGAACCAGGCTTCGAAGCGGTGCTCCCGGTCACAGGACAGGTCGAGGACGATCATGGTGGAAGGTAGTGAGTGTTCTGTCAGGCCAGGTTCCCGGCGAGTTGAAAGTATGTACGAAGGCGAGAGCCAATACCGCTCGTTCCGATCATTGTGTGACAGCGAACTGGTGGATTATTGCCTGATTGAGGTATTGGCTTAAATCATCACCCCGAGACAGCTAGAGCGGATCGAGGCCGGCGCTAAGCCTGAATGCTATGAAATATGATGCGAATATGTTATCAATCTTGTCCTGCAAGCAGGGTTACGGGCAGCGGCAAAAGTGTAGTCCGTTTTCTTTTGATCCAAGATAATCTTTCCACTTGCTAGCATCCAGAGGGAAGGTCTTGATGATGATGCTTTGCCCATTCTGGGTGATGAGGCGGTGGGGGTGAACGTGAATCTGGACGCATTGCTTGAGCCCTTTCCGGGCGAGCTGCCTTGTGGTCTGAATCTGGAGTACGACGACGATTTTCGTGAGCTTGAAAAGGCTGCCAGTGGTACTCCCGAGCTGGAGTTCGGTGCGGGAAACGGAGACGGTGTTACCCGAATCGAAGGCGTGGGGCCGGACTGGGCCAAGGTGCGCAAACTGTCCGAAGGGCTCTTCTCCCGAACCAAGGATCTCCGTGTCGCTGTCTTCCTGACCCGGGCACTGACACATTCAGACGGGCTGACAGGCCTGGAGATGGGGCTTCGGCTCACGCTCTCTCTCCTCGAAGGCTTCTGGGATCATGTCCACCCCATGCTGGATCGGGACGACAATGATGACCCCACGGAGCGGATCAACGCCTTGGCGGGTCTGGCGGCAGAAAGCATGGTGGGTTCTGTTCGCGATGCATGGGTCGTGCGCTCCCGTCAGATTGGGATGCTTGCCGTCCGTGACATCGAGGTGGCTGCGGGGCGGCTGCAAGCAAGGAGTGGCACGGAGGCCTTGAGTGAGGCGCAGGTCAGTGGACTGATCACGGCCGCTCTTGGTGAGGACCCAGAGCTTGCAGTCAGGGTGCGGAATCTGGACGGTTTGCTCAAAAGCATCGATGCGCTGCTGTCCGAGCGAGTTGGCGCGGCTGGGGGCGTCGACTTCAAGCCGCTTCAGTCAGTGCTGTATCCGGTCCGGCAGGTCGTCGAGCGATGCACCCGTGGTTCGGGAGGCGACTTCGATATTCCCAGCCCCGACGCCACGCTGGCAGACGATGGCGCGGTAGGTGCGGTCAAGACTTCTGCTGCCCCTCAGGGGGAAATCAACTCCCGTTCCGATGTCCTTCGGACGCTCGATCGACTGTGTGATTTTCTGGCCCAGACTGAGCCGGGTAGCCCGGTTCCAATGGTCTTGCGGCGAGCCCAGAAAATGATGAACATGAATTTCCTTGAGCTCATGAATGATCTTGCGCCTGACGGCTTGAATCAGGCAGAAAAGGTCGTTGGAGCGCGTTTCGATAACCCGGAGTCGTGATGCCGGCAAATTGCGCAGTGCAATATCGCTATCCCCATATGGAGGCACAAAATGGCAGACAGCAGTCAGAAATTCATTGCCCGTAACCGGGCGCCCCGGGTTCAGATTGAGTATGACGTGGAACTGTATGGTGCCGAGAAAAAGGTCCAGTTGCCCTTCGTGATGGGGGTGCTTTCAGACTTGTCGGGCAACCCTTCTGAGCCTTTGGCTCCGATTGCCGAGCGCAAGTTCCTGGAAATCGACGTGGACAATTTCGACAGCCGGATGAAGTCGATGAAGCCGCGGGCAGCATTTCAGGTTCCCAATACCCTCACCGGCGAGGGCAATCTCAATGTCGAGCTGACTTTTGAAAGCATGGACGACTTTACGCCGGCCGCCATTGCACGCAAGGTGGATGCGCTCAACAAGCTTCTCGAAGCCCGCCAGCAATTGTCCAACCTGATTACCTACATGGACGGCAAGACCGGCGCCGAAGAGTTGGTGGGGCGCTTGCTCAACGACCCTGCCTTGTTGCAGACCCTTGCCTCGGCGCCGAAGCCCTCAGAAGGCTGAGTGGGCGAGAAGCCCGCTGCGCGTCACTACCAATAACAACCGGAGAATATGAGCATGGTCGATCCGCAACTTCAGGCCGACGCCAAGGGCGTTGCCGGGGCAGAAAGCAGCGAGTTCGCATCGCTACTGCAGAGGGAGTTCAAGCCGAAGTCCGAAGAGGCACGTGATGCCGTCGTCAAAGCCGTCGAAGCGCTTGCGAAACAGGCGCTTTCCCAGACCCAGTTGGTCGGGAACGATGTCGTCAAATCGATCGAGGCGATGATCGCCCAGCTCGACAAGAAGCTGTCGGAACAAGTCAATCTGATCATGCATAACCCCAGCTTCCAGAAGCTGGAGGGGGCATGGCGCGGGCTTCATTATCTCGTCAATAACACCGAAACCGACGAGATGCTGAAGATCCGGGTAATGAACATCACCAAGTCGGAGCTTCACAAGAACCTGAAGCGCTTCAAGGGCACGGCCTGGGATCAAAGCCCGGTGTTCAAGCGCATTTACGAGGAAGAGTACGGTCAATTTGGTGGTGAGCCCTTCGGCTGCCTGGTTGGCGACTATTATTTTGATCAAACGCCGCCGGATGTGGAGCTGCTTGGGGAAATGGCCAAGATCTCCGCTTCGGCACACGCGCCATTCATTGCAGCGGCCAGCCCGGCATTGATGCAGATGGATTCGTGGCAGGAACTGGCCAATCCCCGTGATCTCAGCAAGATCTTCGGTACGCCTGAATATGCCGCCTGGCGATCCCTGCGGGAAAGTGATGATGCGCGATACATTGGTCTCGCCGCGCCTCGTTTTCTGGCACGGGTGCCGTATGGGGCACGGACCAATCCCGTCGATGAGTTTGCGTTTGAGGAAGATACTGGCGCAGCCGACCACAGCAAGTACACATGGGCCAACTCGGCGTATGCGATGGCGGTCAATATCAATCGTTCATTCAAGTATTACGGTTGGTGTTCGCGGATCCGCGGCATTGAGTCGGGGGGAGCAGTAGAAGGTCTGCCGGTTCATTCCTTCCCCACCGATGACGGTGGTGTGGACATGAAGTGCCCCACCGAAATCGCGATCAGCGACCGACGCGAGGCGGAACTGGCCAAGAACGGGTTCATGCCGCTGGTGCACAAGAAGAACTCGGATTTCGCGGCCTTCATCGGTGCCCAGTCGCTACACAAGCCGGCCGAATATGACGATCCTGATGCGACTGCCAATGCCAATCTGGCAGCGCGTCTCCCCTATCTTTTTGCATGCTGTCGCTTTGCTCACTATCTGAAGTGCATCGTCCGCGACAAGATCGGCTCGTTCAAGGAGCGTGACGACATGGAGCGCTGGCTGAAGGACTGGATCATGAATTATGTGGATGGGGATCCTGCCCATTCGTCGGAAGAGACCAAAGCCCGGCGTCCGCTGGCAGCGGCGGAGATCGTGGTGGAGGAGGTGGAGGGTAACCCGGGTTACTACACCTCGAAGTTCTTCCTCCGTCCGCATTACCAGTTGGAAGGCCTGACCGTGTCCCTCAGGCTGGTGTCCAAGCTGCCCTCACAAAAGGCGGCGTGACGAAACTCGAGAGGCAGGGGCGACTCCCCTTCCAATGGGTGAAGCGAGGCGGATGCCGGATGGGGCAGAAAGTGAGTTCTGCCCGGATCCTGGCTTTTTCCAGATGACAATTTAGCGGAGTGCGGAGGTAGATCATGGCAGTCGATATGTTTTTCAAACTCACCAGCATTGAGGGTGAGTCCAAGGACTCCAAGCACGAGAAGGAAATCGACGTGCTGGCGTGGAGTTGGGGGCTTTCCCAAAGCGGCAACACACATGTGGGTACTGGTAGCGGTTCTGGCAAGGTGAACGTCCAGAACCTGAGCTTTACCAAATGGGTGGATTCGGCGTCCACTCCGCTCATCATTTCCTGCTGCAAGGGCACCCATATCAAGGAAGCCAAGCTGACGGTGCGCAAGGCGGGAGACCAGCCCCTCGAATACATCAAGATCACCCTTGAGGATGTGCTTGTGTCGTCCGTGCAGACGGGTGGCAGTGGTGGTGAGGATCGTCTGACCGAAAATGTGACGCTGAACTTTGGCAGGTTCAAGGTCGAATACACCCCGCAGGACGCCAAGGGCGGCGGTGGAAGCACGAAGACCGCGGCTTGGGACATTCCAGCCAACAAGCCCGTTGGCTGATGCTGTGGCCCCGGTTCGACCTGATCCGGGGCACGATTGGCGGCCGTGGCGGCTGCTCCCTAATTTCAGCAATCAGAGCGGAGTGTGAAGGCGGCCATGGCCATTTGCGACATGTTTTTGAAGGTTGAGTCCGCACGTCAAGGCCCGATTCGGGGCGAAAGCGGTGACTCCCGGCATGCCGGCGAGATTGAGGTGCTTGGCTGGTCCTGGGGAATGGAGTGCGAAGGTGATTGGTACCAGAACAAGGCCTCCAGGGAGGGAGGGCGTACGACTATTCACGAGTTGCTTGTCACCAAGCGCGTGGATACCGCTTCGACTGGCCTGATGGCTGCCTTGCGCCGGAATGATCCGATCAAGAAAGCCGTGCTGAGTGTGCGCAAGGCATCCGGTGAAACCGGTCTCGATTACCTTACCGTGACCATTGAGCGGGGGAGGGTGACTTCGCACCGAATTGTCGGGTCTGGATCGCCAGAGTTGATTGAGGAGATCCGCTTTGCCTTTCAGAAGGTGAATGTGGAATACCGGCAGCAGGACCGGGGTGGCTCGGGCAAGGGAGTCTGTACCTTCGAAACCGAGATTGATCAGGCTTGAGCCCGTCGGGCGCGCCACGGTCTGCCGAAATCAAGATTCAAATTTCAGGAGCGCCTCAATGAATGCTGTGACGAATGCCGAGAGTGCTCTTCATCAGGGAGCGCCGGCACAGGCGCTCAAACTACTGCAGGATGGCGTCAAGGCCAACCCGTCGGACCCGCGCCTGCGTGTTTTCCTGTTTCAGCTATTGTCCGTTCTCGGGCAGTGGGGGAGGGCACTCAATCAGTTAAGTGTGGCAGCCGAACTTGATGCAGCGGCGCTACCCATGGCCCAGACCTACCGGGAGGCCATCCAGTGTGAATCCTTGCGCAGCGAGGTGTTTGCCGGGCGCAAGGTGCCGATGATCTTCGGGCAGCCCGATGCCTGGTTGGCGCTGCTGATCGAGTCCTTGCTCACGGCTGGGAAAGGAGATGCGGTCGGCGCTGAGCGCTTGCGGCAGCAGGCATTTGACGCAGCACCGGCAAGTACCGGCACCCTTGATGGCGAAGCTTTCTCCTGGCTTGCCGATGCCGATATGCGCCTGGGGCCGGTGTGCGAGGCGGTCATCAACGGTCGCTATTACTGGCTGCCCTTTGCCAATCTGCGTCGCATCCAGTTAGAGGAGCCTACCGACCTGCGCGACGTGGTCTGGACTCCGGTTCATTTCGAGTTTGTCAATGGTGGCGAAAGCGTCGGTTTGATTCCGACCCGCTACCCGGGCAGTGAATTGTCCACCGAACCCCTCGTTCAGTTGGCGCGTCGCACCGAATGGCTCGAGACGCTGCCGGGCGTGTTCCACGGCAGTGGTCAGCGCATCCTGAGCACCGACGGCGGTGACAAGGCCCTGATGGATGTGCGCCTGATCGAATTTGATACCTTGCCGGAAGAAGGCACGGAGTCTGCGGATGACTGAACTGGTGCCGCGGGAGCGGCTCCAGCCGTCCTTGTTGGATCGATTGATCGATGATGATCCCGGGAGCGTGCAGGAGCCGGTTGAGCGCCGGGTGCTCAGTAGAAGTCAGATGCGTGCCGCTGTCTTGCGTGACCTGACCGCGCTGCTGAACTGCACACGTTTGTCCGACAGGGACAATCTTCTCGCCGCGGCGGTTCACGCAGGAAACTCGGTGCTCAACTATGGTGTGCCGTCATTTTCCGGAGAGACCGCGGCCTCCATCGAGGTCAGCGACATTGAACGGGCCGTCAGGGAGGCCATCATTCGATTCGAGCCTCGCATTCTGCCGGACTCCCTTGTCGTCTCGGCGATTCTCGACGACAGCATGCTTGACTGGCACAACCTTGTCAGCCTGAAGATATCAGGCCTGCTGTGGGCCCAGCCCGTGCCTCTTGAAATGCTCATCAGGACCACGCTGGATCTGGAAACCGGACAGGTTGAACTGTTCGAACTGAGCAAATGAAGTTCGCATGAATCCTCGGCTGCTGCATCTCTACAATCAGGAACTCCGGCATCTCCGGGAGATGGGAAGCGAGTTCGCGGAGGAGTTCCCGAAGATTGCCAGCCGTCTGTCGATGGACGGCCTTGAGGTTGCGGATCCTTATGTCGAGCGCTTGCTCGAAGGCGCGGCCTTTCTCGCTGCACGTGTCCAGCTCAAGCTCGAAGCCGAGTTTCCCCGCTTCACCCATCATCTGCTGGAAATGGTGCACCCCCATTTTCTGTCGCCGACGCCAGCCATGGCGATCGCCCAGTTCCAGCCGATCCTGTCCGACGCGAATCTGGCCGAGGGGTTCGTCATCAAGCGGGGGAGTGCGCTGCACACCGCTTCGGCGGCGCGTGACGGTAGCGCGTGCACTTTCACAACGGCTCAGGATGTCCGCTTGTGGCCCATCGAGGTGGTGGATGCTCGCTACTTCAGTGCCGCAACGGACCTGCCCTTGGCATCGCCTGACGTGGCTCGCAAGTTCCGTGGCGGTGTGCGCATCCGCCTGCGCTGCACGGCCGGTTTACGCTTTGATCAGCTGGGTGTCGACCGCCTGCGCTTCTGTCTTGGGGGGGCGGACGAGGCGGCCTATCGGCTCCTTGAGTGCATCGGCAGCAATCCGCTTGGCGTGATGATCACCGGTATCGATCGGCCCATCCGCAACCGCCAGTTCCTGGCTGGCCGTTGCCTTACCCTGGCGGGCTACGATGAGGATGAAGCCCTGCTGCCGTCAACCCCCAGAGGGTTCAGCGGTCATCGTCTGATCCATGAGTATTTCGCCTTCCCTCAGCGCTTCCTGTTCTTCGATATCTCGGGCCTCGCCGCGGCCTTGCCCCGTCTGCCGGAGAGCGAGCTGGAACTTCATCTGCTCTTTTCCAAGGGGGATGTATCCCTTGAAAGCCAGGTGGATGCCGGGCATTTCTTGCTCAACGCCACGCCTGTCATCAATCTTTTCAAGCGGCGAGCGGATCGGATTCATGTCACCACAGGTGAGTATGAGTTCCACGTGGTACCGGATCGAACGCGGGCAATGGATTTCGAGGTCTACGATGTGCAGACGCTCACCGGTTACAGTTCAGGAGTAGAAAGAGAGCAGAACTTCGTCAGCTTCTATGAGAGCCATCATGGCTGGGATGCGGGGGCTCAGGGCTATTTCACCCTCCGGCGTGAGCCTCGGCTGCTGTCAGAGAGGCAACGTCGTATCGGTACTCGGACCCGTTACACGGGCAGTGAGACCTTTGTTTCGATCGTGGACTCCACCGAGGCGCCTTACAGCCCGGACCTGCGCCAACTGGCGGCGACCCTTCTGTGTACGAACCGGGATCTGCCCATTCTGCTGAACCTGAGCGGTCAAGGCAGCGACTTCGCGCTTGACGTATCCGCGCCAGTGGAGGGTGTGCGTTGCGTGCGGGGCCCCTCCATGCCTGCCGCGCCCGTAGCGGAAGGCGCCCGAGCCTGGAAATGCATCAGCCTGCTCTCCCTCAATTATCTCTCACTACTGGACAGCGACAGCGCCAAAGGCGCGGCGGCCCTGCGGGAGATGCTGGGCTTGTACGGCGGAAGCAATGATCTGAGCGTCCGGCGGCAGATCGAGGGGCTGCGATCGGTGCACGCCCGAGCTTTTTCCACGCGCCTTCCGATGGCCGGGCCTCCCTGTTTCGGGCGGGGAATCGACATCACGGTCGAGGTCGACGAACTCGCCTTTGAGGGTGGGAGTGCCTTCCTGCTCGGCTCTGTGCTTGAACATTTCTTCGCCCGATATGTGTCGATAAACAGCTTCACGCGGACCAGGCTGCGTTCCTTGACCCGTGGCGAGGTCATGAACTGGGAGGTCCGATGCGGGCTTCGCCCGATCTTCTGACCCTGCTGGAGTCCATGGCCAGGGAGCCCTGGGCATGGGATTTCTATCACGCGCTGCGCCGCCTTGATGCGGCCAACGCGGACGCGCCACGCATCGGGTTTGGGCGGAGCCCCGCCGAGGAGCCGATACGTCTGGGGCAGGATCCCGACCTCAGTTTTGCGCCCGCCTCGCTGGCGTCGGTTGCCCCAGCCAAGGGCCGGCGGCCGAATCGCCTGGAGGTGCGCTTTTTCGGCATGCTCGGCCCTAACGGACCGTTGCCGCGACACCTCACCGAGCACGCCCGTAATCGTCTTTTGCATGGTGGCGATGCGAGCTTCGCACGCTTCCTGGATGTTTTTCATCACCGTTTTCTAAGCCTTTTTTACCGTGCTTGGGCGCAGGCCCAACCGACCGTTAGCCTTGATCGGCCCGACGACGATCCCTTCGGGCGCTATCTGGGGGCCCTGGCGGGCATTGGCCTGTCCGAGTTGCGTGATCGGGATGCGCTTCCAGACTTTGCCAAACTGGCCCATGCCGGCCATCTGAGTCGCCAGATCCGCAACGGAGAAGGCTTGGCCAAGCTGGTGGCGGCTTACTTCCGTTGCGAAGCGCAGGTTGAGCAGTTCGTCGGTCACTGGATTGTGCTCGAAGAGGATGATCGCCTCGCCCTGGGCGCGGGACGTCAGGCCCTGGGCCGTGGTGCAGTGGTGGGTAGCCGTGTGTGGGACAGGCAACACAAGTTCCGTCTGCGTGTCGGCCCGCTCTCCGGCGCAAGCTATGGGTCGCTGCTGCCTGCCGGCGCGGGTATCCGGGCTCTGGCGGCCTGTGTGCACAACTATGTGAATCTGGAATATTTCTGGGATGTCCGGCTGGTGCTCGCCGCTGCGGACGTTCCTGTTGCGCGGCTCGATGGTCGGGTGCGGCTGGGCTACACGGCCTGGCTGGGCGGACGGGATGCGTCCCGTGATGCCGACGACCTCGTGCTGGACGTGGAGCGGGTGCTTGGGCGCCCCGCTTCGCAGTTTGGTGGCAGCAACCCAGGCAGTGTTGCCACTGATCGATTCCCTGCAGCCCAGTCAGCCTAATTGAAAGGTCGGTATGAGCGAGATCAGTCGTGTTGCCCTGTTCGGCAAACTCAACAGCGTGGCCTACAAGGCCATCGAGAGTGCCACCGTGTTTTGCAAGCTGCGTGGCAATCCCTATGTGGAGTTGGCGCACTGGATCGCCCAGATCGTTCAGACGGATAACACTGACATTCACTGCATCGTCCGTCATTTCGAGATTGATGCGTCCCGCCTGTCGGCAGACGTAACGGCGGCGCTTGATAAGCTTCCACGGGGCGCGACGGCGATTTCGGACCTCTCCGAGCATGTGATGGATATCTCGGAGCGTGCTTGGGTTTACGGCTCGCTGATGTACGGTGAGGGTGCGATCCGTACGGGCCACCTGATCGTCGGCGCACTCAAAACGCCGCGCCTGCTTAACGTGCTGCTGGGCATCTCCCGACAGTTCGAGCGGATCCGCGCAGATACCCTGGTTGATGAATTTGCTGCGATCGTGGCCTCTTCTGCCGAAGAGGCGCTGTCCGTGTCCGGCAGCACGGGCCAGCCTGGAGAGGCCAGTGATGCCCTGGCGCCGGCCTCCATGGGCAAGCAGGAGGCGCTGAAGCGCTTCACCACCGATCTCACCGCCCAGGCGCGGGAAGCCAAGATGGACCCCATTGTTGGCCGTGATGAAGAGATCCGCCAACTCATCGATATCCTGATGCGACGCCGCCAGAATAACCCCATCCTGGTCGGCGAGGCCGGGGTCGGCAAAACGGCGGTGGTAGAGGGCTTCGCCCAGCGCATCGTGCGTGGCGACGTTCCTCCGTCCCTGAAGGATGTCGAGTTGCGTGCCCTCGACGTGGGCCTGCTGCAGGCAGGCGCCAGCATGAAGGGCGAGTTCGAGCAGCGCCTGCGAGCGGTGATCGATGAAGTACAGGCCAGCCCCAAGGCCATCATCCTGTTCATCGATGAAACCCATACGCTGGTGGGGGCGGGCGGTGCCGCAGGCACGGGCGACGCCGCCAACCTGCTGAAACCGGCTTTGGCCCGCGGGCAGCTGCGGACCATCGGCGCCACCACCTGGGCCGAGTACAAGAAGTACATCGAGAAGGATCCCGCGCTGACCCGGCGTTTCCAGGCCGTGCAGGTGGACGAACCGGACGAGCGTCGCGCCATCCTGATGATGCGAGGTGTTGCATCCACCATGGAGAAGCACCACAAGGTGCAGATTCTCGATGAGGCTCTGGAGGCCGCGGTACGTCTGTCCCATCGCTACATTCCGGCGCGTCAGTTGCCAGATAAATCGGTCAGCCTCCTGGATACGGCCTGCGCGCGGGTGGCGATCAGCCTGCATGCCACGCCGGCTGAAGTGGACGATTGCCGCAAGCGCATCGAGGCCCTTGAAACCGAGGAGCAGATCATCGGCCGTGAGAAGGCGGTGGGCATCGAGGTGGCCCAGCGCGAAACCGAGGTCAACGTCGCTCTCGAGGGGGAGCGTGCGCGTCTGGTCGAACTGGAGGCGCGCTGGAAGCGCGAGAAAGAGCTGGTGGACGAGCTGCTGGCCCTGCGTGCCCGCCTGCGGGGGGGCGCCCAGCCGGTCGAAGGGACCGGCAGCGCCCTGGAAGAGGCTGCCGGCGAAGTTGCCGGGGGCGATCCGGCGGCCCTGGTCGGCGCACCGGATGAGACGGAGCGGGCCGAGTTGCTGGCGCAGCTTGGTAAGGTGCAGGCGGCTCTGGCCGAAGTACAAGGTGAAAGCCCGCTGATCCTCGCCACCGTCGACTACCAGGCCACCGCCAGTGTGGTGGGCGACTGGACCGGAATTCCCGTCGGGCGCATGGCCCGCAATGAAGTGGAGACCATTCTCAAGCTGGCCTCCGCATTGGGAGAGCGGGTGGTCGGTCAGGATCACGCCATGGAGATGATCGCCAAGCGCATCCAGACCTCTCGCGCCGGGCTCGACAATCCGAGCAAGCCTATCGGTGTCTTCATGCTGGCCGGCACTTCCGGCGTGGGCAAGACCGAAACCGCCCTGGCCCTGGCCGAGGCCCTTTACGGTGGTGAGCAGAACCTGATCACCATCAACATGAGCGAATACCAGGAGGCGCATACGGTCTCCACCCTCAAGGGTGCGCCACCGGGTTACGTGGGTTATGGCGAGGGGGGTGTCCTCACCGAGGCGGTGCGCCGCAAGCCCTATTCGGTGGTGCTGCTGGACGAGGTCGAGAAGGCCCACCCGGACGTCCATGAGATCTTCTTCCAGGTCTTCGACAAGGGCTTCATGGAAGACGGGGAGGGGCGCTTCATCGATTTCAAGAACACCCTGATCCTGCTCACCACCAATGCCGGCACCGAGCTGATCTCGTCCATGTGCCGCGATCCGGAGCTGATGCCCGAACCCGATGGGCTGGCCAAGAGTCTGCGCGAGCCGCTGCTCAAGATCTTCCCGCCGGCCCTGCTCGGCCGTCTCGTGGTGATTCCCTACTACCCCCTGTCTGACGAGATGCTCGGGCGCATCGTCAGCCTGCAGCTCAACCGTATCAAGGCCCGGGTCGAGGCGCGTTACAGGATTCCTTTCGAGTACACCGACGAGGTCCGCAAGCTGGTGGTGTCTCGCTGCACCGAGAGCGAATCGGGTGGCCGCATGATTGATGCCATTCTGACCAACACCCTGTTGCCCGATCTGAGCCGGGAGTTTCTGACCCGCACCATGGAGGGCCGTCCAGTGGCTGCCGTGCGGATCGGGGTGGCTGACGGTGGTTTCAGTTACGCCTTTGAATGAACAAATTTGTGCCTGAATCAGAAAAGCCATGACTGACGACATTCAGAGAGAGATGGAGGCAATCACCGATCTCAGCCTGGAGGAGGCCTTGGGCCTCGCCCTGCAGTTGCATCGGGAGAAGGCCCATGAGGGGGCCGAGGCGCTGTATCGGCGCATCATCGAGGTGGCCCCCGATATGGCAGATGCCTGTCATTTCCTCGGCGTGCTGTGTCATGAGCGTGGCCGCAGTGCCGAGGGCGTTGCCCTGATCGCGCGGGCAATCGAGCTGGTTCCGGATTTTCCCGGGTTTTACAACAATCTCGGCAATATCCACGTCCAGTGCGGGCAGCTGGCGGAAGCCACTGCTTGCTACGGACGCGCCATCGAACTCGCGCCTGACGACGCCAACCTCCACAACAATTACGGAGCGCTGCTCAAGGCCGAGGGGCGCTTCGAAGAGGCTGCCGCCAGCTTCAGGCATGCCATCGCGCTTGATTCGCAAAACGCCCGGGCATACAACAACATGGGGCTGTTGTATGCGGCCCAGGGGCAGACCGCGGAGGCTATCCACTACTATTGCCAGTCCATCAGCCGGATTCCGGGCCATCCGGAGGCGCACAAGCTGCTCGGCCTGACCTACTATTCCCTTGGCCGTCACGAGGAGGCGGCCGAGGTGTTCCGGCAATGGGTCGAGGTAGCGCCTGACCATCCGGTGGCGCGTCACCTGCATGCGGCCTGTTCGGGGCAGGGGGTGCCGGAGCGAGCGGCTGACGATTACCTGGAATACACCTTCGACCGCTTCGCCTCGAGTTTCGAGGAGCAGCTTAATCTCAAGCTTTCTTATCAGGCGCCTCAGCTCTGCGCGGCGGCGCTGTCCCGTCAGGTGGGGGCGCGCCGCGGGCTAAGTCTGCTTGATGCAGGCTGTGGGACCGGCCTGTGCGGCCCGCTGGTCGCTCCCATGTGCGGTCGTCTGGCCGGTGTTGACCTCTCCGGCGGCATGCTGGAGCTGGCGGCCAACAAGGGTGTGTATACCGAACTGGAAAAGGCCGAGCTGACCGAGTTCCTGCTTGGTCAGGATGGGGTGTGGGACGTGATCATGTCTGCTGACACCCTATGCTATTTCGGCGATCTGCGGCGGGTCGTTATGGCTGCCGCAGGGGCACTGAAGGCAGAAGGGGTGCTGGTTTTTACCGTGGAGCGGGCCGACGATGGGGATGCCCCCGAGGGTTTCCGCATTAATCCCCATGGCCGCTACAGCCATACCTGTGGGCACGTCGAGGAAGTGATCCGGGCTGCCGGCCTGGACTTGCTGGAGGCTGGCGAGGACACCCTGCGGACCGAGGGGGGCAAGCCCGTGCTCGGATTGGTTGTAGTGGCACGCAAGCCTTGAGGGACATGTCATGGAACAACTGATGGAGATCACGTCCCCGTTCGGGGACGCAGTACGCTTCGAGACGATGCAGGCCCGGGAGGAGCTGGGGCGCCTGGCGGAGTACGACATTACGGTGCTGTCGGCCAAGGAAACCCTGTTGCCCAAGGAGATCCTCGGGCAGGGCGTGACGGTGATCCACAACGGCCTTGAAGCGGGGCCGCGGCATTTTAATGCCTGCGTTACGCGCTTCGGGTTGGTGGGGGTGGAAGGGCGCTATTTCCGCTATCGCATCGTGGCCCACACCTGGTTATGGTTGCTCACGCGCAGCGCGGATTGCCGGATCTTCCAGAACAAGTCCGTGCCCGACATCGTTCGAGAGATCTTCGGCAAGTATCCGGATGCGAGCTTCGACTTTCGCCTGACCGGTAGCTATCCCTCCCTGGACTACTGTGTTCAGTATCGGGAAAGCGACTTCGATTTCATCAGCCGGCTCCTGGAAACGGAGGGCATCTACTATTTCCTCAAGCATGCGCCGGGCAAGCATACGGTCGTGCTATGTGACTCCATCAGTGCCCACAAGCCGGTTGTCGGGCATGCGTCCATCCGCTTCCTGCCCGAAGGTGGGCGGGGCCGGGCCGAGAACAAGACCATCGGCGAGTGGATGAGCGCCCGGGAGATCCGGACCGGCATGACCGAACTGGATGACTATGATTTTGAACGGCCCTCCCTGGACTTGAAGAAGTCCAGCAAGGTCTCTTCCAGTGATGGGGGGGCGAAGCTTGAAGTTTACGATTACCCCGGCGACTATCTCCGCACGGCGGATGGCGAGCGCTACGTCAAGACCCGCCTGGAGGCGTTGCGTATCCCTTATGAGGTGATGGAAGGGCGTAGCGGCGTGGTGGAGATCGCCAGTGGTGCCACCTTTACATTGCAGGAGCATCCCCGCGAAGACCAGAACCGGGAATATTTGGTGGTCTCGGCGGCCTACGACATGGTCCATGGCGGCCATGAGACAGGCGCTGGGCAAGGGTCCAGCCATTCCTGCCGTTTCACCGCGATGCCCACTACCGAAGTCTTTCGCCCGGAGCGCCGGACGCCCCGGGCCATCGTGCGTGGGCCGCAGACAGCCGTGGTGGTGGGGCCGGCTGGCGAGGAGATCTACACAGACAAGTACGGGCGGGTAAAGGTCCAGTTTCACTGGGATCGCGTCGGCCGCAGGGACGAGAACGCCTCTTGCTGGGTGAGGGTGTCCCATCCGTGGGCCGGCAAGAATTGGGGCATGGTCGCGTTGCCACGCATTGGACAGGAAGTCATCGTGGACTTTCTTGAGGGCAATCCGGACCGACCGATCATCACCGGCCGGGTCTACAACGCGGAGCAGATGCCCCCCTATGCCCTGCCCGCCAACATGACCCAGACCGGCATCAAGACCCGCTCCAGCAAAGGCGGTACCCCAGCCAACTTCAACGAGCTCCGCTTTGAGGACAAGAAGGGAGAGGAGCAGGTCTATGTTCATGCCGAGCGCAATTTCGATGGTGTCATCGAAAACTGCGAGACCCGCTCCATCGGCGTAGACCGATCCAAGACTGTGGGTCACGATGAAACAGTCTCGGTAGGTCATGATCGCATCGAGTCGGTGCAGAACAATGAATCCATCACCATCGGTGTCAATCGTGACCTGACGGTGGGGGCAGATGCCAGCACCGCCGTGGGATCCGACCGCAGCATCTCCGTCGGGGCCAATGAAAGCCACCATGTGGGAGGGCGCCGTAATCGCAGCGTGGGGGGGGACGAGCATGTGGATATCGGTGCCGATCTCAGCGAGACCGTCAGCAGGAACGTGACCCTCAGCATCGGTGAGAATCAGTCGGTCAGCGTGGGCAAAGACGGGCGGGTCAAGCTCGGCAAAACCTATTACCTTGAGGCCGCCGATGCCATCACCTTCAAGACCGGCGATGCATCCATCACCCTCAAGAAGGACGGTACCATCACCATCCAGGGGCGTGACATCACCATCAAAGGCAGCGGCAAGGTGAGCGTCAAGGCGTCAAGCGATGTGGTCATCAAGGGTTCGAAAATAGCCAGTAACTGAGCCCGATGCTCCAGGTCGTCAATACCACTCCCTATCCGGCCACGTTGTCGGTCTTTCCTTCACCGACAGGGGTTGAGTGCGCCTATGCCGCGGTGAAGATCAGCTACGACCTCTCCACGGGGGTGCCGCAGCTGGCTGCGAGCCAGGCCATGTTCCTCGTCAGTGATGTGTATTGGGGCGACCCGGCCGGCAGTTCGCTGCGTGCTGCGGCAGACCTGACCCTGCTCAAGCCATCCACCGATGTGTTGCTGCTCGGTCGCGCGGTGGCGCCTGCGGGCCCGGTACAGAGCATGGACGTTGCCTTGCGCGTCGGCACCTTTGGCCGGCGCCTGCGTGTTTTCGGCGAACGTTTCTGGCAGCGGGCGGGCGAAGGCTGGCGGCCCAGCACTCCCCAGCCCTTCGCGCGCCTGCCCCTGCGCTGGGAGCTGGCCTTTGGCGGGCAGTCCCGGGCTCAGCCAGACCATCCGCCCGAATGCGAGTTGCGCAATCCGGTAGGGCGTGGTTTTGTCGCGAGCTGGGACACCGACCCGGTGGGTCTGCCCTTGCCCTGCATCGAGGACCCCGATGCCCTCCTGGGCCACCCCCATGAGCGGCCCGAGCCCGTCGGCGTGGCGCCTGTCGCTGCAGCCTGGCTGGGGCGGGCCCGGTTTGCCGGCACTTACGATGCGCTCTGGCAGAAGACACGGGCCCCCTATCTTCCCCTCGACTTCGACCCCCGCTTCTTCCAGGTCGCCCCTCCTGGGCTTGTCGCCCCGGAGCGTCTGGTGGGGGGCGAGACCGTCGAACTGGAGGGGGTGACGGGGGGAGGCCAGGCCTGTTTCACTTTGCCCCGCCCTGATCTGCAGTTGGTATTCGATTTTGCGGGTCGCCACATGGCGGCCGAACCGCTCCTTGACACTGTTCTCATTGAGCCCGACATGGCCCGGCTGCAAATGGTCTGGCGGGCGGAGTTGACGGTGGACAAGCACTTGCTGAAGCTGCGTGCCCTGCATGTATCCGGGCAGGCAGGGCACGCAGTATGAGCGTCGTCATTGCCGCGGCGGGCCTGGTGTGTCCGGCAGGCCTCGGGCTGGCGGAGAGCGCGGCGGGTGCTCGGGCGCGATTGTCCGTGTTGCGTGAGATTGATTGGTGCGACCGGCGACAGGAGCCTTTCATCGTCGGGGTCGTTCCCGACCAAGGCCTGCCAGCCCTCGCGCCCGCAGCGGCCGCCGCACCTTTGCAGGCCCGCGAGGGGCGCATGCTGCGCCTGGCCCATGCGGCCCTGGGTGATTTGTATGCTGGACTGCCCGCCGATTTGCCTGCTCCCCCGCTTTTCCTGGGCCTTCCTGAACATCACACCACCCGACCGATTGATCCTGATCGCTTTCTCAAGGCTCTGGCAAGCCAGGCTGGCGCGTGTTTTGATCCGTCGCTCAGCATTGCCGCTCCGCGGGGGCGGGCCAGTGGCCTGATGGCCCTGTCTCAGGCTGCTGCGCGAATCGCTGCGGGGGAGGCCGGGCTGATCCTGGTGGGCGGGTTGGATTCCTTTGTCGACATGCATGTGCTGGCTACGCTGGATGAGGCCGGGCGCGTTCGCGGGGAGACCGTCAGTGATGGCTTCAGCCCGGCTGAAGGCGCGGCCTTCCTTCTGGTGGCGAGCGAGTCCGTGACGCGCAGCTACGGCTTACCGGTCTTGGCGCGGATCGCCGCGACGGGTAGCGGGTTCGAGCCCGGGCACCTTTACGCCGATGAGCCCTACCTGGGGGAGGGGCTGGCCGGCGTCGTCTCGGCGTGCCTCGACGCCGCGGGTCTGACGGTGCCGCTGCAGACCGTTTACTGCAGTTTCAATGGAGAGCGCTATTGGGCACGGGAGTTTGGTGTGGCACGAATCCGCAATGCCTCGGCCTTCGCCGACGAGGCTCATACGGAACACCCGGCGGAGTGTTTTGGCGACCTGGGGGCTGCCCACGGCCTGGCGCTGGCCGCGCTGGCGTGTCACGGCTTGACCGGGGGCTATCGACCCGGCCCGGCTTTGGTCTATGCTTCCTCCGACAGGGGGGACCGGGCCGCGGTCATCTTCGAGCGCAGCACCTGAGGGTAGAGTGATGTCATGCAGTGTTCATAATATTGCCGGATTCGCGCACAAGACCAGCGGCGGAATGAGCATGGTCTTTCCCGATGTCTGCAAGACACCGGTGCCTTCGGCGCCGCCCGTACCCATTCCCTATCCAAACATCGGCAAGTCGTCAGACACCATTGCTGGCACGACGACCGTCAAGGCGGATGGTTCGATGGTGATGGTGAAGGGCGCCAAGTACATGACGAGCTCGGGGGACGAGGCGGGGACACTCGGAGGGGTCATCAGCAGCACCTTCAAGCAGGAGTGCGAGTTCCTGATGTACTCCTTCAATGTGATGCTCGACGGGAAGAATGTCTGTCGCCTCGGCGACCCCCTCTGGCACAACAAAAAGAACATCCTTGGGTGAGGTCATGACGGAACTTGCAGAATCCGTGATGATCTGCCGCTATCCGTATTTGGTGCCTGGAGATTCCCAATGTCCGAAGCCGCACGTGTCCTAGTCTTGCCCCATGAAGTCGATCCGCAGCCCCAGCGGGCGGAGGTGATCGCGCTGCTGGAGGGCGGGCTGATACGGGTACGCCTGCCGGGAGGTCGCGAATGGGATGCCGCCTGGCTCCAGTCCGGCAGTAGCGGCTCGATCGAGCTGGCTGCACATGATTGGGTCATCGTGCTGCCACCCGTCGGCGCCCATCCCGCTGTGGTGATGGGACGGATCGGCCCATACAGCCCTCCGGCGCCGCCGGCGCGGCTGTGCCTCGAGGCGACCGAAGTCCTTACCCTCAAGTGTGGCGATGCTGTGCTTGATCTGAGGGCCGATGGCAAGGCCGTGCTGCGTGGGGAGGATGTGCTGATCCGGGCTCGGGGCCTGCAACGGATCAAGGCCGGTAGCGTGTCCATCAATTAGGCGATGCCAGTCGTCGCCCCGCTCACGCGTTCCTGGTCCTTCATTCCGGACAGGGTGCTCACTCACCTGGAAGAGCTTGCCTACCTGTGGCAACGTCGTCGCGCCTCGGTGCGCTCGGACAGCTTGACGCTGTCGGACTTCGCTTACCTGACTGAGAGAATCGAGGCGCATGTCCAGGGCGCCATGGTGGCTGGCGATTCCCTTGACGCTATTGCTGGCGCTGGCCTGGTGTCGCCCGATCGGGACGAGGTCTTTGCCATTGCCTGGGCCCTCCTTCGCTGCGGTGCGAGTCGCCAGGTCTCTCAGGTCTTAGCGTCATTCCTGCATGCCAGGGGGCCTGCATTGGCTGGGTTCGGAGAGGCGCTGACACTTCTGCCCCTGGCGGCGGCAGAGCCCACATTGCGTACTGCCCTTATCGAGAGTAGCGCTCTACATGCAGCTTGGGCCACGCTTGCCCTTGCCCAGCACGATCGCCTTGATGCCGATACGGCCGACCTGAACCACCTGTTGGGGCACGATAAAGGTGATGTGGCGGCGATCGCCTGGAGGGCGGCCCTGTGTGTCGACACGCGTCATACGGCACGACCGAGGCCCTATGCGGAGGCAATTCGCCACGCGGACCCGGGCGTGGTGGAAGCAGCTGTCGAGACGGCCATATGGACAGGTCAGCCCTGGGTTCCGGAAGCTCTCTGGCGTCTCGCCGATGCCCCGGAGCGGCAGCCATGGGCTTTGGGATGGCTTGCGGCACTGACACCTCCCGGGGAACAGTCCGCAGTTCTCGCCCGGATCTGCGAGCAGCCCGCTGCCGTGCGGGGCCTCCTGGCTGCGCGTCTTGGCTCCTTTCAGGCACTCGAGCGTGTGTACGCCTGGATGGCGTCGGATGATCCCTTGCTGGCCGCGTCGGCTCTTCGCGGCTGGAGTCGGATGACGGCGCTGAGCGCGGACGGTGCTCGAATCGCTTCCCCCGAAGATCACGAGGATGATCCGGTATTGCGGGATCTCCAAGAGGAGCTTGTTCTGCCTGACCTGGCTAAGGCCCGTCAGCAATGGGACGAGCACGGCAAACGCTGGCAGGGTGGTGTACGCTGGCGCCTTGGGCACGATATTCAAGGCAGTTTGAGCCGTGAAGCCCAGCGATGGATCGACCTTGAAGCCCGCTGGGATTTTGGTGCCCGGGCAGCGTTGGCAGGGCAAAGGATCATTTCGCCACCGCCGTCAGTCTGACACAATCGGATTTATTGAAATTTAAAGAGCATTCGCTTATGCGCATCGTGGTGATGACTTTCAAGGGTGCTCCGCTGGCTGAGCCCATCCATGCGGAGTTCGGTGCTGGCGGAGGAACCATCGGTCGTGAGGCGGGTAACCGCCTCATGCTGCCTGATCCCGAGCGCCACATCTCCCGGGTTCAGGCACGGGTTATCTTCGAAGGCGGGAATTTCCTGCTGGAGGATCTGGGGGGCAATCCGAGCCTCATCAATGCGCGCCCCGTGGGTCGCGGAACCCGTGTTCAACTCGCTGACGGTGACCGGATCTGTGTCGGGCAGTACGAGATGCAGGTCGATCAATGCAAAGCCGAGCTTGCTGGGGAGGGGCCGAGGTCCGTCGGCAGTGATCCGCTCGGGCTGTTTGGAGATGTGTCGCCGGGCGGTGCCGACCCCTTCCGGTCTCAGGCACGAAGCCCTCTGCTGACGACCCCTGCAGAAGATCCTTTCGGTGTGTTCTTCCATGCGGCTGCAGCGCCAGTCGCGCCGCCGGAGTCGGCGGCGTCCCTGCCGGACCCCTTTGCGCCTGCGCCGCGCCCGGCGGTGGCACCTCCTTCGGTCGTTGGCGGAATGCCCGCACTGGACGCGAGTGTCGATGCCTTGTTCGGCATCCGTGCAGGGGAGGGAAGCAAGGATCCCTTTGCTGGCACATCCCTTTCCGGAAATGTCACTCCGTCCTTGGGTCAGGCTCCTGTCGTTGATGATCCTCTGGCACTTTTTGGGGGGGCTGTCCGCGGGGCTGTACCGGATCCCATGCGTGACGATGCGCCGTTGCTCGCCGAGAACATTGGGCTGCCGCGGGTATCTGCAGCGCAGGCTTCGCCCCTCGGTATCGCGCGCGAAGGTGGCTCGCCGCTGGCTCCGATTCCGACCCCTGTGCCATTGACTGTCGCATCGGAGCCGGCGGTGCCTGCTCCGGTCGGGGCCACTCCCCCCGGGGGGCGGTCCGAAACGGGGGCGGGGATTGTTCTGTCCTGGTCCGCGAGCGAGGGGCCCAACGCCGCTCCTCCGCCGGTCCGGGATGTGGCCGCGCTTCCGCAGACGGAGATCTATGAGCGCCGCAAGGACGTTCAGTCCTCGAATGCCCGCCCACCCCGGGGGAGCGGATCGCAGGCCTTTGACGTTGTCCTCACGCCGCCGCCTTCCCTGTCCCCGGCTGCGCCTCCGCCAAGCCCGGCGCCTGAGCCCATTGCGCCTGCCCCTGCTCCGTCAGCATCGCCGGATGTTTCGGCCGTGCTGCTCGCGGCTTTCCAGCGTGGCCTGGGCATGCCGATCTACGCGCATGGAGGGCTGACGCCCGAGCGCATGGAGCAGCTGGGGGTCGTCGTGCGGGAGGCTGTGTCGGGAACGATGGGCTTGCTCAAGGCGAGGGCCACGACGAAGCGGGAGTTTCGGGCAGACATGACAATGATCGTGAGTCGGGAGAACAACCCCCTGAAGTTCGCGCCCGACATCGAGTTTGCATTGTTTCAGTTGCTGGAGCCCAAAGGAGGCGGCTTCCTTGCGGCCGAACCCGCGATGCGCGACGCTTACCTGGACCTGCGCTCCCATCAGTTTGGCTTCCTGGCCGGCATGCGGGCCGCGATTGGCGGGCTGATTCAGCGCTTCAAGCCCGAGGTGCTGGAGCAGCGTATCAGTCGCGGCGGTTTCCTGGCCAGCGTGCTGCCCGGTGCGCGCAAGGCCCGCCTGTGGGATCTCTACGAGCAGCACTATGCGGCCATCTCACGGGAGGCCGAGGACGATTTCGATGCTCTGTTCGGACGGGAGTTTCTGAAGGCGTACGAAGAACAGATCGAGCGCCTCAGGGATGAGGCGGAGGACCAGTAAGCATGGATCAGTCTAACGCGCTCGAAACGGCCTATCTCTCGAAGCCGGGTGGCAGGGGCTACAACGAAGATGCCTGTGGCTTCTGGAGCAATGACAGCGCGGCATGCTGGGTCGTTTCGGATGGAGCGGGCGGGCACGGCAGCGGGGATATTGCGTCGAGGCTGGTCGTCAGCACTATCCTCGAAGCGTTTTCCGCCAATCCGTCAGTGAGTTCTGATCGGGCGATCGAGCTCTTGCGTCACGCCAATGATGCTGTGATCAGCGCCAAGCAGGCTGGCGTAACCAAGGACGACATGCATGCAACGGTGGCCCTGTTGATGGTGGATCGGGCCACGGAGTCGGCCATCTGGGGGCACGTGGGGGATACCCGCATCTACCTTTTTCGCGATGGTGATATCGCCTACCGTACCCGTGACCACAGTCTGGTACAGAGCTTCATTGATGCGGGTTACAGCAACGAACGCGATCTCCGTACTCATCCCCAGCGCAGTCTGCTCACCTCGGCAATTGGCTCCGCTGAAACGATTGAGCTCTCCGTGGCGGGTTCGCTGGTGGGGCTGAAGCAGGGCGACGCCTTCCTCATCTGCACCGATGGATGGTGGGAGTATGTGGACGAGGTATTCATGCTGTCCCAACTGGCAGGCGCGGTCGAGGCGAATGATTGGCTGGTGGGCATGGCTTTGCAGGTGGAGAGGGTCGCCAAGGCCGAAAACGACAATTTCAGCGCAGTGGGGGTGTTTTATGGAGCCCGACCCGCCACCACCGTCATCCGGCCCTATCCGCGGGCATAAACGTCAGCTTTCTCCCGGCCTGATCGGTCTGCTCAGGCGGGAGGCGTGGTTTGGAGCATGTCCACAAAGGCCGGGCCAGAGGGGAGATGCGAATGGGCAAGGGCCTGTTGTCCGTCGCTGTCCCACCACAGGCTGTAGCCTCCCAGGAGTTCGTTCAGTGCGTCACCGGCGAGCCGATCGAAGGCCGGTGCCTGGCCGGGGCTGCGGGGGAGCGTGCAGGCCCGACTGCGACTCCGCAGCGCGGCCAGGGCTGCGCCGCCAGGTGAAGGTGGCCCCAGGTCGAGGGTGCCGGTCGCTGCCAGGGCGGCTTCAAAGCCCTCGACCGTGGCCTCGTGGGTCAGGCAGGCCCGGGCCGCATCCTCGAGACGGTTCAGCCATGCATCCAATATCGCTACTTGAGGTGCTGACCAGCTGAACTGCGGGAGCGGGGCGCAGACGGTCAGCGGAAAATAGCGGCCGACCCGGTCTACGGAGGGGAGCAGGATGCCGCTCCAGTTGCGGCTATCCACCACCCCGGGGGCGAGCACGAAACGCCAGACCGGAGCCCTCAGGTAGGCAGACAGCCAGTTTCCACCCAGGATGCGCTGGCTGTCGACGATCACGCTCTGCAGCCAGGTGTCCCAGCCTACGATGAAGTCCTGTTCCAGCCGCCGCTGGGCAAAATCACCCAGTGCGGGAAGCTTGCCATACCAGCCTGCAGTCATCGTCGGGCTCCTTTCTACTGTTCCGGTCTATCGCACCCTTGGGAGGCTAGAGGCCGCCGGGGCATCGGAATTCGGCGAGTTCGCGCAGTCGGAAGGGGTTCTGGACGCTCCCTGCGGTCACTTCGAAACTTGCGCTGCGGCCGTCCACGTCAAAGCTCACACGGAACTTCTCCGGCGCGCCCAGGCTTTCGATCCGGGCCTTGTCAAAGAGACGGAAGAGGGCCCAGGGGCCTTCGGTCGAGAAACCGGAGTTACCACTGGCAGAGGGCGGATTGACCTGCACCCGGGCACTCAGGCCCCCCTTGGCGCCGGGCCACTGTACCGACTGGAGCACCTGCGGGCCGTGGGCATAGCGGATCAGCTGACCATCCACGTCGATGGTGATCTGGGTGAGCGCAGGGTCCATCTCCAGGGGCTTGAAGTCGAGACGCAGAGAACCGCCGCTGCGGAAGAACACGTCACGAATGACCGAAGCCCGCTGAAACTGGACCAGACTGCCCGGGTCGCCCAGGGACTGCTCCTGAACCTTCTTGAAGGTCCACTGGCGGGTGGAGGTGTCCACGTACTGGGCCAGATTTTTCTGGAAGAAGTCGTCGATGATGCCGCCGGGGGAGAACAGTCGTGCGAAGTCTTCGCGGGTGACATCCCTGTTGCTGCCTTTGGTGAAGGGGTAGCGGCCGTCTATGGCACGCTGGCAGAACTGGCCGACCTGGCCGCCCACGTTAGCCGACAGATTTTCGCGGGTTGCCGAGAGGGCCTGGCTGACGCCTGCCGTGGAGATCTGCTGCAGCATTGAGCGCAGGGGCTCCGGCATGCGCGCGCCTTCTGCCTTTACCTTGGCAGCGGTGCCACCCGGTGGGGGCGCCACTTTGTCGCGAAGGGCCGTTTCGGTGGCAGTGAGATTGACGTAGACCTCGTTGAGCAGGGACATCACGCCGTCGATAGGGGCGGTCTTTCCGTCGCTGCTGTCGACCAGGTTGCGGATCGGCGCGAAGTGCTCGTCCACCATGCTCTCCTGGGAGACGCCCTGGGGGCCGCGCACGTTGGCAACCGGGTCGAAGCCGAGGATCTTGCCCAGCTCTTGACGGGCGCCGGAGGTTTTTTCCTTTGCGGCATCCACCACGGTCTTGTCTTCGGGCTTGCGGCTCAGGGAGGTTTCCTTGGCGACGGCCTTCATGAAGCGCAGCAGGGGTGAATCCGGCGCTGACAGGGTGCGGGCCTGCTGAATGCTCTGCTGCAGGCTGGTGGAGCGGATCAGGGTCACGTCCCGCAGGTAGTCGTCCCATACCGCGATGTAGTCCGCCAGGTAAAGCCGCCGGACATCCTCAATCAGGCGGACGGAGTCGGGTGGCGTGCCGGCCGCCGTGCCCAGGACCCACGACTCCTCACTGGCCAGTTGCTGGGTCACGCGTCCGACTTCCCGGTCGAAGCCCTTGTAGTAGCCGTCGTGGGTGTACAGGCCGGCGATACCCTTGGTCAGGGGCTGGCCGCTCTTGCGCACAAAGACCAGTGTGGCGGACGGGCCGGCGGCCCGGTCGAGGGCAAAGTCGGGGATGTCTCGACCGACCCCCTGGCGCTTGAGACGGCTATACACGCGCGCAGGCAGCGAGAAGCGCAGGAGCTGATTGCGGGCCTGGGCAACGAGGGCACTATCCGTGGCCACCGGTGAATTGACGGCTCCCGTCGCAAACAGATTGTCCAGATGCTGGTTGAGGGCGCCGCGTTGATCGGTGGTGGCGCCGGCAGGGAGGGTCCGTTCCCAGTCGCTGGTGATCCAGGCTTTCAGCGCCTCGGCATTGAAGCGGGCGGGGTCCTGGAGCATCAGGTAGGCCTTGAGGGCCTCGTAGGTGAACTCCAGATTGCTCCGTGACAGGCTGTCGCGCAGCTGCGTGTCGATGCGCTGCGCAATGCGCGGCATCAGCGCGTCCCGCAGCAGGTTGCGGTAGGCCTGCCCGGCTGCTGCATCGAGCTTCTCATCCTGGGCGAGACCGAAGCCCAGGGACATGGGCGTATTGCCGCCGGGGCGGGCGGCCGTGACGGATACACCTTGTACCGCATCGATCACCGGCAGCAAGGTGAGCAGGTCATCCAGGGGCAGATCGGAGGCCTTGACCGTGACGGGTTTCAGCTCGGCAACGCGGGCATCCACTTCATCTATGTAGCCGCGGTTGCCGATGTAAGAGAGGGTCCAGGCGAGCAGCAGCCCCACTGAAACGAGGCCGATGGACGCAAACGCCGCCAGGCGGATGAGCCCGCGGCGGCGTTCCCAGGCGAGATTGGCCTTGCCGATGCCCTGTTCGGCAAAGATGACTTCCCGCAGCAGGCGCGTCATGAAGAAGCTCTTGCCCGAACCGAACTGGGGCGGAAGGACTCGCCGCTCCAGGCTGAAGGCCCCACCCAGGGTGGCCAGCACGCGGTCGATAGGGCTGCCCTCCTGGGTGCCGCTGGTGAAGTAGACGCCACGCACGAGGGCATCATGCTTGAAGCCCGATGACGCGAATATCCGGTCGATGAAGCTGCCAAGCAGGCGGGTGGTGCCCGCAAACTGGTGGGGAAAGGCCGCAATGGCCTCCCGCCGGGAGAGGTCCCTTTCGGTCTGCAGGCGCTCCATGAGCTGGCCGTCGATGCGTGACTGGAGGCCCGCAAAGCGGGCACCGAGCCCGGCCAGGGGCTTTGCATCGTCGTCCAGGGGCAGGGTGGTGCCCCACACCTGGTCGCGGGCATCCTTGCCCAGGTTGCCGAAGAATTCCTGAAAGCCCGCGATCAGGTCGGACTTGGTGACCAGTACGTAGATGGGGAGGCGCACGCCGAGCTCGGTGTACAGCTCATGGATGCGTTCGCGCAGGGCGGCGGCGTGGGTGCTGGCAGCGGCCTCGTTCTGGGTGAGCAGGTCGCTCAGAGAAATGGTCAGCAGGACCCCATTGAGAGGCTGGCGGGGGCGGAACTTCTTGAGCAGGGCCAGGAATTCACGCCACGCACCCTTGTCCGTCTCCCGGTCGGAATCCTGGGTCGTGTAGCGGCCAGCGGTATCCAGCAGCACCGCTTCGTCGGAAAACCACCAGTCACAGTTGCGGGTGCCACCTACGCCCTTGACCTGATGGCCCCCCGTGCCCTCGGCCAGCGGGAAGCGCAGGCCGGAGTTGATCAGCGCCGTGGTCTTGCCGGAACCAGGGGCGCCGATGAAGACGTACCACGGCAACTCGTAGAGATAGCGGCTCGATCCCATCGCAGCGAGCTTGTCCAGGGCGCCGCCCTGGGTCTCGCCGCCCATCCGGCGTTGCTTGAGCACTGCCGTACCTTCGGCAAAGCGCTGGCGCAGAATCTGCAGTTCTGGTGACTCTTCCTTCTGGGCGGGCTTACCGACAATGCCGTCGATCAGTTCGGCGTTCTTCTTGCGGGCTTTCCAGCTGCGGTAGGCCAGGTGGCCGACTATGGTCAGCACGCAAAGCAGGATGAGCACCAGCCTGGCGGTCTCTGATTCGAGTGGGGCGTGGCCAGCGACGGCGATGAGGGGCCCCACGTACCAAATCGCCAGACTCAAGGCGATAAGGCCGACGAGCGTGATGGCTAAGGGGTGGAGGAGGGCCTTGAAAATGCTTTTCATGGAGGTTTCCAGCGGATCAGTTGCCCGGGGCCGGGGGGAACACGACGATTTCGACGCGCCGGTTGCGGGCACGTCCCTCGGGTGAGTCGTTGGAGGTGACCGGCACGCTCTCGGCCATGCCTTCCGCCTTGATGCTGGCGGTGCCCGGCAGACGTGCTGCCAGCAAGGCCGCCACCGCGTCGGCACGGGCCTTGGAGAGGTGCCAGTTGGATGGGAAGCGTGCCGAGCGGATCGGCTGATTGTCGGTATGGCCGCGAACCAGCACGCTGCCGCCAAGTTTGGCGGTTGCCGCGCCGATGTGGTCGAGCAACTCGACGAAGGTCGCCGAGGGGGTGGCACTGCCCGCGTCGAAGAGTCCATCGCCCTGGGTCAGCACGATGGACCGGTCAGCGAGATCCTGCACCACCAGGCGGCCTGAGCGCACATCGGCGGCCAGCTGGCTGGCCAGGCGGTCGGGGGCTGGTGCGGCCGTGGGCGCAGGTTTGGCGACGGCCGTACGTGGTGTCACGGAGAGGGCGAGGATGTTGGCGAAGGTCGGGTCTGACTGGCGGTTGAGTGCGAAGGATGCGCCGACGTAGACCAGGCCTGTCAGTGCTGCAGCCACCGCTACCACTGCCCATAGGGGCAGGCTGTCGCGCAGCGGTTTGCGTTGACTGGCAGTGGTCCGCCAGTCAGGGGAGAGCTCCCGGTCGGGCTCGCTGCGGACCCGGCTGAGCATGGCGAACAGGCGCTCGCGTACCTGCTCGAGCTGGGCAGCGCCGTTCTGCAGCACGCGGTAACGGCCTTCGAAACCGAGGCTGATGATGAGATAGAACAGCTCCAGCAGATCGCGGTGGGTATCGGGCTGCTCGGCGACCTTGCCCATCAGCTGGAAGAATTTTTCACCCCCCCAGGCCTCGTTGTGGAACTGGATCAGCAGGCTGTTCTGGGCCCAGATCCGCTCGCCCCAGGGGGTGTTGGCGGCAGCTTCGTCCAGAAAGGTGCACAGGGCGTAGCGGGCTGCCACCACGTGTTCGTTGGGGCTGCCGGAGGCGCGGGCACGTCGCTCGAATTCCTGGAGAGCCTGGGCCAGGGTGGCGCGCAGGCCTGAAGGGTCGGGCGGCGCCACCTGGCGCAGCTGTGGGGCAAGGTTGAGCAGAGGGCTGGCGGCCGCGACGAGGGGGTTGAGCCCGGTTTCCCAGTCGAGGGCGCTCAGGTCGGTACGCTCGAAGCGTCCGCCGCCGTGGGCAGGCGGTGGCGACCCGGCCTGGGGGGCCGGGCGGGCACCCGGAGACGGAATGATCAGGGTACGATCGGCGGGCATCTGCCCGAACGGATCATCGTGCGCCATGGGGCAAACCTCTCAATGACACCCCCGCGCGGGCGGGGGGAACGATTGCGCCGGGGCCGGCGCCTAGGCGCGAATGGCCCACAGGGAAAGATCAAGGCCGGGAAAGTCCCCGGTCACATAGATGCCGAGCGCACCGGAGGCATCCAGCTGCTGCCAGAGATCTCCAGTGTTATCGAGTTCGAAATACGAGAAACCCGCGTGATAGGGAATCTGGCGCGGCGCGACCGGCAACGGACGCAGGGCGATGCCGGGCAGTTGCAGGTTGACCAGGTCGCGCATGCGTTCCAGCGGGCCCAGCTTGGCCTGGGCCGGGAAGCGGGTGCGCAACATCTCGCCGGGCAACTGGGCGTTTACGGCCAGGATGAAGCCGGCATTGCGCAGCAGGCTGCGATCAATGATGTGGCCCACATACCGCCCTTGCTTGTGGTCCTGCAGGTCGATGGCAATGGCATTCTGGTCGAGCACGGTGGTGAGCCCCAGGCGGATGGCGCGAATCAGGGGCAGGAAGCACAGGTCGAGCTCATCGTGGCAATACACCGGAAAGTCTCCGGGGCGCCGCTCGGTGGTGGCGAGGGTGGAAAGCTCTCCAGCGACTTCGAGCAGGCGCTCGAACAGATGCCGGGGATGCAACGGGTGGTCGGAGCGGAACTGGTCGAACACCGGCTGGTAGCGATTGACGGTCATCAGGAACAGAAAGTCCGCCACCTCGGCCACGCCACCGGCGCCCGGATGGGCCAGCCGCGAGGCGAGGGCGTCGCCGCGCTGGTGCAGCAGGGCACTGACTTCCTTGATGTAGCCGGCGAGCACGGGGGAGACGGCGCTGTCCAGCACGGGGGGGATGTAGCCGCGGTCGAGGAGCAGGCTGTTGTCGGCACGCCTCTCGGTGACGCGGGCCACGCCGACCCGGGCGTAGGCATCGGTGAGCGGGTCACTCAGGGCGAGGCGCAGCTTGGGCTGCCCGACCTGGATGGAGAAGGCGCCGCCCTTCTCGGTGTGCGCGTCGCTGACCTCGAAATCCACCGGCTCGTAGCGGGCCAGGCGGGCGGTGGCATCGGCGGAGTCGAGGCTGACCTCGAGCCCCTGGGCACGCCGCAGGGGCAGTGCCAGGCAGACGACCTGGTCCTTGGCGTCCCTGGGGAAGTCCAGCGCTGGCGGGGGCAGGTCGACGTTGGGGATGTCGAAGGGCGTGCCATCGGGCAGGATGCCGCGCGCCTCGAGGATGGCGAACTTGCCGGCCACCAGGGCCGCCTCGTCGATCACCAGATGGGAGAAACCCCAGTGATTGCCGACCAGGGGGGCCACGCGGGACTCCACCCACCAGGTGGCGTGGCGGTCCTGCTGTTGAAAATGCTGGGGCTGCAGAAAGAGGCCTTCCGACCAGACAACCCGACTGAACCAAGACATTGTGATGATCTCCTGGGCCGGAGCCGGTCAGCGTTGGGCGCTGATGCTGACCGTATCCCGCCCGACTTTCGCCTGCAGGGTATTGAGCGTGTTCCGCTGGATGGGGGCTACTGCCCGCCAGACTGTGCGGTTGGGATCGCGATAGGCCACGAACACACCGATTGACTTGACCTCGGATCCCGGCCGCAGGATGGTCTTGACGCTTTCACCCGGCCGCAAGGTGATTTCCTCCCGTTGCACGCTGGTGGCGCCGAGGGTTTTCTCGTCGGCATCGAAGAGGGAGAAGAAGTCAGCCGCTTCGAATGAAGCCGGGTGAGACAGCAGGTAATAGCGCACCACGACCGGGGTGGGGCGGCCGCGGTTGTCCTGATTGACTGTCGTATCTGCCTGGAGTGTCAGTTGAACCAGTGTGGGGGGAAGCTCGGGCACTGGCGGCTTGCTCCCGCCACAGGCGGCCAGCGCAATGCACAGGCCTGCCTGGCAACTGATCTTGAATGGCTTCCACATGAATCGGGGTCCGCAAGTCGACGACCGCAGCAGTTTATCCTGTAACCACAGCGCTTGAGCGCGCCTCCGTGCGATGGGTCGGAACTTCGGCGTGACGCCGTCGGGCAAGTCCCCACGTGGCCTGCCCGCCTTTGAAGCAGTGACTGCTGCAATTGCCCGGGGAGCAGCCTGATGCAGGCTCCGTGCCGACAAGAGGACTTCAGGCGTGCGGGATAAAGCGCGGGATAAAAAGTGACGCGACATTCTCATTTTTGCTAAGGTGAGCGGACAAGGACGTCCGCGCACGGAAGCGTTTCAGTGCTGCGCGTGACGAGGCATAAAGCCATCGCGGCGTCACCCCGGAGGGAGCCTCAAATGCGCATTTCGCTCGTCTCGAAAGCGTCCACCGCGTCTGTCGCCTGTTTGGTCGTCATGAGTCTTCTCGCAGGATGCGGAGGCTCTGGAAGTGCTGACGGCGTCAAGAAGAGCACGGGCGCGACGCTCACGTCCCTCCAGGTTGAAGGACGTGATGCGGACGGCGACAACCTGAACTATCAATGGCGCGTGACCGCCGGCAGCATAGACAACCGCAACGCCAGCGCTACCACCTGGAGCCTTCCCGATGGCCCTGGTATGCACTTTGCTTATGTGCTGATCGGCGATGGCAGAGGGGGCTACGTCGAGCAGCAATACGCCGTCTCCAGTGATGCCTTCAAGATCCCCGCCCCCGTTGCCGCTCCGGCAAGCTACTCGGCCCCGGCCGTGGTCGCCGGCGATGACGTGAAGGGAGGCTCCGTCCGGCTTCGCTTCATTGCGGATTTCGACACGACCTTCCACGATGGGGCTGCCTCGGGTGCGCGCAATGTCTATCTACCCGACGTCCGAGTCAGCCTGACCAAGGCCAGCAATGGCGAAGTGGTTTATTCCGGTACGAGCAGCCTTGGCGGAGAGCTGACGCTCCCGGCCCTGGCCGAGGGGGAGCAATTCAAGATTGTCTGCAGCGGTCCGCAAGGGAACATGCTCGAAGGCTGCAGTACGCTGACGGGAAGCGCCGTTTCGCAAGGGCTGCAGCTGCCCGTCAAGACTTCGTCGAACGTGCATAACCTGCGCCTGTACGGGCATGTCGGGCTGGCGGATGGCGGCCTCTGCGGCGTGGATAACGCGTTCTTCGGTGTGCAGTCCTCCGCCACCGTTCAGGTGCTGCAGTCGGATGGCAGTGGCATCGCTCCGCCGGTCCGGGTCAACCGCTTCGGCGACTATGCGCTTGATGCCGCCGTGCTGGTGAATGCCCGGCTCAAGCTTCGTATCCGTTGCGAAGCCTATTCTGCGATCCTCGACCTGCCCACTCCGACCGGAGGTTACCTGGGTAACGCCGTCGAGTTCTCCCATGTCATTCCCAATACCCGCCCGGCCATGGTCAGGATGCTGGCCAATGGTCCGGACGGCAATGTCCGGGGTCAGATGGTGGTGCCGGTGGCCGGCGCGTTTTCGGTGGCCCAGCCCCGTTCCGATCAGTTCCTGACCTACAAGGGCGCCGACAGCCGGGTGAGCGCCTGCAACTATTACCGGGCCTTCGGGGCGGTGAAGGACTGTGATGCCCAGGGCAACATGCTGGGTGCCATCACCCTGGAGGACTGGAAGCGCGAGAACAGGATTGGCCCCTACCGGGCCGCAAACGAGGAAGTCTCGGCCACCTACGTGAATCAACGCGACCTCAACCTGGTCAGGCGCATGGTGGCCACTCAGGCCGCCCCGGACCGGATTGCCTTTGTCGTCTGCAACCACCCTGGCCCTGACGGTGACACCCAGCGCGAGACCAATGAGGTGATCGACACGGCTCTCGCCGACGAGAAGCGGGTCGCCTGCGTCGCCATGGAGTATTCGTCGGCCACGGGGCGGAGTGATGGCAAGCCCTTCACCAAATTCCTGACCTTCGGCCCCGACGGCAAGCTCGTGCTGTCGGTCAACCTGGACGGGCGTGGCGAGAAATACATGCCCGGCGCCTGCGTGGCCTGCCATGGGGGGGCGACCTATCTGGGGCGCTTCCCCGAGTCGGGACATCCCAGCCCTGATCTGAAGGCCAATTTCCTGCCCTTTGATACCGGCAACTACCTGTTCTCGACCCGCAGGGGGTTTTCCGAGGCAGAACAATCCGCCGCCATCCGCAAACTGAACGACCTCGTCGTCGCGACCCAACCTGCCACTGCGACCCGCAACCTGATCCAGGGCTGGTATGCCAAATCGCCCCTGACCCTGGACAAGACCTACGTGCCGCCGGCCTGGGTCAGCTACGACACGGTCAAGCCCGGTGCCGCGCGCTTCTACCGAGAAGTGGTGGGCACCGCTTGCCGGACCTGCCACGCTGCGATGCAGGACAACTTCGACTGGGACGCGGGCGCGGCTCAGCCCATTCTGCTGAGCCGCGTGGCCTTGCCCCATGTTTGCGGTGGCAAAGCTGACCTTTATGCGAATGCCTCCATGCCGAACGCCCTGATGTCTCTGGATAAACTTCAGACCCACATTCAGGCGGACCCCTCCCTGGCGACGCTGGTAGTGGATTTTCTGGGGTGCTCCGCACCGGCCCCTGATCCGGTCTATCCCCGTCGCTGATTCCCGGACATCCTGCCGGACCAAAGGAAAGTCAGATGAAATCATCCATCCCCACCCTCAAGATCCTCACTGCGCTGCTCCTGAGCATGGGGCTCGCTGCCTGCAGCAACATCAAGGGGCCCGCTTCAACGGGCGGCATCCCCAAAGCCCCGGACGCGGCCAAGGCTGCCGCCGATCCAGAGCCTGACTACATCGGTGAGGGCGCCCCACCGTCGACAGTGTCCCAGTCTCCGCGCAAGCCCCTGGTCGCGCCCTCTCCGATCAAGTTCGAGGACGCCATCACCCGTGCCGGAGATCAACTGTTGGAAGACACTCTGGCCAGACTGGGCAGTGCCAAGCGGGCCGTCGTCATTGACCCGCTGATCGATGCCAACACCGGCGCCCAGACGGTCAGTACCGTCAAGATGGGGCGGCAGCTTGAAGCCCTGCTCAAGCAGCGCCGCTACAGCAATTTCACTATCAAGCCGCTGACCCGCCAGACCCTGGCTGAACAACCCCTGTTGCTGATCGGCACCCTCACCCCGGTCAACGTCCAGCGGGCCGTCGACACGCCGCCAGATGCCTTCCGGGTCTGGCTGACAGTTATTGACCTGAAGACTAGGCGGGTTGTCGCCAAGCAGATCGACCGGGCCACTGTAGGCTCGGTGAATCCCGAGCCGCTGCCCTACTTCCGTGACAGCCCGAGCTGGCACAAAGACAAGACGGTGATGGGCTACATCAACTCCTGCCAGGTCAATACCCAGGTTGGCGACCCGGCCGACCCGGACTATCTGTCCCATCTGCCTGCCGCCGCGGTTATCAACGAAGCCATGCTGGCCTACAACGACGGCAAGATCGGCGACGCCAACTCACTGTACAAGGAAGCCTCCCAGCTCGCCGACCGCGGTGACCTGCGCGTCCTCAACGGCCTCTACCTGACCAGCTGGCAGTTGGGCCAGCGGGAGGCCGCGCAAGACGCCTTCGGCAAGCTGGTGGCTTCCGGCCTGGAGGCCAAGCGTTTGCCCATGAAGCTGCTCTTCAAGCCGGGCACGGTCAGCTTCAATGACGTGGGTGACCTGCCCACCCAATACCAGCTGTGGCTCGCCACCATGGCGCGGGAGGCCGGCAAGACCCCCGCCTGCATGAAGGTCGTTGGGCATACCAGCCGGACGGGTAGCGCCAGCGCCAATGAGCGCCTGTCCCTAAGGCGTGCCGAAGCCGTGAGCAAGCTGCTCGAGGGGCGTGACCGCTCACTGCGCGCCCGGCTGTCGGTGGGCGGCGTCGGCTCCCGGGAGGCCCTGATCGGGCTTGGTACGGACGATCAGCGGGATGCATTGGATCGGCGGGTCGAGTTCCGGGTCGTCGATTGCATCTAGGAATCAACTGCACAACCGGCCTGGTGAGTGCCGGATAAGCGAGCTGGGGGCACATTGGCATGTTCAGGAATCCTGGAAACGTAAAGTGGGTCGTGGTGGCGCTTTCCTGTCTTGCCATGGCGGGTCCGGCAATGTCTGCTGGAGTCCCGAGCTCGACACTCTGGACGACTGTCTGCCAGAGCTGCCACGAGGGTAAGGACCACCCTACATTCGTGGCCACGCCCTCGAACCCCCCGCTGACGGCCACCTATCCGCCCATTTTCAGTTCCAACCTTCGAGGCAGCTATACCTGGCTGGGCTCAGCCGCTGGCTTGAAGGCCCACATTGAGAGTATTGCTACGGCGGCTTCCACCATGAAGCCGTATTACGATACTTACATCGCCGGTGGCTCCCCGGCCGTCGATGAGCTGCGCATATTTCTGTTGGCAGCACTGGATGGTGCCTTCGACAAGTCGAGCATCAACTTTGGCAGCAGCGACATCAATGTTGCGAAGAGTGACAGCGTCACAATAACCAACTTGCGGGCCAGCAATCTTGTCGTGAATACCGGGTCGATCAGCGTGAGCGACACGACCCATTACCTGATCAATCCGGCTTCAAGCACCTGCTTCAGTCAGCCAAGCCTTGTTCCAGGCGGTTCGTGCACGGTCTCGGTTTCCTTCAAGCCGGCGAGCGCGGGCCTTAAATCTGCCAACCTCCAGGTGCAGCTCGACCCCGCCGGTGGTGACCCTGGCCCAGCCCTGGCGAGTATTGCGCTGTCCGGGACGGGGAGCCCTCCGCCGGTGATTCCTGTCCCCATCCTCAGCTCGGGCAACATTGCCGCGCTGATGGATCGCCCGGTGGGGGAGAGCAGTACCGTCGACGTGACGCTGGCCAATGTCGGCAACGCCCCGATCACCCAGCTTTCCGTTGCCATCCAGGGGGCTGCTGCTGCCGACTATGCCTTCACGGAAGATTGCGCCACGAATCCTCCGTCCCCCGGCGGCGTTCAAACTTGCACGGTCCGCATGACCTTCAAGCCCAGCGCCCTTGGCGTTCGGGAAGGAACACTGGCTGTCAGCTATTCGGGAGGCGTGCCCCGTCAGGATTTCAGTTTGCCCATTGTCATGAACTTCAGGGGCATCGTTCCCCCAACTCCCACGGCCACCCTGACTGCATCGACCGATTTTGGCAGCCAGGGTGTCAATAACGTCTATCCCCCCAGACGACTCATCTACACCAATTCCGGTGTCGTCACGATCTCCAATATCGCCGTCTCGATTTCAGGCGCCGGGTTCTCCCTGGTCAGCCCAGCCTGTCCGGCAACCCTGGTGCCAGGGGCCAAGTGCAATATCGATGTGCAATTCACGCCCACACAGGTGGATACGAGCTACACGGGCGTTGTGAGCGTTGCCAGCAATGCTGAAAATGCGCCCCACAAGTCCACATTGAACGGCCGTGGGTTGAATGAACCGACTCCCGTGCTGGCATGGTCTGCGGTGGGGGCAGCGGTCGATTTTGGGGCTGTTGCGGTCGGGGCTGTGAAGGAAGTCGATGTGACGCTCACCAATCCGGGCCCTGCCGCAGTGATCCTCAAGGTCGCCAACATCCTCGGCGTCCACGCCCAGTCCTTCCTTGTGGTACCGAGCTCCTGCCAGTTCAACGACTACCTCACGGCAGGGCAGTCCTGCCAGTTCAAGCTCACCTTCAAGCCCGGCTCGTCCGGCACCAAGCTCGCCGACGTTCAGGCCGGTACGACAGGAAGTGCTCCCGGCCTGCTGACCGTCACGGGTATCGGGCTCAGCGGGCCGGAGCCCAAGGTGGGTCTTTCCTCAGGGGCGCTGAGCTATGCGCCGGTCCGGGTCGGCTCCAGTTCGGTGCCGCAGGTCATCACGCTGCGCAGTAACGGTTCGGTATCCCTGCAGATTACGGGCATTGCAGTCAGCGGCGCCTTCGTGATCAGCGAGCAGACCTGCGCTGCGCCGCCTTTCAATCTGGAGCCGGGCTTCGATTGCACGCTCTCGGTGAGCTTCAAACCCGCCTCGGAAGGGGTGCTTACGGGGAGCGTGAAGATCGCTTCAAATGCGGCGGATCTTCCCGAATTGCAGGTCAGCCTGAGTGGTCAGGCCGATCCGGCTCCCAAAACGTCGGGGGGCGGTGGCTGCTCCCTGGCTCAGGGTGATTCGCCCCTGGACCCGACCTTGTGGCTGCTGGCAGCGGGCGCGCTTGGCGTACTGTGGTGGCGAAGGCAGGCTGGCGCCCGTAGCGAGGCCGGCAGGCTTGGGCGCAAGGCGGCATGAACCGGTTGCCGGCCCTTGGCGTCCGGCCCGGCACCGGCCTGATGCTGCAGTTTGCAGGTGTGATCGCCTTGAGCGTCTTCGCGGTGGGGCTGAGTGGTACTGACTGGCGGCGCGGCTTCGTCCTGCTGTTATTTTCCCCCGTGGTGGAGGAGATCATCTTTCGCCGGGGCCTGCAGGAGCTTCTCCTGTCCCGGCGCTGGTCCGGCTGGCAGGCCAACCTGGTCGTGGCTGCGACGTTTGCCTTGGCCCACTGGGCCCTGAGGGGGAGCCTTGAGGCGGTCGCAGTGGTGCTCCCGGCCATTCTGGTCGGAGCACTCTACGAGCGCTGGCGACGGCTTGCCCCCTGCGTGCTTGCCCATGCCCTGATGAATGGCGTCTGGCTGCTCGCTGCACCGAGCCTGACTTGAATCGACCCTGGCCTTGCGTCCCGCCCATAATCCGGAGCCGAAACCGGCTGAACATCATGAAAAAGACATCCAAGACCCTGTCTGCCATCCTGGGCGGGCTTCTTTTTATCACCGCTGACGCCACCCTGGCCCAGGTGGATTACAGCGTTTATGGCGTCGCCGACCTCTCCTACGGGGCCTTCGGGCAGAGTGGGCTGGCAAGGGATGTACGGTTCAACAGCAACTCCCTGTCGCCAAGCTTTGTCGGCGTCACTGGCAGCTACGGCTTCGACGATGGGTGGAGCGTCGCCGCGGTGGCGGAGACCTTCATCCGCTTTCAAGATTTCAAGACCGGCCGGCGTGATTCCGATCCGCTGCTGTCGAGAAATGCCTTTATCGCCTTGCGTAGCACTGAATACGGTTCGCTGCGTTTCGGCCGTCTGCAGACTTTGATCTTTGACACCACCAATCGCTTCAACGCGCTCGGTAGTTCCCCCTTGTCGCCGGCGATCCGTCATCTCTTCTTCAGCGGCAATATCGAAGGTGTGGATGGGGATTTCTACTGGGACAACGCCGTCGGCTACACCAGTCCGAATCTGGACGGGCTGACCTTCAACCTGATGCATGCTGTCCAGAAGCAGGATGAACGGGGCAGCTATCAGGGAGGCAGCGTGGTGTGGTCCGTGGGCCTGCTGTCCATCGAGGCAGCGGCCCAGAATGTCCATGTGAATGATGGCATCAGGGATCCAGCCAAGGAGACGACGTGGCAGCTGGGGAGTAGTTACAACTTTGGTTTTGCGCGGGTTTTCGGCCTTTACTCGCAGGTGCGGGACCGTGCTCTGGATGCCAGAAGCAAGCTGGCCTCGGCCGGTGTCAATGTACCGGTCGGCCCCGGTTCACTGGTGTTCCAGATCGGTTCATCCACCACTGAAGGGGCGGCGATAGATCGTAAGCACACCACCCTCAGCTCGGCCTACCTGTATGAATACGACAGCGTCACCGATATCTACGTGATCGGCATGGATGACCGGGTTCGCGGCCAATCCAGCGGGCAGTCGGTGGCCTTGGGGGTGCGTTTCAAGTTCTGACTGGGCGGGCCATTGCGGGGGCTGCAACGCTACCGGCCCCGGATGATTGGTCGACGCAGCAGGGGAGTGGAAATGCCTGCGCTAAACAGCTGTTATTTAGATAAAGCGGCTTGGGATGAGGCCCGAAGTGGCATGCGTGTCGAGGGTGAGGGCGGCTTCTCGCCCGGTACGGTGCTCTTCCGCTTCGTCCTGCGACCGGATGTGGCAAATCAGGAATACATCTCCAGCCCGTGGTGGTTCCAGGCTTCGGCTGTACGCTTGATATTGCAGGCGGCACGGGCAGGTCACCGGGGCGAGAGCCTGGCCTCCGGCCAGGCGAGCCGTATGGCGGCCCTGTCTTCGACCTGGGTGGGCAGCGGGGCCCACTACCTGCTGGCCGCACGGGTCATTGCACCCATCACCTTCCTGTGGGGTGCGCCGAGGGCGGTGGGTAAGGTCCAGGCCGATCAGAAAGCCGCCTCCGGACTGAAGTCGGAATCCGCGGTCGTGGAGATCGAGATCGTGCCGGACCCCCGGTGCGTTCAGTTGTTCGTACCCGGAATGAGGGATAAATCGCTGGCCAGGAAGGCGGTCAGCGTCATTTCTTGCACCAAGATGGAAGACAGCGAAGCCCTGGCTGGCGGAGAGATTGAGGTCTTCCTGCGCAGCGTGGCGGCCTCCTGAGGCCGTCATCCTGACTTGATGGGTGCCCTCTCGTGGGGTCGAATTCATTCGACCTCGGACTTTGGTTGGCGTCGGTGTGTGGTTCTAGCGGCAACGCGCCTTATCAAATCTGGCCATGAGCTCGGGTGAGCTTTCGCCGAGGGAGATGCGTTGCAGGATGCTGGCACATTCGGCCGAGCGGGGCGGTGATGCCTTCTCGGCCTTGACCGGCTTGCTGGCCGCGGTTGCTGCGGTTTCGACCGGGGCCTTGCGAACGGGCGCGGATGCGGGTGGTGCCTCCCGCGTGGGAGGCGGTGCCGCCCGGGATGCACTGGCCGGGCTTTGAACCTGGCTGCCTAGCGAGGTAGGTGACGCCGGCGACTCGACCGGAGAGGCTGGTGGAGGTGTACGGGCTACCGCGGGAGAGGGCGGGGTGGGCACTGCTGGCACGGAGGGTGGCTGGGCTGGCGCCGGTGCGGGTGCCTGGGGGCGTGTCGTTGCCAGTGGCACCGTCGCCGGATGTTCTCGGGTGGCCAGCCACCAGGCCGCGGCCAGGGCGCAGGCAAGGCCCACCAGGGCGAGAAGAGGGCCTGCACGCCGCGCCGCCGCCGCTGGTCTGGCGGCAATCTGTGTGGGGCCGGCGCCGGGATCGGTGCCTGGCAATACCGGGGAAGGTGCATCAAGGATGCGTGTGTCGCCCCGAGGAGCCAGGCCCAGGTCATGGCCAAAGTCGGTGATGGTCTGGGTGCGCTGTTCCGGTCTGGCGGCCAGCGCCCTGTCAACCGCTCCCAGGAAGGCCGGGGTGAAGCTCGGGAGTGCGCGCTCGGCAAGCGCTTGGTACTGGTCGTTGAGCAGTCGGCCCACCGAGGGCGGCGGGGTGCTGCCGGTAATCACCCAGTGCACGGTGGCGGCCAGGGCATAGACGTCGGTCCATGGCCCCTGTTTCATGTCGGGCAATTCGGCATACTGCTCGACCGGGGCGTAGCCTGGCTTCAGGATGACCGTGAGTGCCTGGGTCATGTCACCGATGACCCGCCGCGCGGCGCCGAAGTCAAGGAGCAGGGGGCGCCCGCTGCCTTTCAACAGGATGATGTTGTCGGGGGCAATGTCCCGGTGAAAGCACTGCTCCCGGTGAAGGAGTCCAATGGCATCGCACAGCGGGGTCAGGATGTCGATCAGCCAGGCTTCGCTGACGGGGGGGCGGTCTGCCTGAATACTGTCCTTCAGGGTCTGCCCTTCATACAGCGGCATGACCATGTAGGCTGTGCCATTCGCCTCCCAGAAGCGATACACCTTGACCAGGGACGGATGGTCGAAATGGGCAAGGAGTTTGGCTTCATTGACGAAGCTCCTCAGGCCGGCCTCGTAGGTGCTGCGATGGCGCTCCGAACGGGGGGCCACCAGACTGGGCCCCCTGCGCGCGGCGAGGGAGCCCGGCATGTATTCCTTGAGGGCGACCTTGCGTTCAAGGGAGTGGTCCCAGGCCAGGTAGACGATGCTGAAGCCGCCTTCCCCGATCTTTCCCTGTAGCTCGAATTCACCGAGCAGGGTGCCGGCTGCGAGCGCGTGACCATCCTCATCGCCATCGATCGCCGGAGTATTCGTTGCCGTTGTCGATGTGTTGTTGCTGGCAGCAGAGAGAATGGTGCGGTCGTCTTCTTCTGGTGCGTTGCTCATGGCCGATGGGGGGTGGAGGAGGCGTCCGTTATGGGTTGGGGCAGGTGCGCCCGTGGGCTCTGAGGGCTGACGGGGAGGCCGCACCCGCGGCATCGTAGCATGGCAGGGTGGGGCTTTCCTCGTGCCGTCTGCCCTGACGCAAGCGTTCAGCGCCTGCCGCTGGCCTTGTTCAGCGGGCTGCGGCAGCCTCCCGATACAGTTCAATGTACTCCCTGGCGGGTTGCTCCCACGAAAAGTCCCGGCGCATGGCGTTTTGCTGGATGTCCAGCCAGCGGCGGCGGTTGTGCCAGGTGTGGCACACCCGTTCCAGCGTCATCCACAGGGCATGGGGGCTATCGCCGTCGATCCGGAAGCCGTTGCCCGGGTTGGCAGCAAGGGGCGCGTCGATGTCCACAACCGTATCGGCGAGGCCACCGGTGGCGCGGACCACGGGCGGGGTGCCGTAGCGCAGGCTGTACATCTGGTTGAGGCCGCAGGGTTCGAAGCGCGAGGGCATGAGGAAGCTGTCGGCACCGGCCTCGATGCGGTGGGCGAGGGTCTCGTCAAAGCCGATCTGTACTGCGACGTGCTCCGGCAGGCGCGCGGCCAGGGCGCAGAAGCCGGCCTCCATGTCCCGGTCGCCGCTGCCCAGCACCACCAGCTGGGCCGGCAGCGCCGGCAGGCCATCGGCGACGGCGAGCAGCAGATCAAGGCCCTTCTGATGGGTCAGGCGACTGATGACGCCGAACAGTGGCCGGTCACTGGCGCTCGGCAGCCCCATCTGCGCCTGCAGGGCGGCCTTGTTGAGGCGCTTGGCGCCGAGGCGGTCTGACGAGTAGGGATGCGCCAGGGCCGCGTCGGTGGCCGGGTCCCACAGGGTGGTGTCGATGCCGTTGAGGATGCCGCGCAGGGCCCCGGCACGGTGGCGCAGCAGGGGGGCCAGGCCGTAGCCGAAGTGCTCGTCCTGGATTTCCCGGGCATAGGTGGGGCTGACGGTGGACAGGCGGGTGGCGAACTGCAGGCCGGCTTTCAGGAAGGACAGCTGGTTGTGGTACTCCACCGCATCGAAGCGCCAGGCGTGCGCGGGCAGGCCCAGGGCGGCGAGCATGTCATGGCCGAAGCACCCCTGGAAGGCGATGTTGTGGACGGTGATGACGCTGGCTGCGCCGCCTTCGTAGTGCAGGAAGGCGGGGGCCAGGCCGCCCTGCCAGTCATTCACATGCACCACGTCGGGCTGCCAGCCCAGGGGGGAGCCGGGCTGGCCGAGGTGGGCGGCGACCCGGGACAGAAGGCCGAAGCGCCGGGCGTTGTCGGGCTGGTCCTTGCCGTAACTGTCGAGATAGGGATTGCCGGGGCGGCCAAAAAGCGCGGGGCAGTCGAGCAGCAACAGGGGCAGGCCGTCTGTGTGGGCCTCCAGGATCCGGGCCGGGGGCAGGGCGGGGGCGAGGGAGGGTAGCTCGGCCACCGGGCGGGCGTCGGGAAATGCAGCCTGCAGGGCCGGATAGCCGGGGATCAGGACACGGATGTCCACGCCGGCTCCGCGCAGGCTGGCAGGCAGCGCCGCAGCCACGTCACCGAGGCCGCCGGTCTTGACCCAGGGCGCCATCTCGGAGGTGACGAAGAGTACGCCGGGCCGCTTCACCGCAGCCTCCGTGAGGTGCGCGATAGGCCATCAGAGAGGACGGCGCGGTGGATCACAGCCATACCATCAGCCCCAGCTCGAACTTGTGGGTGAGCAGCGGGTGCTCGGGGAAGGCGCGGATGCGGTACTCCAGCTTGCCGCACTGCTCCGGGGTCAGATCCAGCACGAAGAGGTGCTCGCCATGGTCGAGAGCGCCGCTGTGGGTGAGGCTGTAGTGCCGGGCCCGGCCGTGGTCGGTGTCGGGACGCCCGAAGAGGGCCTCGACGGTGACGTCCTCGGGCTGCAGGCCGCCCAGCTGGATGGCGACCTGTACGCGCACGGCCTGGCCGAATGGCACCCGGCCGGTGGGGGTTTCCAGGCAGCGCAGGCGCACGCCGGCCCAGGCGTTGCGGATGCGGATCTTCCAGTCGGCCAGGGCCCGGGCCGGGGCGAAACCGTCGGCGGCCAGGCGGCGGCCCTGGCGTGCGGCGGGCGCGTAGAACTTCTGCACATACTCGCCGACCATGCGGATCACGTTGTAGCGGGGTGCAATGGTGGCGATGGAGCGTTTGGACATGGCCACCCATTCGGGCGAGTAGCCCATCGGGCCGCTGCGGTAAAAGGTCGGGATGACCTTGTCCTGCAGCAGCTCGTAGAGGGTGTGGGCTTCCTCGGCGTCCCGGCGGGCTTCATCCAGGTGGCCGGAGGCGGGCTTGATGGCCCAGCCGTTGGGGACCTCTCCCCGGTCGTCGTAGCCCTCACCCCACCAGCCGTCGAGCACCGACAGGTTGATGGCGCCGTTCATGGCGGCCTTCATGCCCGAAGTGCCGGAGGCTTCCAGTGGATAGATGGGGTTGTTGAGCCATACGTCCACCCCGGCCACCAGGCGCCGCGAGAGGTGCAGGTCGTAGCCCTCCAGCAGCAGGATGCGGCCCTCGAACTCCGGGCGGGCGGCCATCTCGGCGATGCGCCGGACGATCTCCTGTCCGGGATGGTCGGCCGGGTGCGCCTTGCCGGCGAAGAGGAAGAGGACCGGCCGGTCGGCGTCGCAGATGATGCTGCGCAGGACTTCCGGATCGTGGAAGAGCAGCGCGGCGCGCTTGTAAGTGGCGAAGCGCCGGGCAAAGCCGATGGTGAGCACGTTAGGCCGGCTCGGGTCGGCGAGCTTGAGCAGGCGATCCAGGTGTGCCGGTGAGCCCTGGTTGCGCAGGTGCTGCTCGCGCACCCGGTCGCGCACCAGGTAGAGCAGATGCGACTTGAGGAGCTGGCGCACGCTCCAGTAGGTCTGGTCGGGGATGCGGTCGATGCCCTCCCAGCTGGCCGGGTCGGTCTGGCGTTGCTGCCAGCCCACACCCAGGTAGCGATCAAAGGTTTCGTGCCATTCGGTAGCCAGGAAGGTGGGCAGGTGGACGCCGTTGGTCACGTAGTCGATGGGGTTTTCGGCGGCGCTGAGCTGGGGCCAGAAGTGACTGCAGATGCGCGCCGACACGTCGCCATGGATGCGCGAGACGCCGTTCTGGTGGCGCGAGCCGCGGATCGCCAGGGCGGTCATGTTGAAGTCGGTTTTGCCCGGCTCGGCGCCCAGGGCCATCAGGCGATCACAGGAGATGCCGGTGTCTTTTTCCCAGTGGGAGAAGTAGCGCCGGATCGTGTCTTCGGCAAAGTGGTCGTGGCCGGCCGGCACGGCGGTGTGGGTGGTGAACACCACGTTGGCAGCGGTGGCTTCGAGCGCTGCGGCAAAGGGCTGGCCGCCGGTCACCAGGCTGCGGATGCGTTCGAGGATCAGGAAGGCGGCGTGGCCCTCATTGACGTGCCACACGGTGGGCTTCAGACCCAGGGCGGCGAGGGCACGAACGCCGCCGACACCGAGCAGGATCTCCTGCTCGATGCGGGTGTTGCGGTCACCGCCATAGAGTCGGTGGGTGATCTCGCGGTCGTGCTCGGTGTTCTCCGGGAGCCAGGTGTCGAGGAGGATCAGGCGCACGTGGCCGATCCGGACCTCCCAGACCTTGGCCTGTACGGCGCGGCCGGGCAGATCCACGGTGACGCGCACCTCCCGACCTTCCGCGTCGTGGAGCGGGGTGACGGGCAGGTCGTCGAAATCCGAATCGGTGTAGGTGGCGTGTTGCTGACCGTCGGCGTCGAGGGTCTGGTGGAAATAGCCCTGGCGGTACAGCAGGCCGACCCCGACAAAGGGCAGGCCCATGTCGCTGGCCGCCTTGCAGTGGTCGCCGGCCAGGATGCCGAGGCCGCCGGAATAGATCGGCAGGCTTTCGTGAAAGCCGAACTCTGCACAGAAGTAGGCGATCAGATCGTCGTCGCGAAAGGGGCGGCCATGCACGTGGGCCATCGACGGCAGGTCGTGGTAGGTATCGTAGGTGGACAGCACCCGGGCCAGGCTGCCCAGGAACACCGGGTTCTCGGCGGCGCTGTCGAGGTGCTTCTGGTCGGCGCGCTTGAGGAAGGCCTTGGGGTTGTGATCCACCGCCTTCCACAGGGTGCGTGACAGGCTGGCAAAGAGCGAGCGGGTGGGGCGGTCCCAGCTGTACCAGAGATTGTTGGCCAGGTCTTCGAGGCGCTCGAGGCGCGCCGGAATGCGGGGATTGACTTCGAGTTTATAGACGGTGCCGGTCATGGCGTACGGGGCTCGATGGTGATCTGGAGTTGGAGGGTGCAGTCGTCGCCGGGAATCGTCCAGCTGAGGTGGATCTCGGCAGCCTGCATGATTTTCTCAAAGCCCGCTTCCGACTGGGAAACGGTGTGATGGGGGCGGCCGCAGATCTGGGCCGGGGGCCTGCAGGTGAGGTGCAGGAGGCCGCCGAGGACGCCGTCCTCGAGGGTCAGCCCGGTGGCTTCGGGCAGGTCGAGGGCCTGGCCGAAGCCGCAGGGAATGTGGCCGTCGTCGAGCACGTAGCGGCCGAGGAAGCCATCGCAGCTGGGCATGGCGAGGTTGAGGGTGGTGGCGAAGTGCCGCCCGGCGAGGCCACGCAGCCGCCAGTGCACGCTGACACCGGCGGCATCCACGGTGTAGCGCTTGTCGATGCCCTCGCGCTGGAAGTGCGCGGGTGTGCTGTCGGCCTGCCGGTAGTCGGTCAGGGCGTGGCCGTCGAGCTGGTCGAGCCAGATAACCCGGGGATGGGCGTCAGGACGCACGTCGGCGGGCTCCACCGGATGCTTGAAACGCACGATGTCGTGGGCCGAGGCGATGCCGGCGCCGTCGTGCTGGCTGGGGCCGGCGCCGATGCGCTCGTGGTAATGCTCGTGGTGGCGGCGCAGGGTATCGCCGAAGTTGTGGGCCAGGGGATAGCTGGCCAGTTCATGGACGGCGCCGAGCCCGTCATCCCGCAGGGCGATCTGCAGCAGTGAGGTGGTGAGGAAGGTCTCCCGACAGCCGTCCAGGTCCATATCAGTAGGTGCGCTGGCGGCGCGGGGCTGCAGGCGATCGAGGCCGGCTTCCAGGGCGAGGATGTTGTTCCACACGGCCCGGCGCAGGTGGGGCAGGTAGAGCCCGCCAAAGAGCCCGTGCCAGTAGGCGTCGTTGGCCTGGGCGCGGTACAGGGCGCCCGTGAGGTCCGGGGGAGCGGCGGGGAGTGCGGCGAGGCGCGCCGACAGGGCCTGCATGCGCTTGTGCATCCAGTTGGCCTCGGGGTAGCGGGACAGGAAGTTGCGCCAGATCCCGCCGCGGATGAAGGGGCGGTGCAGGTCGCCGCGCCCGGCGGCCTTCTCGCTGGCGAGGAGCTGGGCATAGGTGGCGGCGGCCGGCATGGGCAGGGTCCACTCGTTCATCTCGCTGTAGGAGGCGGTGGGCAGGTAGACGATGCCCCGGGTGGCGTGCCGGGCATGGAAGTCGGCGTAGGTGGCGGTGTGGATCTTCGGGCTGGCCAGCACGCCTTCGACCAGGGCCTTGAGCCAGCCCCGGTTGTAAACCCAGTCGTAGGTCTCGGGCCAGATGCCGAACTTCTCGATGTCGTCAAAGTAGATGGCGGCGCGCCGGCCGCTGTCGGCCAGCTGCTCCAGGTAGGCCACCACCTCGTGGGCCGGATGGAAGGGCAGGCGGTAGCGCAGGGCTTCGGAGATGGGAAAGAGATCGAGGCGGGTGCCGTCTTCCTCGGTGCTGAAGTGACCGTCCAGCTCGTCGGCGCTGCGGCCGGTACAGAAGAAGTGGTAGTCATCGACGGTCACGTAGCGGATGCCGGTTTCGGCCAGCGCCGGGACAACGGCGGATTCCCACACCCGTTCGGTAAGCCATGCGCCCTGCGGGCGTACGCCGGTCCAGGTGCCGAGCTTGTCGTTGAGCGCGGCGAGCTGGCCCACCCGGTCCCGGTGCGGGATCGCGGCGAGCACGGGCTCGGTGTCGCCGGAGCTGAACATCTCCACCTGGCCGCGCCGCACCATTCCGGCGAGCATCTCCATGTCTTCCGGGAAGCGCTCACGCAGCCAGTCCAGCAGCCAGCCGGAGAAGTGGGCGGCAAAGCGGAAATCCGGATAGGCGTTGAGGGTCTCCAGAAATGGTTTGTAGCAGCGCAGGTGGGCATCCTCGATCACCTCGGGGAAGTTGCCGACAGGTTGGTGGGCATGTACGCCCAGCAGCAGGGTCACGGCACGGGTCAAGGTCGGCCTCCGTTGGGGTTTCAGGTGGCGCGCCGCATGGTGCCGCCGCTTTCGGGGGTACCACCGCCGCGGCTGATGGGGTGGTCGAGGCTGGTGGGTGCGGGTAGCCCGAGCAGCCGGTAAAGGGCGCGGATGTTGTCGCGAAAGAGGTGGTCGAAGGCGCTCACCGATTCGGGAGCGTTGTAGTCGCCCAGCCACCAGAACCAGTCGGAGCTTTCACACACGGCGAGCAGGGCAAGGATGTGCTGCCGCTGGCCGGCGTCGAGGCTGGCGCTGTCGAGGGCCCGGTCGACGCACTGTTTGACGTCGCAGAGCAGCTCCCAGGCGTGGTTCTTGTCGGGGCTGCCGATCCAGGTGGAGAGCGTGCCGAAGACCCAGCTGCCGGCGGTCAGGCCGGGCAGGCGCCGGCGCCGCGGGCGGTGCCTGTCGGTGGCTTCGGAGAGGGTGACGGTGGTGATGGCTGGTGTGCCGGCAAGGGCTTCGTAGAGATCGTTGAAGAAGTACCAGCCGTTGTAGGGGTAGTACTCCCAGGCATTCTCGCCGTCGAGGAAGACCGGGATGAGGGCGTCCGCGTCCTGCCGGTGCAGGGTGGTCACTTCGGCCATGAAATGGGCAGCAGCGTCGCGACCATGCCAGCGGGCGTACTCAAAGCCGATCAGGTCGGAGAGGTGCTCGTTTCGGAAGAACAGGGTGAGGTCACCGGGGATGCCCTCCGGGGCCTGCCACGGGATGCCGGTATTGGCGTCGGGGCCGGCGGAGTGTTCGAGGACGCCGCGGCTGCTGGCCGTCCAGGTGAAGCCGGCGTCGGCGATCTGGTGCAGGAAGGCCTGCGACAAGGCGCCCTCCGCCGGCCACAGGCCTGCGGGCAGGTGGCCGAAGCGTTGCTGGTGACTTTGCCGGGCCAGTTGCAGGTGGGCCTCCACCCGCGAGCGTCCGCCCGGATAGCCTGGCGCGGCCGGCAGCAGGCAGTCGGGCATGGCCTCCCGGGCGACGCCGAAATCCAGTAACAGGGGGGCCAGGGGGTGGTGCGCCGGGGTGCAGCAGAGTTCAATCTGGCCACGCTCGGCAAGGGCCCGGTAGCGCGGGGTCAGGCCGTCCAGCACGGTGCGGATCTCGTTGATCAAGGCTTCCCGGTCCGCCAGATCGAAGCTGCCGCCCTTGGCCATCAGGGCGGCGATGGGGCCGGGGCCGCGGCGCAGGCTCTCGCCGCTCCAGGCGAGCACATACCAGGTGGCCAGATCGGCGTAATACTGCCCCGCAAGGTAGTCGAGGCCGTTGCCGTCCTGGCTGCGGACGAAGGTGAGCAGGTCGCGCAGGCGCCGGTAGGGCGCGAAGGGCTCCAGCATGGTTGGGGCGTGGCAGCGGAAGGCCATGTCGAGGAGCCAGCTGCGGTCGGCCGGGGCGAGGTGGTCCGGGTCGGGCCAGGCCAGGATGCGCAGTAGGGGGTCGCGCCATTGCCGGGTGGCGAGCTGGTCGCAGTAGTCCTCGATCTGGGCCAGCAGCACCGGGACGAAGTTGACCGTGCAGCGGATCGCCGGGTGGCGCTCCAGGTGGCTGGCCATGTCCGGATAGTCCTTGAGGGCGTGGAGCAGAGTCCAGGGCAGGGTGAAGTGGCCGGTTTCCGGGTGCCGATAGTCCGGCTGGTGCATGTGCCACAGGAAGGCGAGGTCCGCCATGGTGCCGGCCTTGGCTCAGGCGGTGCGGGCGGCGGCGCCCTGGCCGAGCATCTCGGCGGTGACCAGGGTGATGCCGCCGGGGGATACGACGAAGCGTTTGCGGTCTTCGTCCGGATCCAGCCCGATGGCCAGGCCTTCGGGGATGCGCACGTTCTTGTCCACCACACAGCGCCGGATCACCGCATGCCGGCCGATATCCACGTTGGGCAGGATCACCGAATCCTCGACCGTGGCCCAGCTGTGCACGTTGACGCTGGAGAACAGCAGCGAGCGTTTGACTGTCGCCCCGGAGATGATGCTGCCGCCGGACACCAGGGAATCCACGGCCATGCCCCGGCGGTCTTCATCGTCAAACACGAACTTGGCCGGCGGCAACTGCTCCTGGTAGGTCCAGATGGGCCAGTCCCGGTCATACAGGTTGAGGTCCGGGGTGACCTTGGTCATCTCCATGTTGGCCTCCCAGTAGGCATCAATGGTGCCCACATCGCGCCAGTAGGGCTGATGCTGATCGCTGCCCACGCAGGATTCGGCAAAGCGGTGGGCGAACACCCGATGGCGCGAAACGATGTGGGGAATGATGTCCTTGCCGAAGTCGCGGCTCGAACCGGTGGTCTGGGCGTCGCGCCGGAGCTGCTCGTAGAGAAAGTCGGCGTTGAAAATGTAGACGCCCATCGAGGCCAGGGCTCGCCCCGGGTTGCCGGGCATGGGCGGCGGATCGGAGGGCTTTTCGACAAAGTCGATGACCCGTCCGTCATCATCCACATTCATGACGCCGAACTCCCGCGCCTCGGCAATGGGGACATCGATGCAGGCCACGCTCATGTCCGCCTGGTGGCGGGCGTGGAAGGCCAGCATGCGTCCGTAATCCATCTTGTAGATGTGGTCGCCGGCGACGATCAGGATGTGGCGGGGGCTGTTGTGGCGCAGGAAGTTGAGGTTCTGGTAAACCGCATCGGCGGTGCCCTGGTACCACTGGTTTTCGTCGATCTGCTGCTGGGCGGGGAGGAGCTGGATGAACTCGCCGAAGCGCCCGTCCAGGAAGCTCCAGCCGCGTTGGATGTGGCGGATCAGGCTATGGGCCTTGTATTGGGTGGCCACACCGATCTTGCGGATGCCGGAGTTGACGCAGTTGGACAGGGTGAAGTCGATGATGCGGAACTTGCCGGCAAAGGGGACGGCCGGTTTGGAGCGGAAGTCGGTGAGCTGCTTGAGGCGGCTGCCCCTGCCACCGGCCAGGATGACGGCAAATGTATTGCGGGTGAGCTGGCTGATGAAGCGCAGGTCGGTCTGATCACGCATCTCGCAATACGGCAGATGCGGACAGTTGTTGCTCGGGGCCACGATTGTTCTCCCTCGCTGCTGTTTTGCCGTATGGTACTGCGCGAAGGGGGCTCGAATGCAGTTATCTGATGCCATGCATCTTTTCAACGAAGGGCGCAACCTGCAGTCCTACCGGTTGCTGGGCGCCCATCCGGACGCCGCCGGCACCCTGTTCCGGGTGTGGGCGCCCAATGCAGAACGGGTTTCTGTGGTGGGCGATTTCAACGCCTGGGACGGGGATGCCGACTTCATGCACCGCCTCGGCAGTGGCGGCCTGTGGGAAGGGCGGGTGGCGGACGCCGGGCCGGGCAGCCTGTATCGTTTCGAGATCACCTGCCGGGATGGCGGGGCGCGCTTGCGCAAGGTCGATCCCTACGCCCGGGGTTTTGAGCTGCGCCCCGGTTCGGCGGCCCGGGTGGTGGGCCCATCCCAGCACCGCTGGCAGGATGCTGAATGGATGGCTCGTCGTGCGGCCTGGGACTGGCTGCATGCACCTGTCAATATCTACGAACTGCATGCGGGCTCGTGGATGCGTCATGCCGACGGCTCGCCCTATCATTGGTCCGAGCTGGCGGAGCATCTGATCCCCTACGCCCTGCAGCAGGGCTATACCCACCTGGAGTTGCTGCCGATCACCGAGCACCCCCTCGACGAGTCCTGGGGCTATCAGACCACCGGTTACTTCGCTCCGACGTCCCGTTATGGCTCGCCCGACGCGCTGCGCGCTTTCATCGACGCCTGCCACCAGGCCGGGTTGGGGGTGCTGCTCGACTGGGTCCCGGGGCATTTTCCGCAGGACGACTGGGCCCTGGCCCGCTACGACGGCACCGCGCTCTATGAGCATGCCGACCCGCGCCTGGGCGTGCATGCCGACTGGGGCACGCACATCTTCAACTACGGCCGCCACGAGGTACGCAGCTTCCTGCTGTCGTCGGCCCACTGGTGGCTGGCGGAGTTCCATTTCGACGGCCTGCGCGTGGATGCGGTCGCGTCCATGCTCTACCTGGATTACTCCCGCCGGCCCGGTGAGTGGCTGCCCAACCGTTTCGGTGGGCGCGAGAACCTGGAGGCCATCGACTTCCTGCGCGATCTCAACACCCTGGTGCACGGGGAATTTCCCGGCGCCCTCACCCTGGCCGAGGAGTCCACCGCCTGGCCCCAGGTCTCGCGGCCGGCCTACACGGGGGGCCTGGGGTTTTCGATGAAGTGGAACATGGGCTGGATGAATGACAGCCTGCGCTATTTCCGGCGTGACCCGGTGCATCGGCGCTGGCATCACGACGAGCTGACGTTCGGCCAGATGTATGCCTACAGCGAGAACTTTGTCCTGCCCCTGTCCCACGATGAGGTGGTGCATGGCAAGGGCTCGCTGTTCGGCAAGATGCCAGGCGACGATTGGCGGCGGCGGGCCCAGTTGCGCCTGCTGCTGGCCTGGCAGGCGTGTACCCCGGGCAAGAAGCTGATGTTCATGGGGGGGGAGTTTGGCCAGGTGCGGGAGTGGTCCGAAGCCCGTGAGCTGGACTGGACCCTGCTGGCCGATGCCGGCCACGCCGGCGTCCAGCGCCTCTCCGCCGATCTCAATCACCTCTATCGCGATCTGCCCGCGCTCCATGAACAGGACTTCGAGCCGGAAGGGTTCGAATGGATCGACTGCCACGACAGCGAGCATTCGGTTCTGGCCTGGCTGCGCCTGGCACGGGATGGGCGTTTCGTGGTGGTCCTCGCCAATTTCACGCCCGAGCCACGCTGCGACTACCGCATCGGTGTGCCGCTGGCGGGCGAGTACCGGGAGATCCTCAATTCCGACTCGGCCCACTATGGTGGGAGCAATCTGGGCAACGGGGGGCGGCTTGCGGCGGTCGAGGGCTCCTGGATGAACCGGCCGGCCAGTCTGGTGGCGACCCTGCCACCCCTGGCCGTGGTGATCCTTCAGCCGCTCTGAAGACGGGTCGCGGCCAGGGCCAGGGCGCCGAGCAGGCCCAGGCGTTCCTCGGTGACCAGATGGATTGGCATGGATTCGGCCAGTGGGCGATGCTCCCGCTTGGCATTGAAGGCCGTCACGAAGGGGGCTGCGCCGGCACCGCCGGGCAGCAGCTTGGCGGCCATTCCTCCCGCCAGGTATACCCCGCCGCGGGCCAGCCACTGCAGGGCCAGGTCGCCGGCGAAGGCGCCGTAGGCTTCCAGCCACAACTCAAGGGCCCGGCGTGCCATCGGGTCGCTGCCGTCCAGGGCGGCGGCGCCTATCCCGGCCGGGCTGTCTGCCCGACCGCCCAGGAAGCGGTGGATGCGCACCAGGCCCGGCCCCGACACCACGTCCTCCACGCTGACCCGGCCCGTTTGGGCCAGCAGCGCCTCCGCCAGTGTCAGTTGTTCCGGGGTCTGGGGCGAGAAGCCCATGTGGCCACCCTCGCCGGGAACCACCTGGCTGCGCTTTCCATTCCACACCAGGCCTGCTACCCCCAGGCCGGTGCCGGCACCGAGGATGACCCGGGGCGCCCGGGCCAGCGGCTGGCCGGCCTGCAGCGGCACGATGTGTGCTGGCGCGACCAGGGGCAGCCCGTGGGCCGCCGCGGCAAAATCATTGACCAGCCCCACATGCCTGATGCCGAAGCGCTTTCCCAGGTTCGGCGCGGACAGATGCCAGGGCAGGTAGGTGAGGTCGGCCGTCTGCCCATCGGTGGGCCCGGCCACGCCAAAGCAGGCTGCTGCCGGTATCGGACCGCCGGCCAGGAAGTCGTCCAGCAAGGCTTCGAGCCCTTCATGCCCGGTACTGGCGTAGCGCTGCTCGCGCAGGATGGAAACACCTGCGGCCTCCACCGAGGCCAGGGCCAGCAAGGTCTTGGTGCCGCCGATGTCGCCGCCGAGCAGCAGGGCATTCATTGCGCACGCCCTGAAACGACAAAGCCCCCGGGCCAGGGCCGGAGGCTTTGCGTTACAACTTTATGCACGGTGGTGCCCGGAACGGGACTTGAACCCGTAAGGCTTGCGCCGGCGGATTTTAAGTCCGCTGTGTTTACCAATTTCACCATCCGGGCGGGGAGGGCTTCAGCGCTGGGGCTGTTCCGGCAGGGTGATGTTGACTTCGAGGATCTCGCAGTTGTCCTGCTTTTCGAGCTGGACCTTGATGTCGTCGGGGCCGACATTGACGTACTTGGAGATCACGGCGATCAGCTCGCGCTGCAGTTCCGGAAGGAAATCCGGTGCCCGGTTGGTGCCCCGCTCGTGGGCAATGATCAGGGACAGGCGTTCCTTGGCGACGGAGGCGGTCTTCTGCTTGGAGCCGAAGAAGTAGGAGAGGAGGGACATCTCACTTGCCTCCGAAGATGCGCTTCAGCAGGCCGGGCTTTTCGTAGGTGACGAAACGCAGGGGCCGTTCTTCATCGAGGAAGCGGGCAATCACGTCCTGGTAGGCGGTGGCCACGTCGCTGTCTTTCAGGTGGATGGCCGGGGTGCCCTGGTTGGAGGCCTGGAGCACGTCGTCGGATTCGGGGATGACGCCGATCAGCGGCACGCGCAGCAGCTCCTGGACGTCCTTGTAGGAGAGCATCTCGCCGTCCTCGACGCGCTTCGGGGAATAGCGGGTGACCAGCAGGTGTTCCTTGACCGGCTCGCGGCCTTCCATGGCGCGGCGGCTCTTGCTTTGCAGGATGCCGAGGATGCGGTCGGAGTCGCGCACGGAGGAAACTTCGGGGTTGGACACGACGATGGCTTCGTCGGCGAAGGTCAGGGCCATCACGGCACCCCGTTCGATGCCGGCGGGGGAATCGCAGATGACGTAGTCGAAGCCCATGTGCTCGAGCTCCTTGAGCACCTTCTCGACGCCTTCTTCGGTCAGGGCATCCTTGTCGCGGGTCTGGGATGCCGGCAGGATGAAGAGGTTCTCGCAGTGCTTGTCCTTGATCAGGGCCTGGTGCAGGTTGGCTTCACCGTTCACCACGTTGATCAGGTCGTACACTACGCGGCGTTCGCAGCCCATGATGAGGTCGAGGTTGCGCAGGCCCACGTCGAAATCGATGACGGCGGTCTTGAAGCCCCGCAGGGCCAGACCGGTGGAAATGCTCGCGCTGGTGGTGGTCTTGCCGACGCCACCCTTGCCGGACGTTACTACGATGACGCGTGCCACGATGTCCCCTTAAGTCTGTGAGTTGCAGCTTCAGTCGTTCTGAAGCGACATGATTTCGAGAGTATGCAGGTTGTCCGAGCCGCTCAGCCGTACCTGGGCGCTGCGCCCGGCGACGGCCTGCGGGATGCCCCGTTCGAAGGTGCGGTACACCCCGGCAATGGAGACCAGCTCGGGTCCGAAATTGGTGCTGAAGATGCGTGCGCTGGTGTCGCCCCGGGCGCCGGCGAGGGCGCGGCCGCGCAGGGGGCCGTAGCAGTGGATGCTGCCGTCGGCGATGACTTCCGAGCCCGGGCTCATGCCGGCCAGCAGCACCAGATCGCCGCCTTTGGCATAGACCTGCTGGCCGGAGCGCAGTGGGCGCTCGACGACCAGGGTGGGGGCCGGCGTGGTGGCTGCCGCGGCAGCCGGCTGGGGCGGTGGAGGTGTCTCGACCGGTGCGGGGGCTGGCGGCGGGGCCTGGGGCTTGGGGGGCGCGATAGGGCGCTCGGCGGAAATGCCTTCCGGACCGAGAATGGCCAGATTGGCGCGGCGGGCGCCGTCGTGCAGGTAGTCCGGCAGGTTGCGCACACCGATCGGCTGTACCTGGTAGCGGCGCAGCAGGCTGATGATGGCGGTCCAGTCCACCCGGTCCGGTGTGCTGACGAGCTGGGCGAAGTCGAGCACAGCCGGCTCTCCGGCGAAGAAGTCCGGCATGCCGCCGAGCATCATGTGCAGGGCGTCGGCAAGACGCACGGCTTCCGTTTCACGGACGTGGGCGGTCATTACCGCCAGGCTGGCGCCTTTGAACTCGATCAGTTTGCCCTGCGGGGAAGCGTCGGCCATGGATATCGGGTGAAGGGTTAGCGGACTAAAACCGGTGGAGTCTACTTTTCAGCAGGGTTTCGGGCAAGTCCGCTCGCCAAATGGCTGAAGATCAATGCAGGATGCGGGGTTCGGCGGGGGGCTCGGCGAACAGGGCGGCCACGTCGTCAGCATCGAAACGGTATTCGTGGTTCGACAGATCGTCGTGGATCAGGATCTCGCCGTGCTCGGCCAGCATGGCGTCGAGCTCGGCCCGGCCCAGGGAGCGCAACATCTCGCGCACCTTGTCCCAGGCCTGGGGCCACTCATGGGTGACCTCACGGGCGTCGAGGAGGCGTACGGTTTCCTGGTGGAAGAGGCGGATCAGGATGTCCTCGGCGGAGAGCCCGAGGAGCTCTTCCTCGCGCACCGTGGCGGCCAGGCGGGTGACCCGGTCCCAGCCGTCCGGGTCCTTGCGGTCGGCATCGGGGAGCTTCTGCAGGAACAGGCAGGCCGCGCTGCGGGACGAGGCCGCGGTGTGCAGGGCGGCAGGCTGCTGCTCGGACTGGGTGAGATAGTGTTCGAAGATCTCGGCCACGGAGTTGCCTTCGATGGGCACATAGCTCTGGTAGGGGTGGCGCAGGCCGGGCATGTCCAGGGTCAGCAGGAGCTGACCGTCACCCACCAGGTCGGCAATCCCGGTCTTGCCGGCGGCTTCGTCACTGGCCTTGGCGTAGCCGCGCAGGTTGAGGGCTTCGGTCACGTCCACCACCAGCAGGCTCACCGGGCCGTGGCCCTGGAGCTGGATGGTGAGACGGCCGGCCTGCTTCAGGTTGCCCGCGATGACGCTGGCGATGGCGCTCATGGCGCCGAGCAGGTCGCTTACGGCGGGCGGATAGTCGCGCTTGGCCAGCAGGGCCTGCCAGACATCGTCGAGCCTGACGATGGCGCCGCGGATGTCGAGGTCTTCAAGCAGAAAGCGCTGGATGGTGGAAGTGCTCATTCGGTCGTCCCCGCGGGGCTGAGAAAACTGGTGTAAAGGGCGGTGTCGAGGCCGACCAGCAGTTGCCCGCCGTCGGTCTCGATGACCGGCCGGCGGATCAGGCTGGGGAATTCCTGCATCAGCTGCACGGCGGCGCTCTGGGTGTCGATGGCCTGGCGCTCGACCGGTAGCTTGCGCCAGGTGGTGCCGCGGGTGTTGATCAAGCTCTTCCAGCCGATGGCCTTGCTCCAGGCGTGGAGGCGGGCGGAGTCGATGCCGGATTTCTTGTAGTCGTGAAAGGTATAGGCCACTGCGTGCGTGTCGAGCCAGGCAAAGGCCTTCTTCATGGTGTCGCAGTTCTTGATGCCGTAAATCGTCGTCATGGCGCCGGAAGCAGCGCGACGCCCCGGGAGGCGTCGCTGGAAAATCAATGGGATGGGGCGGATTTTAGCCGCCCGTGGCGGGGCCCGGGCTTATTTCTTCAGGGCCTTGGCGAAGGCCGAGGCCAGGGAGCCGGCCATGGCGGGTTCCCGGCTCGGCTTGGCGGCGGCAGGGCGGGCATTGCTCCGGGGGGCATCGCGTCGATCACCGGCCGGCTTGCTGCCGCCCTGGGGCTGGTCGCCCATGCGCATGGTCAGGGCGATGCGCTTGCGCGGCAGGTCCACTTCGATGACCTTCACCTTCACCACCTGGCCGGCCTTCACGACGCTGTGCGGATCCTTCACGAAACGGTCGGCCAGGGCCGAGACGTGGACCAGGCCGTCCTGGTGCACGCCAATGTCCACGAAGGCGCCGAAGTTGGTGACGTTGGTGACCACACCTTCGAGAATCATGCCGACTTCCAGGTCCTTCAGTTGTTCAACGCCGTCCTTGAAGCTGGCGGTCTTGAACTCGGGGCGGGGGTCGCGGCCGGGCTTGTCGAGTTCCTTGAGGATGTCCTGAACGGTGGGCAGACCGAAGCGTTCGTCGGTGTAGCGCTCGGGCTTGAGCTGGCTGATGGTGCGGGAGTCGCCCATCACCTCGCGGGCGTCCTTGCGGATGTCGGCGAGGATGCGCTCCACCAGCGGATAGGCCTCCGGGTGCACGGCCGATGCGTCCAGCGGGTTGTTGCCATTGCTGATGCGCAGGAAGCCGGCGGCCTGTTCGAAGGTCTTGGGGCCGAGGCGGGGAACGTCGAGCAGCGCCTCGCGGCTCGGGAAGGGGCCGTTGGCGTCCCGGTGGGCAACGATGTTGGCGGCCAGGGTGGGGTTGAGGCCGGAGATGCGGGTGAGCAGGGCGGCAGAGGCCATGTTCACATCCACGCCGACGGCGTTTACACAGTCTTCCACCACCGAATCCAGGGCCCGGGCCAGGCGCGTCTGGTTGACGTCATGCTGGTACTGGCCGACGCCAATGGACTTGGGATCGATCTTGACCAGCTCGGCCAGCGGGTCCTGCAGGCGGCGGGCGATGGACACGGCGCCGCGCAGGCTTACGTCCAGATCCGGAAACTCCTTTGCAGCCAGCTCCGAGGCCGAATACACCGAGGCGCCGGCTTCGGAGACAACGATCTTGGTCATGTGCAGCTCGGGGCGCAGTTTGATCAGGTCGGCGGCGAGCTTGTCGGTTTCGCGGCTGGCGGTGCCGTTGCCGATGGCGATCAGCGACACAGCGTGCTTCTCGCACATCTTGGCCAGCGCGTGCAGGCTGCCGTCCCAGTCGCGGCGGGGCTCGTGGGGATAGATCACGCCGGTGTCGAGGAGCTTGCCGGTCTGGTCCACTACCGCCACCTTGACGCCGGTGCGCAGGCCGGGGTCGAGGCCCAGGGTGGCGCGAGGGCCGGCGGGGGCGGCGAGGAGCAGGTCCTTCAGGTTGCGCCCGAAGACGCGGATGGCTTCTTCCTCGGCCTTCTCGCGCAGCTGGCCGAGCAGTTCCAGCTCGAGGTGCAGGGAGATCTTGACGCTCCAGGCCCAGCGCACGGTTTCGCGCAGCCAGGCATCGGCGCCGCGGCCTTCGTCACGGATGCCGAAGTGGCCGGCGATACGCCCCTCGCAGGGGTTGGGGCCGGGGGCGCTGCCGTCGGTGGGGTCGGAGTCCAGCCCCAGCTGCAGGCGCAGGAAGCCTTCGTTACGGCCGCGGAACAGGGCCAGGGCCCGGTGGGAGGGGACGGTCTCGATGGACTCACGGAAGTCGAACCAGTCGCGGAACTTGGCCGCAGCCGGATCGTTCTCCTTCTCGGCGATCACGGTGGAGGCGACGACGCCGTGGTCGGCCAGGTATTCCCGCAGCTTGCCGATCAGTTCGGCATCCTCGGCAAAGCGCTCCATCAGGATCTGGCGGGCGCCGTCGAGCACCGCCCGGGTGTCGGCAAAGCCCGCCTCGACGTTGAGATAGGCGCCCGCTTCGGTCTCGGGGACCAGGCTGGGGTTGGCCAGCAGGGCGTTGGCCAGGGGCTCGATGCCGGCTTCGCGGGCGATCTGGGCCTTGGTGCGGCGCTTCTGCTTGAAGGGCAGGTAGAGGTCTTCGAGGCGCTGTTTGGTTTCGGCGTTTTCGATGGCTTCGCGCAGGGGCGCGTCGAGTTTGCCCTGTTCGGCAATGCTGGCGATCACGGCGGCGCGGCGGTCTTCCAGCTCGCGCAGGTAGCCGAGGCGCTCCTCCAGGTTGCGCAGCTGGGTGTCGTCCAGGCCGCCGGTGACTTCCTTGCGGTAGCGGGCAACAAAGGGCACCGTGGCGCCTTCGTCGAGGAGCTGCACCGCAGCGGAAACTTGGCGGGGCTGTACACCCAATTCGGCGGCAATGCGTTGTTCGATCGGCAGAAGCATGGACGGGCTGACGCGAAAAAGGGCGCATGGTGCAGAAAGCCGGCCGCGCCTGCAAGCCCGTTGCCGACCAAGTTTCCGGTAAAATCAATCAATTGTCCGCGTCGCGACGCAGTCCCATTCCGCGCACATCCAGCCTGGCCGCCATTTTCGGCGAGTCCGGCCCAGCAGGAGATAACACCGCATGAATCCTTTTTTCGCCGCGTTGGCGGCGGTGGCGTTTGGCTTGACCGTGGCCGGAGCCGATGTTTCGGCCGCCCCTGAGCCATCCCGCACCGCGCCACGCAAGGCCGCACCGGTGGCCAAGTCCGCCGCCAAATCCACAGCCAAGTCAGCTCCCAAGTCTGCCCCCAAGGCCGCGGCCAAGTCTGCGCCAGCCCGTTCTGCTGCGCCCGCCAAGGTAGCCAGGGCGCCTGCGGCCAAGGCTGTGGTATCCAAGGGGAGCTCTGCCAAGTCGGTGCCCGCAAAGCCGGTGCTGTCGAAAGCGGCGGGCGGCAAGCACGTGGCGGGCAAGCAGGCCGCAACCGGCAAGGCTGGGCGCGGCGCCAAGGCGGTTTCACAGCGGGCCTCGGTCGTGCCCGAGGCCAAAGGGCGCAAGGCCCGAGCCGAGCCGGTGGTAGCCGCTGTCCGTGAGCCGCGCAGTCAGCGTCGCGCTCGGGTCGAGCCGCCGGCCCCCGCTCAGGTGATGGAGCGTCAGCCCGTTGTCAGGGGGACGGGCGCACCGATCGGCCGTGAGGCCTTTGTTCCCAGCTCGCCCCCGATTCCCCGTGCCGAGGCCGTGCGCCAGTTGCAGGGCAGGGTGGCGTCACCGGCGGCGCCTGCCGCGCCGGTGACGGCTCCGCGTGCCTCGCTAACGCTGCCGCCACCTGCAGTGGAGGTTTCCCGCGCGGCAGCGCGTCCGGCGCCGGTTGCCGAAGCGCCGCTGCAGGTGACCAGCGAGCTGCCCAAACCGGCAGTCCGCTTCACGCCTGCACCGTCCGAGCTGTCCGGCCCTGAGGCTGCTGCGGCCGCGGCAGCAGCCCTGAATGCCTCACGCGCCGCCGAAGCCGCGCGCCCTGTAGTGCCGCCGGCTGCACCCGCGCCTGTGCCGGTGGAACGTGCGGTGGCGCCGGCGATGCCGGCCGTGATGCCCCCGCCGTTGGCGCCCGCCGCCGTGCCTGCTCAACCCCAGGCCCGTTCGGGGCGCGGTGTGGCACGGGCTTACGCGATGGATGGGGCGACCTTCTATCAGAGTGGCCGCAAAATCCGCGTCCAGGGGCTCGATGCCCGTGATCCGGGGATGAGCTCCGAGCACGCCACCCAGCGCCTGCAGCGGGCTCTTGATGCGGGCAGCGTGACGGTTGAGCCGGTGGAGGTGGATGGTTCCGGCCACACCGTAGCGGTGGTGCGGGTGAACGGCCGTAACGTGGCCGAGGCGGTGCGGGCTTCAACCAACTGAGCGTTTGAAAGTACCTGCTGTGCGGTCCGGTTTCGCTCTTGTGCTTCTCGTCGCGAACCCGGACCGCTCGCTATGCTTTCTTTGCAGGCCTTGAAGGTGTCTTACATCGCCACAAGGGTCTGCCGGCCCCACCAGGAGGCGCCGGCGGCCAGCTCGACAGGCTGACGCACGGCGGCGGCTTCCACGCAGAGCATGCGGCGGAAGCCGTCGGCGGGCATGTCTGCCAGCTGGCGGCACTTGTCTTCCCAGGGGTTCCAGATCACCACGTCGGGAAAATTCTCGGCGTGGATGCCCATTGCCCGGTGGTCTTCACGCACGAGCAGAGTCGGTGGCGTGCCGTGGTAGATGCGGTCGGTCTCTTCTTCGATGAGAACACCGACGCCACTTTCCTTCTTTATCCTGTTGTCGTCCGCCGAGTCCCGGTAGTCGATCCCGCGCAGACCTTCGATGCGCAGGGCTTCCACTTCGCGCACCTTGAGGTAGGTGTGCAGGGCCGCCGTGAAGCTCAAGGGCGTGTCGCCGGTATTGGTGACTTCCAGCTCCATGTCCAGGCGTCCGCCGCCGATGGAGATGCTCATCTCCGCGGTAAAGGCGTGGGGCCACAGGGCGCGGGTGTCGGCATCATCCACGAGCTGCAGTGTGGCGACGGAGAAATCCTTGCCGGCGCGGCTGCCGGTCACTTCCCAAAGCTTGTTGCGAGCGAAGCCGTGCTTGGGCAGGGGGCCTTCACCGGCAAACTGGGGAAAACAGACGGGAACGCCACCGCGAATGGCGGTGCGGCCGTCGAAGATGGCCTTCGGGCTGAGGTAGAGGCGGTCTTCGCCACCGGCCGGGGTCCATGACAGCAGTTGCGCGCCGAACAGGCTGATCAGGGCGACGGCGCCCTCGGGGGTTTGCAGTTTGATGACGGGCTGGCCGTGAAGCTCGGCCATTTCGATCGGGTCGGTCATGATTCCGGAGGGTACGGGGTTACAGAGGGCGCGATGATAACGCGGCCACTTCCCGGTGGCGGAAACAGTCGGTGGTGTGGTCGTTCACCAGGCCGGCGGCCTGCATGAAGGCATAGCAGATGGTGCTGCCGACGAAGCGGAAGCCGCGCTTCTTGAGGGCCTTGCTGAGTTCGTCGGATAGGGCCGTGCTGGCCTGGGCGTCGGCCAGGCTGCGCAGGCTGTTCTGGATGGGGCGACCCTCCACAAAGCGCCACAGCCAGGCATCGAAACTGCCGAACTCGGCCTGGATGGCCAGGAAGGCGCGGGCATTGTCGACGGTGGAAGAGATCTTCAGGCGATTGCGGACGATGCCCGGGTTCAGCATCAGCGCGGCCTGGTCGGCCTCGGTGAAGCGGGCAACGATGGCCGGATCGAAGTTGGCGAAGGCCTCGCGGTAGGTCTCGCGCTTGCGCAGGACGGTGATCCACGACAGCCCTGCCTGGGCGCCTTCGAGGGTCAGGAGTTCGAACAGCGCCCGGTCATCGTGGAGCGGAACGCCCCACTCTGTGTCGTGATAGGCCTGGTACAGGGGGTCATCCCCGCACCAGGCGCAGCGCACGGTGGTGGGTGCGTCGCTCATCATCAGCCCTGCAGCATCAGGGCGCCATGCTTGATGGTGTTGTCTTCCGGATCGTTGGTGAGCACGAAGCCAAGGCTCTGGACGAACTTGAGCATGCGGTCGTTGTTGGACAGGAAGATGCCGGTCATGGCATGGAGGCCGCGGTTGCGCGCGGTTTCGATGAGCACGCCCATCAGGCGGCGGGCCAGGCCCCGGTGCTGCCAGTCTTCGGCCACGACGATGGCGAACTCACAGGTTTCCCCGTCGGGATTGACCGCGTAGCGGGCCACCCCGATCTCCACCTCGGCACCTTCCTCGTCGATGGTCGCCACGAAGGCCATTTCCCGGTCGTAGTCGATCTGGGTGAGGCGGGCGACCATGGCAGGCGGCAACTCGCGCATGGTGTTCATGAAACGCAGGTACTTGGTCTCCGGCGTCAGCTTTCGCACAAACTCGATTTCCAGGTCGGCATCCTCGGGTTTGATCGGACGGATGACGATCTCGCCCTCGGGCATCGACACCTTGGTGATCAGATGCGACGGATACGGGTGGATTGCCATGTGGTCGTAGCGGTCCGCCGTGGGGGCAATGTTGTCCACCACGATGCGGGCATCCACGGCGACGGCGCCATGTTCGTCCACGATCAGCGGGTTGATGTCCATCTCGCGGATCCACGGCAGCTCACACACCATTTCGGAGATGCGCAGCAGCACGAACTCGAGAGACTCCATGTTGATCGGCGGCATGTTGCGGTATTCGCCGAGCAGGGTCGCCACGCGGGTGGACTTGATCAGGTCGCGCACCAGGTAGTTGTTGAGCGGCGGCAGGGCGACGGCGCGGTCTTTCTGGATCTCCACATGGGCGCCACCTTCACCAAAGGTGATCACCGGGCCGAAGACCGGGTCGCGGAAGGCGCCGACCATCAGCTCGCGGCCATAGGGCTTGATGATCATCGGCTCGATGGCGACACCGTTGACGATGGCATCGGGGCGCTTCTTCTTCACCTCTTCCAGGATCTCCTGGTAGGCGCTGCGCACGGCGGCCAGGCCGCGCAGGTTAAGGCGCACGCCGCCCAGCTCGGCCTTATGGGTGATGGAGGGTGAATCGATCTTCATAGCCACCGGCAGGCCGAGCTCTTCGGCCAGCACCATGGCCTCGGTGGCCGAGCGGGCCACCACCGTTTGCGCGATGGGGATGCGGAAGGCCGCCAGCAGGGCCTTGGACTCCATCTCGTTGAGGTTCTTGCGGCGCTCGGAGAGGGCGGTCTCGATCACCAGCCGGGCGCTTTCGACGGAGGGCGGGTTGAGATCGGAAGACAGGGAGCTGGGGGTCTGCACCAGCAGCTTCTGGTTGCGGTAGTAGGCCGAGATGTGGCCAAACAGCTCGACCGCCGGTTCGGTGGTGCGGAAGGTGGGGATGCCGGCGGCTTCGAAGAGCTTGCGCCCTTCGCGCACCTGCTCCTCGCCCATCCAGCAGGTGAACACCGGCTTGTCGGCGGCGCGCTCGATGTCGATGATCTTCTGGGCGACCTCGGTCGGTCGGGTCATGGCCTGGGGGGTCAGGACGGTCAGCACGCCTTCCACGTTCTCGTCGGCGAGCACGATCTCGAGGGTCTTGGCATAGCGCTCCGGGTCCGCGTCGCCGATGATGTCCACCGGGTTGCAGTGGGACCAGTTGGGCGGGAGGATCTCGTTGAGCTTAGCGACAGTGCCGTCGGTGAGCTGCGCCATGGGGATGCGCAGGTCGGCAGCCCGATCTGCAGCCATCACGCCTGGTCCGCCGCCGTTGGTGATCACGGCCAGGCGGTTGCCGCGGGGCCGGAAGTGGGAGAACAGGGCGTTGGCGGCGGCAAACAGCTGGCCCATGTTGTAGAGGCGGATCACGCCGGCACGGCGCAGGGCGGCGTCGAATACCGCATCCTCGCCCACCATGGCGCCCGAGTGCAGCAGGGCGGCCTGTGAACCGGCCGGATGGCGACCCACCTTGATCAGCAGGACTGGCTTGACCCGGGCGGCGGCGCGCAGGGCGCTGACGAAGCGTCGCGCGTCCTTGATGCCTTCCACGTACAGGAAGATGCTCTCGGTGCGGGAGTCCGACACCATGTACTCGAGGACTTCGCCGAAGTCGATATCCACCGAGGTACCCAGGGACACCACGGAGGAGAAGCCCACATTGTTCGGGCGGGCCCAGTCGAGGATGGCCGAACAGAGGGCGCCGGACTGGGAGATCAGGCCGATGGAGCCCTTGATGGCGCCGCCGTCGGCAAAGCTGGCATTGAGGCCGAGCTCGGGGCGCAGCACGCCCAGACAGTTCGGGCCGAGCAGGCGGATGCGATGGCGGCGGGCGTTCTCGAAGGTGTTCTTTTCGAGCATGCGACCCCGCGGACCTGCGTCGGAAAAACCGGAGGGCAGAACCACAACCGACTTGGTGCCGGCGCGACCACAGGCGTCGACGATGGCCGGGACCCTGTCGGCCTTGGTGGTGATGACCGCCAGGTCAAGGCGTTGGGGGATGTCTTCGACGCTCTTGTAACAGGGGACACCCAGGACTTGCTCGTACTTCGGATTCACGGCGAACAACTTGCCCTTGAATCCTGCTTCCAGCATGTTGCGGACGAGGATGTTGCCCAGGGACATCTCCCTTTCGCTGGCGCCGATGATGGCCACGGAGCGGGGCTCGAAGAGGGGCGTGAGGTAATGTTGTTCGTTCATGGTGAGTACTCGGCTGAGTGCATTCGTGCGGCTATTGGCCTGCCGTTGTCACGGGGTCGTCGATCGATTTGGGGTCGGGGCGGATTTTACCCTGCGGGCTTCGCCTGCGTATTGGGAAAAGTAGCGCGATATTGCGCTGCACAATTCCGGTTGTGACATATATCAAGGCTTTTAATTCAAAGTGTTGCATGGCAACAACGGTTTGGTGCTAGCGCGACGATTCAGTGGCTGAGCGTAAAGAAAAAGCTTGCGCCTTCATCCGGAGTGGACTCTGCCCAGACTTTGCCTTCGTGGCGCTGAATGACCCGCTGCACCGTGGCCAGGCCGATGCCGGTGCCATCGAACTCACTGACGCCGTGCAGGCGGTGGAAGGGCAGGAACAGCTTGGAGGCGAAGCTCATGTCGAAACCGGCGCCATTGTCGGACACGCAATAGACGATCTGTCGGTCGCGCATTTCGGCGTGGAAGCGGATCTGGGCCACCTCCCGCCGGTTGGTGAACTTCCAGGCGTTGCGCAGCAGGTTGTCGAGGGCTACACGCATCAGGGCTCGGTCGGCGGCCACAATGAGGCCGGGTTCCACGCTGGTTTCGACACAGCGCTCAGGGCTTTCCTGGTGTAGTTCGCCGAGGATCTGGTCCACCAGCTGGCTGAGGTTGACCTGTTCCCGCCGCATGCTCTGGCGGGTCAGGCGCGCCAGGTCAATCAGATCGTCAATGAGACGGGCCATGCGCTGGGTGGCCACCCGGATGCGCTGCAGATATTCGCGCCCGATGTCGTCCAGGCGCGGGGCGTAGTCTTCGGCAACGATCTGCGCAAAGCCGTCGATGGCGCGCAGGGGCGCGCGCAGATCATGGGATACGGAGTATGAGAAGGCTTCGAGCTCCCGGTTGGAGGCTTCCAGCTCGGCGGTGCGCACGCGCACGCGGGTTTCCAGCTCGCGGTTGAGGTTGCGCTGGGTCTGCTCGGCCTCCTTGCGGACGGTGATGTCGTCAAGGGTGCCGGAGCTGCCCACGATGCGGTCATAGGTGTCACGCAGGGGGCGGATGGTGGCCTCGACCCAGCGGGGGCCGCTGGCCTGGGTGCGCAGGCGGAACTCGAACTGGCCGATCTCCTCGTAACCCTCGCGGATCGCGCCCAGGCAATGACCTACCCGACCCCGGTCGTCTTCCGTCACGAAGTCGAGCAGGTCCTGGCCGATGCTCAGGCGGGTGTCGAAGTTCGTGGTGTTGCGCCAGGCCCGGTTGAGGAAGGTGAGACGGCCATCGGCATCGGTCTGGAAAAGAATCTCATTGACCGATTCGACCACGTCCCGGTACATGGCCTGACTTTCGCGCAGTACCTGTTCGGCCAGCAGCCAGCGGGCCACATCGCGGAGCACGTACAGCATGGCCGGGCGCCCGTCGAAGTCGAGCCGTACGCCGGTGGCCTCGGCATTGATGGTCTCACCGTCCAGCCGGCGATAGCGGAGCGGCAGCGGGGGCAGGCGGAGTTGCCGCGCGTCTACATCGAAATCGGCCAGGCGGGCGGCTTCCATGGCCCTGTCGTCCGGGTGGATCAGGCTGATGAGCTCGATGCCCTCCAGTTCGGCAGGTTTGTCTCCGCCGAACAGGCGCCGGCAGGCGGCATTGACGAGCCGGATCTGCCCACCGATGACCACCAGGGTGGCCTCGGGGGAGTGTTCGAACAGGGTCTGATAGCGCCGTCCGGCGGCTTCATGGCCCGTGATGACGGCACGCAGCGCCGAGATGTCCTGGCGTACCAGCAGCAGGCTCGGAGCCCCTTCCGGATCCTCGATGCGCCGCACGCTTTCGTGGCACCAGCCCTGCCTGCCATCGGCGTGCCGGTAGGTCGTTTCACGGGAGAACTCGGGTATTTCACCGGCCAGGCAGCGTCTGCGCAGGGCCTCGCCAGTGGCGCTGTCGTCCTCCTCCAGCACGGACTCGACCGTTTGCATGATCAGTTCGGTGCTTGGCCTCCCCAGCATGGCTGCCAGCGCCGGATTGGCCTGCACGAGGTGTCCGTCAGCGGAGATCCGACCGATGCCAACTGGCGCGTAGGTGAACAGGCTGCGGAACAGCGCTTCGTCCCGGTTCAATTCACGCCGGGACTCTATCTCGGCCGTCACGTTGTGCGTCGTGCCGCAATAGCCGGCAAACACCCCCCGCCTGTCGAACACCGGGATGCCGGACTCCTTCAGCCATACCGGTCGACCCTGGGTGTCGGAGCGGCAGAACAGGAAATCCGAGAAGGGTTCGATCTGGCGCAGTCGTTCGATATGTCCGACCCAGGGTTCAGCCGTGGGGGAGACGCCGGGCAGCTCCCATCGCCGGCTTCCGATGGCATCCTCGGCAGCCAGATCGGCGAGATGTCCGGTGCTGGGCGTGATGGTCGTGTAGCGCAGGTCGGCATCCTGTTCCCAGTAGCCGTCATGGCCATAGGCGATCAGCGCGACGATGCGCTCCTCGCTCCTTTCCAGGTCGGCAGCCAGGCGAGCCCGCTCGGTGACTTCCCGGCCAATGCCCCGATAGCCCGAAAAGTGACCGTCCGCATCGAACATCGGCCGCCCCTTCAGCTCGAGGTGGCGCAGCTCGCCGCCCGGCGTGCGGCGCGGCAGGGTGGCGGCGAGAGGGCCGTGGCGTGCCATGGTCTCTTCGAGGGCCACCGCGAAGTCGGCCGGCAGGTCTGGCAGGACCACATCCTTCCAGTGGCGGCCGATCACATCCGGTGGGGCAATGCTGGGCGGCGGAGGGGCATCGGGAATGGCGACAAAGCGCAGCTCCGAATCGGTTTCCCACAGCCAGTCACCCGATACCTCGATGAAATCCCGCCACAGGTGCTCGTTAGCCTGGCCCCTCACGCTGCGCGTTTGCGGGGGGCGACGCCGGAGCAGGCGCCGAAACACCAGGCCCGCCGCCAGCCCGCTCACTCCGCCGAGCAGATAGGGTGCGAGGGCTGCATCGATCAACCCGCCCAGGCTCATGCTTGCGGCCGCGCCAAGGGGCGTGCAGGCACCGCCTGCAACAAGCAGCCATGCGAGAACGGCCCTGGGGGGCCGCGAGGGGGTAGGGGAGGGAGGCATCGAATCCTATTATCGTTTGAGGCGATGGATTTGTTGCAGGGTCAACGGCGGCTGACTATGTGGCATGACACGGACAGCGCAAGAATATGTTCCTGCAGACGGTTTTTCGAGGGCTGCGAAAAATTGTTGCGATCCTGTTTGACGAGGGCGGAAGGGATATGTATTATTCGCGGCTCTCGGGGTGTAGCGCAGTCCGGTAGCGCGCTTGCTTTGGGAGCAAGATGTCGGGAGTTCGAATCTCTCCACCCCGACCAAAGCTTGACCCCGGTGCCCGCGGCAATCTGCCCGTAGCTCAACTGGATAGAGCACCGGCCTTCTAAGCCGGGGGTTACAGGTTCGATTCCTGTCGGGCAGGCTCTGGATAATTTGGTTTATAGGTTGGCGATGCAAATCGATGACCTGCAGTGGCGGCATTAGCTCAGTTGGTAGAGCACTGGATTGTGATTCCAGTGGTCACCGGTTCGAACCCGGTATGTCGCCCCAAGTACTTTAGCAAAAAGCCCTGAGCAATCAGGGCTTTTTGCTTTTCTACCGTTCCTTCTCAATGCCCGTGAACCTCGTCTCCGGCTTCCAGCGGTTGCGTGCCGGGGGGCGTGCGTCGTTCGGCGATGGAAAAGCGGGGGTAAACGGTCGTCACCACGATCTCGTGTGGGGGAGCTGTTCATTTGGCACAGGAGACCAGGGGCGGGCGGGAGCCCGCGAGGCCGCGCCGGGACTGGGTTTCGGGCGGGTTTTGGTGGGGCGGGGATTCGCGACGGCGGGCGGCGGAAATGCGCGGGAACTGGTCAGATTTGCACAGGATTTGGCACGGGAGCGTTAGTTTTCTGGGCGAAACCGAGCAGGGGCGTGAAAAGTAACGGGCCAGGGGGTTATCCCTGGCCCGTTTTGCGTTTGGCGGCGCTGCTGGCTAACTGCGGTCGGCGTCGGGAAACTCGGGCGCGGCCTGGGCTGCGGGCTTCTTGGCCATGATGTAGCTGTAGGTGCGCTGCAGTGCTTCGTCCGTGAGGTCGGTCAGGGACGTGGCGCTGAAGTTCTTGGCGATGTAGGGGCGGTAGGCGTCTGGGTCGCCGAGCTGGTTCTTGCTGCGGGCCTTGATGGCGCTGATGCGTGTGGTGCGCCAGGTTGCGTCCTTCTTGGGGGCGGAGCGCATGGCGCGGAGCGTGGCCATCTCGCGCTTGATGTACTGGATGACCAGGTCGAAGCGCTCGCCCGGGATCAGGTGGTAGGAGGTGACCCCGGCCTTGCGGTTGATCTTGACCCAGGCGGCGGCGTCGGTGAGCGGTGTCTTCTTGATGCTGTTGTGCAGGGTGATCCAGTCGAGGCGGAGCTCGTTGATCTTGGCCTTCTGGGCATCGGTGACGACGCCTTCACCGGGCGTGACGACGACGCGGGGGCGTGGTGGGCGGGCGACGGTGTAGTTATTGACGTCACCGACCACGACCTGGTGGGCGGTGAGGTTGCCGCCGTTGATCTGGAAGACGTTACTGCCCGTTGCCGTGGGTGGCCGACTGCCTTGATGTGGTTGTGCCGCAACCCGTGTTTGATGCGCTCACATCGCACGCCCACAACTTCGGCGTGCCGGCCACCGTAAGCGATGCGGAGCTCACGAGCTCGACTGTCCCTGAGACGGATTACCCCGAATGGGCGGCCGGCACCACCTACGCCGTGGGCGCCCGCGTGATCATTGCGGCGTCGCACCAGGTGTTTGA
>NZ_JBIJDC010000121.1:0-13372 GCF_044344315.1 Zoogloea sp. | reverse complement strand
ATTACCGACGAGTGCATCAATTGCGACGTCTGCGAGCCGGAATGCCCGAATGGTGCCATCTCCCAGGGTGACGAGATTTACATCATCGACCCCGACAAGTGCACCGAGTGTGTCGGTCACTTTGATGAACCCCAGTGCCAGCAGGTTTGCCCGGTGGATTGCATCCCCTTCAATCCGGAACATCCGGAAAGCAAGGACGATCTGATGGAGAAGTTTCTCAAGCTCACTGCCGACAAGTAAGCACGCCGGCAGCGCGAGAAACAAACAGGGCCGGGCACCCCAGCAGGGGAGCCCGGCCCTGTTGCTGTGTACCGGTCGACGCGTGTCCTGCCGGCTGTGGCCTCAGGCGGCCAAAGCCGAGGGGGTGTTGCTGCCTGCCGGCATTTCAAGGGCAAGCTCGATGCGCTCCGCCAGTGCGTTGAGCTGGGCAAGCTGGTGGACGAGCAGGTCTTCGGCTTGCTGCAGTTCCCGGACCCGGTCTTCCAGGGTGTCGGTGGCCTGGTGGATGCGTTTCACGCTTTCAAGGCGGCGCTTGAGCTGGAGCTGATACTCGCGCACCTGGGTCTCCAGGGGGGCCATCACGGCCCGCAGCCACTGTTCCGCATCCCGGTTGGCCACTTCGAAGGTGCGCCGGGCCTGGACAGCCACGGTTTCGAAGAACTTCTGGGTGAGGGTGTGCTTTTCGGTGGTGACGATGGTCAGCACCGTGTTGAACTGGTTGTTGAAGGCTTCCTCCAGGCGCTCGATCTCCTTTTCATAGCGCAGGGTCGAGAAGGCCGTGGGTGCGGCCAGCTTGAGGCCGTGCTCGACGGTGAAACGCTTGTACATGGCGTCGAGCATTTTGGAGATCTCGCCGATCTCGTCGGTGGACTTCTTGAGGTTGCCACGCAGGTGCTGGAAAAAGCCCTTCATGGCGTCACGCAGGCCGCGGGAGAAGGCCGCATCGAGCATGGCCTCGCGGGTGCGGCGGGTTTCGTCGCGCAGGGCGTCGAGGCCCAGGTGACCGAAGAGGTTGTTGGACAGGCTGGAGAACACGCTGCGCACGGCGTAGTACTTCTGCAGACCCTGTTCGAACTCGTCCTTCTCGGAGCGCACCTTGCGCATCATGTATTCGATGACGTTCTGGTTCTTGCCACGCAGGTCGGTGAGCTCCTGGAGTTGTTCGCGCAGGCCGGACAGGCGGGCATTGAGGAGCTCGCGGCTGCGGCTGACGATGTCGGTGACATCGCCGTGGGTGTTGTCGCGGACAATGTCGCGCTTGGTCGGGAGCAGCTCGGTGGAGAGGGCCCGCTCAAGGCTGAGGATGCGGCTGCGATCCAGAAGTTCGGGGTCTTCGTTGACCTTGGCCACCAGCCCCTTCTGGGCTGATACCGGATAGACCTGGGCAGGTGAGACTTCGAGGGTGTTGGCGACGCTCGCTACCTGACCGGCAATCTCCCGCTCGATGTCTTCTTCGCTGCGCAGGCCGTCCCACAGGCCGTCGATCTTGTTGAGGGCGATGATGCGCCCGCGTTGGCGGCGCCCCGCGTTGACGTGCTCCCGCCACACGGCCAGGTCGCTCTGGGTGACGCCAGTATCGGCGGCCAGGATGAACAGTACGGCGTGGGCGTTGGGCAGCAGGTTGAGGGTGAGCTCGGGCTCCGCACCGATGGCATTGAGGCCCGGCGTATCGAGAATCACCAGCCCCTGTTCGAGCAGCGGGTGGGGAAACTGGATGATGGCGTGGCGCCAGCGCGGAATCTCCAGCTTGCCCTCTGAGTCGGGGCGGATGCCGTGGTCACCGCTGGCGTCGATAGGGAAGCCCAGTTCTTCGGCTTCGGCCTGGCTGGCCAGGCGGGTTTCGCCGACCTGGGCCAGGGCCTGCTGCAGGCTCTCGGCCGAGCTGGTGTCGAGGGGGCGGATCTGCCATTCCTCAGGGTAGCGCTTGAGTTCGGTGATGCTGGCGTTGGTCTTGCGGCTCTCGATCGGCAGCAGGCGGATCTCCGGCTTGTCGCCTTCCTTCCATTGCAGCTCGGTCGGGCACATGGTGGTGCGCCCGGCGCTTGAGGGCAGGATGCGGTTGCCATAGCCGGCAAAGAAGACGGCGTTGATGAGCTCGGACTTGCCCCGCGAGAACTCGGCCACGAAGGCGACGATCAGCTTGTCTTCGCGCAGGCGGTCGAGGAGGTACTGGAGACGCAGATCGGACTGTGCGTCGCCGATTTCATTGAGTTGCAGCCACTTGCGCAGCTCTCCGATTCCGGAGGCCACATCTCCCCGCCACTGGGTGTAGGCGGAGAAGTGTTCAGCGAGCATGTGTGCGTCTTTCACGGGCTTCATTCCTGGCTGGGAGCCGCTACGCCGGCAGTAATCGTCAATATTGTTAGCATAAACGGGATCGGGGCTGACCGAAACCGTTTCAATGCTGGCAGCGCGGGCAGTAGAAACTGGCCCGTTGCCCCATGATCCGTTTGCGGATGGGGGTGGAGCATTTTCGGCAGGGCTCGTTGTCTCGTCCATAGACGAAATACTGCTGCTGGAAGTAACCCGGTGCCCCGTTGCTGCCAACAAAATCCCGTAGCGTGCTGCCACCGGCGGCCAGCGCATCCTGCAGGGTTTCGCGGATGCAGGCGACGAGGCGGGCGCAGCGTTTCGGGCCTAGTTCGCCGATGGGCGTGGTGGGGTCGATGCCGGCCCTGAACAGGCTTTCGGAGGCGTAGATGTTGCCGATGCCCACTACCTGGTGGCCATCCATCAGAAAGAGCTTGGCGGGTGTCTTGCGGCCCCGTCCGGCCCGATGCAGCCAGGGGCCGTCGAAGCCGTCGTCGAGGGGCTCGATGCCGAGTCCGGCGAGGAGCGGATGGGGTGCATCGCCGGCCTGCCATAGCACCAGTCCGAAGCGACGGGGGTCGCGCAGGCGCAGGGCCCTGTCGCCGAACAGGATGTCGAGATGGTCGTGCTTCTCAGGGGGCGTCACGGCGGGCACGATGCGCAGGCTCCCGGACATGCCCAGATGCACCAGCAGACTGCCGGTGGGAAAGCGCAGAAGCAGGTATTTCGCACGGCGCTCCACGGCCAGCAGCGCCCGGTCGCGGAGGATGGTATCCAGATCTTCGGGAATGGGGTGGCGCAGACGGGCGTTGCGGACGACCGCGCCGGTGCTGGTGAGGTGGGTGAGTTCGGGTGCGATTCCCCGGCGGGTGGTTTCGACTTCAGGCAGTTCGGGCATGGGGAAAACGGTGCGAAGGAGCTCGCTTGCTGGGCTTGGGGAAACCGCCTAACATCCGGCGAACCCTATTGTAGCTGTGCGATCAAAGACCATGTCGCGCCGTTGCGAGCTTTTCGGGACGGTGGCCGACCGGAACCCGAACGTCTTTCCAGAGAGTCCCATGAAGCCTATTTTTCGCCTTGTTCAACCGGCCCGATTGCTGGCCATCCTGCTCGTCTCGGCCGGCCTGTTCGCAGGGGTGGCCCAGGCTCAGCAGGATGCGGCCGGAGATGACGCGGCGAAGGCGACCTATCCGGCTCAGGAGCTGACACCGCAGATCCTTCACCAGATGATGCTCGCCGAGGTGGCCGCAGCCAGGGGGCAGACCGCCATGGCCGCCCGCTCCTATGTAGACCTGGCGCGCCGTACGCGGGATGGGCGCATTGCCCGGCGTGCCGCCGAAATGGCGCTGTTCTCCCGTGAGGCGGATCTGTCCGGCGAGGCTGCTCGACTTTGGCTCGATATCGAGCCCGGTTCGGTCCAGGCCCAGCAGCTGACATCCGGGACGCTGGCCAGCGGTGCCCGTATTGATGAATTGCGCACCCATCTTGCCGAGGCGCTGGCGCGTCAGGGCGATGCCATCGGCCCGGCCCTGATGGGACTCAACCGGGGGCTGGCGCGAATTCCCGACAAGCCCCTGATCCGTCGTCTCGTCACCGAGTTGACCGAGCCCTATCTCACTCATCCGGAAGCCTGGTTTGCCCGGGCCAACGCGGCTTTTGTGGCGGGCGACGGGGTTGCCGCGTCGAATGACCTGGACGGTGCCTTGCGTGTGCGCCCCGACTGGGAGCAGGCGGTGGTCCTCAAGGCGCAGTTCGAGCAGGAGGCGTCGCCCGGTGCCGGTGTTCGGACGCTGCAGGCCTATCTGACGCAGCACCCGGAAGCCCGGGAGCCCCGTATTACCCTTGCCCGCCTCCTGGTGGCGGGCAAGCAGTTCGGGCCGGCCCGGGAGCAGTTCGAGCAGATCCTCAAGCGCACGCCGGACGACAAGGATGCCATCCACGCGGCGGGCCTGCTCTCCATGCAGCTTGGCGATGGAGCGGGTGCGGAAGCCCACTTCAGACGACTCCTCGAACTGGGGTTTGCCGAGGAGGACAGCGTTCGTACTTATCTCGGGCAGATTGCCGAGGAAGCAAAGCGTTACGATGAAGCCATCGGTTGGTACAAGTCGGTTGCACCGGGGAGTCGTTTCGTTGCGGCCCAGGCGCGAGTGGCCCAGGTCATGGTGGCCCGCGGCCGGATTCCCGAGGCGCGCCAGCACCTCCAGGCGCTGGCGCGTGATGCGGCTCCGGCCGAGCGCCAGCAGTTTGTACTGGCGGAGGCGCAGATCGTCCGGGATGCCGGTCGTAATGAAGAGGCCTTCAATGTTCTTGACGAGGCCTTGCGGAGCGATCCGGAGAGTATCGAGCTCCTGTACGAGTCGGCATTGATGGCTGAGCGCATCGGCCGCCCCGAAGTGATGGAAGGGCGCCTGCGAAAGCTGATTGCCCTCAAGCCCGATCACGCCCATGCCTATAACGCACTGGGCTATTCCCTGGTGGATCGCAACCTGCGTCTCGATGAAGCCGAGGGCCTGATCCGCAAGGGTCTTGAGATTGCACCGAACGACGCCTTCATCCTGGACAGCCTCGGCTGGGCCCTTTACCGGCGTGGCGATCTGAATGGTGCCCTTGCCCAGCTTCAGCGTGCCTTCGAGCTGCGGGCTGATCCGGAGATCGCTGCACACCTGGGCGAGGTGTTGTGGATGATGGGGCGGCGTGACGAGGCTGCCCAAACCTGGAAGGATGCCGCCAAGGCACACCCCGACAACACGGTGCTGGCCGACGTGATCAAGAAGTTCAAACCTTGAGAGTGCTTGCCCTGGTGGGTGTGCTGGGCCTGAGCGCCTGCGCCACGACCCCGGATGCTGTACCCAAGACTGCCCTGCGAGCCGTCGCCGAGATGCCCCGTTTTCAGCTCGAAGGCCGCCTGCAGGTGCGAGATGCCGAGCGCAGCGCCGTTGTTGGCGTTGACTGGCAGCATGGCCCGGAGCGCGATGCCTGGTTGTTCACCGGCCCTCTGGGGCAGGGGCTGGCGCGCATCGAGACCGATGCCGCGGGCGCGCGCATGACCCTCAGCGATGGACGTCGTGTCGAGGCCGATACGGCCGCTGAACTGGCCGAGAGTGTGTTGGGGGTCAGCGCCCCCTTCACCGAACTGCCCCGATGGGTGACAGCAAGAGTCCGGGAAGGGGCGGAGGTGCGCGAACTCGATGCCCTCGGGCGCCCCCGGCAGGTCATCGATCGTGGCTGGACCATTGACTACACCGAGTACGCGGGAGGCGAGCCCGACGACCTGCCCCGCAAGATCGACGTTCATCGCGGCGATACCCGCCTGCGCCTGATCGTCGATGCCTGGAACCCCTGACATGCATCCTATCCCCTTTGATCCGGCCGCCACGGAAGTGCGCCTGCCGGCACCGGCCAAGATCAATCTCTTTCTTCATATCGTCGGCCGTCGCCCGGATGGCTACCATCTGCTGCAAACCGCCTTCCGTTTGCTCGACTGGGGTGACGAGATCCAGCTCTCGCTCAGGAGCGATGGCCGCATCCTGCGGACCACGGATGTGCCGGGTGTCCCGCCTGAGACCGATCTGGTGGTGCGTGCCGCGTGTGCCCTGCAGCAGGCCACGGGTTCGTCGCAGGGGGTCGAAATCGGCGTATGCAAGCGTATCCCCATGGGGGGCGGGCTGGGTGGCGGAAGCTCGGATGCCGCCACCGTACTGATTGCACTTAACCGGATGTGGGGCTGCAAGCTGCCCGGAAAACGCCTGCAGGAGATCGGCCTGAGCCTGGGGGCGGACGTGCCTTTCTTTGTCTTTGGCGAGACCGCTTTTGCGGAGGGCGTTGGAGAAGCGCTCCAGGCCTTGAGTGTGGCGCCGGCCTGGTATGTGGTGATCGCGCCCGGGGTGTCGGTGCCCACCGCTGAAATTTTTTCCGCAGAAGAGTTGACGCGGAACACCGAACCCATAATAATGCGCGCCTTCGCAACACACACAACGCGGAACGATATGCAGGCAACAGTCTGCAAAAGGTTTCCCGAAGTGGCTGAGGCGCTGGTCTGGTTGTCGCAGTATGGGGCAGCAAGAATGAGCGGTTCAGGGGCCTGTATCTTTGCCCCCTTCGATTCGGAGGAGGAAGCAAGGCAGGTCGCCGCGGCGGCCCCGCAGGGCTGGAAGGTCTGGGTAGCCTCAGGGCTGGACAGGCATCCACTGCAAGGCTGGCTTGTGTGAGCTAGCGAAAACGATTTTTTGGGGAGTCGCCAAGTTGGTCAAGGCACCGGATTTTGATTCCGGCATTCGAAGGTTCGAATCCTTCTTCCCCAGCCAAATTCAGCGGGCAGGCCAAAAACCTGCCCGTTTTGTTTTAAGCTGTTCTACTTTGCAGTAACGAGAGGTGATCATGGCTTCGGGCAGCCTGATGGTTTTCACCGGCAACGCCAATCCCAAGCTGGCCGCAGATGTAGTGCGTCGTCTTGGGAAGTCTCTGGGTTCGGCCACGGTTGGTCGTTTCTCGGACGGCGAAGTCAATGTCGAACTTCTCGAGAACGTACGCGGCAAGGATGTCTTCGTCCTCCAGCCGACCTGCGTTCCCACCAACGATAACATCATGGAATTGCTGATCATGGTGGATGCGCTGAAGCGGGCTTCCGCTGGTCGCATCACCGCAGCGATTCCTTACTTCGGCTACGCCCGTCAGGATCGACGCCCCCGTTCGGCCCGTGTGCCCATCACTGCCAAGGTGGTGGCCAACATGCTCCAGGCCGCCGGTGTGCAGCGTGTCCTCACTGTCGATCTCCACGCCGACCAGATCCAGGGTTTCTTCGATATTCCGGTGGATAACATCTACGCAGCCCCTGTGCTGCTGGATGACCTGGAAAAGCAGAAATACGAAAACCTGATGGTCGTGTCGCCGGACGTGGGCGGTGTGGTTCGTGCCCGCGCCTTCGCCAAGCGCCTCGAGTGCGATCTGGCCATCATCGACAAGCGTCGTCCCAAGGCCAACGTCTCCGAGGTGATGAACATCATCGGTGAAGTCGAGGGTCGCACCTGCGTAATCATGGACGACATCGTCGACACCGCAGGCACCCTGTGCAAGGCGGCCCAGGCGCTCAAGGAAAACGGGGCCAAGCGTGTGATGGCCTACTGTACCCACGCCGTGCTGTCCGGCCCGGCCATCAGCCGCATCAATGAATCTGATCTGGACGAGCTGGTGGTGACCGATACCATTCCGCTGTCCGACGAAGCCCGGGCCTGCAAGCGCATCCGTTTTGTGTCGATCGGCGAGCTTCTCGCCGACACCATTCTGCGGATCAGCAACGAAGAGTCTGTCAGCTCCCTCTTCAACGAGTAAGCCATTCATTTCCAAGCCGGTGGGTGCAAGCCCACCGGCTTTTTTCAGCCCGTCTGGTCGCGGACGGGCCCATCAACCGGAGTAGCAAAGATGACCATTCAATTCAACGCCAAGACGCGCGTTCTGCAGGGCACGAGTGCGAGCCGCCGCCTGCGTCGCGCTGGCAGTGTTCCCGCCGTCGTGTACGGTTCCGGCGCCCCCGCCCAGATCGAAGTCGATCACAACGAGATCTTCCATGCCCTGCGCAACGAGGCCTTCCACGCCTCCGTGCTGACCATGGTGCTGGACGGTGCCAACCAGTCCGTGATTCTCAAGGACACCCAGTGGCACCCGTACAAGCAGCAGGTCCTGCACCTGGATTTCCAGCGCGTTGACGCTACCCACAAGATCCACGTGAAGGTGCCCCTGCACTTCATCAACGCCGACATCGCTCCGGGCGTCAAGCTCGAAGGCGGCATGGTTTCCCACCCGCTGACCGAACTCGACCTCGAGTGTCTGCCGGGCGACCTGCCCGAGTTCATCGAAGTGGATCTGAAGGATCTGAAGACGGGCTCCTCCATCCACGTTTCCGCCCTGACCCTGCCGAAGGGTGTGAAGGCCCTGACCCACGGTGAAGACCCGGTTTTGGCCACCATCCTGGCTGTCCGCGGTAGCGACGATGCTGCCGAGGAAACCCCGGCTGCCTGATTCACCTGAGGATTGCGAGGCCACCTGAACGATGAGCCAGCCTGCACCGAAGCTCGTCGTCGGCCTCGGCAATCCCGGCAGTGAGTACACTGAAACCCGGCATAACGCCGGGTTTTGGTTTTGTGAGCGCCTGGCCCGCGAACTGGGAACTTCCTTTAGCAAGGAAGCGCGCTTTCATGGCCTGGCGGCCAACGCCCGTCAGAACGGGGTGTGGCTGCTGATGCCCCAGACCTTCATGAACCGATCCGGGCAGTCCGTTGCTGCACTGGCGCGTTTCTACCGTATTGAGCCTGCGGAGATCCTCGTCGTTCATGATGAACTCGACATTCCTCCAGGCCAGCTCAGATTGAAGTTCGGCGGTGGCCTGGGCGGTCACAACGGCCTCAAGGACATCACCGCACATCTTGGGACTCAGGATTTCTGGCGCTTGCGGGTTGGCATCGGCCACCCTGGAGACCGCAACGAAGTGGCCAACTTCGTCCTCAAGCCGCCCCGGCGCGAGGAGTCCGAACTCATTGACGAGTCCCTCGACCGCGCCCTGCTGGCCTGGCCCCTGCTTGCCCGCGCCGACTGGAGCGCCGCCACCCAGCGTCTCAACGCCCGTCCCGCGTCGGTCAAGCCCGGTAACTGATTTCTCCTCGCTGCCTTAAGGCGCACCGTTTCCCTGCCGTAGACCCGCACAGGTATTTCAGACCGGGTCACGACGATCCCCGGCTGTTTAGAGGAAGAGACACATGCGCAAGCTTGCCGACACACCCATCTGGTTGCGTCTGACGGGTGCCATCTGGCTGATGCTGGTTATCGCCTGGGGCAGCATGATTGCGTGGGAAACCCGCGTGAATCGACAGACCGCGATAGCCCAGGCCGAAGATTTTGCCCATTCTGTCCATGAAATGACCATGGCTGGACTGACCGGAATGATGATCACCGGAACCGTGGGGCAGCGTGAGGTCTTTCTTGACCAGATCAAGCAGCTTTCCGTGATCAAGGATCTGGTCGTGATCCGTGGTGACGCCGTCAGCAAGCAGTTTGGTCCGGGCAATCGGCCAGCAGCACCGCTGGATACGGACGAAAAGGCTGTGATCGCCAGCGGCAAGGAGCTGGTCCGGGTGGAGAGCGATGCCAAGTCAGGCGAGTATCTGAGGGTGGTAAAGCCCGCGCTGGCCTCCGAGAACTACCTGGGCAAGAACTGCGTCGGTTGTCACCAGGTCCCGGTGGGAACGCCACTGGGGCTGGTCAGCATGAAGGTGTCCCTCGACAAGGTGAATGCGGCAGTCGATACCTTCATGTGGAAGAGCATCTTCAGCGCGCTGGCCCTGTCGCTTCCGCTCATCGTCTTCGTGGTTTTCTTCATCCGCAAGTTCGTTGTCAGCCCGCTGACTGATATGAATCGGAGCCTCTCGGAGATCGCCAAGGGGGAAGGGGACCTGACCCGGCGCCTCAAGGTCGCGGGCCAGGACGAGATCGGCAAGACGGCTGCGACTTTCAACGAGATGCTCGGCACCATCGCGCAGCTGGTGCGTCATGTGTCCGAATCTGCATCCCGGGTGACGGGCTCGGCTCATCAACTCGCCGCCAGTGCCGGGCGGGTGGCCGACGGATCGCGCCGGCAGAACGATCAGTCCCTGAGTGCAGCAGCTTCTGTCGAGCACATGGCGACCAACATCGCCAACGTGGCTGCCAGTGCCGAGCGGGTACATCAGCGTTCCCAGGAGAGTCTGCGGCGGGCAGAGGAGGGAGGGCGTACGCTCGATTCCCTCGTGGCCGAGGTGTGCCACGCCGAGGATGCAGTGCGCCAGATGGCCGATTCCGTCGAGGAGTTCGTCCAGTCCACCTCGTCGATCACGTCGATGACGCAGGAGGTGAGGGATATCGCCGAGCAGACCAATCTTCTGGCCCTCAATGCCGCGATCGAAGCGGCGCGGGCCGGGGAGCAGGGGCGTGGATTTGCCGTCGTGGCCGACGAGGTGCGCAAGTTGGCAGAAAAGTCCGCCAAGTCGGCGGGCGAGATCGATGCAGTGACTTCACGTCTCTCCAAGCAGTCCGTTGCGGTTCGCCAGTCCATCCACCGGGGCCTTGATCATCTGACGTCGAGTCGGGAGGCGGTCGCCTCCGTGTCCAGCGCCATTGCGTCGGCCAATGAGTCGGTTGTGGATGTGGGGCGCGGTCTCGATGAGATTGCCGAGGCGACCGAGCAGCAACGCAATGCCAGCGCCGCGGTGGCGGGCAGTATCGAGATGATCGCGGAGATGGCCAGGGACAACACGGATGCCGTTGACTCCACGGCGCGTGCGGCCCAGGACATGGAAAACCTGGCCAGCGAACTGCAGCAGACGGTCTCCCGGTTCCGGGTCTGAAGCGGATTTGGACAATAAAAAACGGACGGCCTTGGCCGTCCGTTTTTTTATCCTGCCATGGCGTTGAATGGCGCCGCCGCTTTTCCTAGCGGATGCCGGCGCGCTGGATGAGGGCCTGAATTTCGCCGACGATGCCGCGCCGGAAGGCCAGCACGCAGATCACGAAGATCAGGCCCATGATAACGGTGACCCAGGAGCCGACCTTGTCGGCCAGTTCGTTCTGCAGGGTCACGATGGTTGCAGATCCGACGGCCGGACCGAGGATGGTGCCAAGGCCGCCCAGCAGTGTCATCAGCACCACCTCGCCCGACATGTGCCAATGGACGTCCGAGAGGGATGCCAGCTGGAACACCAGGGTCTTGGTGGCGCCCGCCAGGCCGGCCAGGGATGCCGAGATCACGAAGGCCATCAGTTTGAACCGGCTCACGTCGTAGCCCAGCGAGATCGCCCGCGGTTCGTTCTCGCGGATGGCCTTGAGAATTTGGCCAAAGGGCGAGTGGATGGTGCGGTAGATGATGAAAAAGCCGATGCTGAAGACTGCGTACACCAGGTAGTACATGGCGACGTTGTCAGACAGATCCACCAGCCCGAAGAGGTGGCCGCGGGGCACGCCTTGCAGGCCGTCCTCGCCGCCGGTGGCCTTCACCTGCAGCACGATGAAGTAGACCATCTGGGCCAGGGCCAGGGTGATCATCGCAAAGTAGATTCCGGTGCGCCGGATGGCCAGAACGCCGAACAGCCAGCCCAGAAGGCCCGCCGATACGGTGCCGGCGAGGATGCCAACCTCGGGCGTGACACCCACGTCGCGCACCATCAGCCCGCAGACGTAGCCGGCTGTGCCCAGGAAGGCCGCATGTCCGAAGGACAGCAGGCCGGCAAAGCCGAGGAGCAGGTTGAAGGCGCAGGCGAACAGGGCGAGACAGAACAGCTTCATCAGGAAGGTCGGGTAGACCGCGAAGGGGGCGATCAGACCGACGATGAACAGGCCCGTGTACAAGACTTCAGTCTTGATCAGGGCGGAGGGCTGCTTGGTTGTGCTCACGGGGAGTCCTTTCAGGCCTTGCCGAACAGACCCGCAGGCCGTACCAGCAGGACGATGACCATGATGACGAAGACGACCACGGCGGAGGCTTCCGGGTAGAAGACCCGGGTCAGGCCCTCGATAAGCCCCAGCCCGATACCGGTGACGATGGAGCCGAGGATGGAACCCATGCCGCCGATGACCACTACCGCGAAGACGACGATGATCAGGTTGGAGCCCATCAGCGGATTCACCTGGAAGACCGGTGCAGCCAGTACGCCTGCAAAGGCTGCCAGGGCGACGCCGTAACCGTAAGTGAAGGTGATCAGCAGGGGCACGTTGATGCCGAGGGCCTGGACCATCTGGGAGTTCTCGGTACCGGCGCGGAGGTAGGCGCCCAGGCGGGTCTTCTCGATCATGTACCAGGTGCCGAAGCACACGGTCAGGGATGCGACGATGACCCAGGCGCGGTAGATCGGCAGGAACATGAAGCCCAGGTGAATGCCGCCGGAGAGTGCCTCGGGGACTTCATAGGACTCACCGGAGATTCCGAACTGGTCGCGGAACACGCCTTCGATGATCAGGGCCAGCCCGAAGGTCAGCAGCAGGCCGTAGAGATGGTCGAGCTTGTAGAGCTTGCGCAGCATGGTGCGCTCGAGGATCACACCGAACAGGCCGACCAGCAGCGGGGCAGCAATCAGGGCCACCCAGTAGTTCACGTTGAATTTGGTCAGGGCCAGCCACGCAATGAAGGCGCCCATCATGTACTGGGCCCCGTGGGCGAAGTTGATGATGTTGAGCAGGCCGAAGATGATCGCCAGCCCGAGGCTGAGGATTGCGTAGAACGAGCCGTTGATCAGCCCGACCAGCAGCTGGCTGCCCAGCAGGGCGGATGGGACGCCGAATATTTCCATGGGTCACTCCAGGGCCGGAGCGGCGCTGGGCCGCTCCGGGGATCGTGGTTGCAGCGGCTTATTTCTTGACCAGCGGGCAGCGGGACTGAGCCAGGGGCTGGAAGGCCTCGGCTGCAGGGATGGTCTGACGGACGTGGTAGTAGTCCCACGGGTACTTGGAGTCGGCGGGCTTCTTCACCTGCATCAGGTACATGTCGTGGACCATCCGGCCGTCTTCGCGGATCTGGCCGTTCTTGGCAAAGAAGTCGTTGATCGGCATCTTCTTCATCTGGGTCATGACCTTCTTGGTGTCGTCAGTGCCGGCAGCTTTGACGGCCTTCAGGTAGTGATACACCGAGGAGTACTGACCGGCCTGGACCATGGTCGGCATCTTCTTCTGCACGCCGAAGAAACGCTTCGACCAGGCGCGGGTTTCGTCATTCAGGTCCCAGTAGAAGCCTTCGGTCAGGTACATGCCCTGGGTGGTCTTGAGGCCGAGGGAGTGGATGTCGGTGATGAACATCAGCAGGCCGGCCAGGGACTGGGTCGGGGTGATGCCGAACTCGGCGGCCTGCTTGATGGCGTTGGTGGTGTCGGCGCCGGCATTGGCGAGGCCGATCACCTGGGCGCCGGAGGACTGGGCCTTGAGCAGGAAGGATGAGAAGTCGGAGCCGGGGAAGGGGTGGCGGACCGAGCCCAGCACCTTGCCGCCGTTGGCTGTGACCACCGCCGAGGCGTCTTTTTCCAGGGCCTGGCCGAAGGCGTAGTCGGCGGTC
>NZ_JBIJDC010000032.1:0-42435 GCF_044344315.1 Zoogloea sp. | reverse complement strand
CAATGGCGTGGGCGGCTCACCGGCAGGCGCCCAGCGGCGCTACGCGTCCGATTGACCCCGGCGTAGCCTGGTTTGGCGTGAAATGCGGGGGTGAAAAGGGATTTACAACACCCTCTTCAGTCGCCCATCCGCGCGTTAAACAGAGGCATGCCGCTGATCAAAGTCCGCGGGCGACTGAAGTCACCCCTACGGTCCCTTCGGCCAACATCGGGGTGTTCACCTCGGCATGCACGTTGCAGCCTGTCTCCTGCGGGGGCGTAGCGTAGCCTTCGCCGCGCACCCATCACGTCCTGCGCGACTTCGAATCAGGTGGTCTGCCTGGGTGTCTTGCGGGTGCGCCGGTAGCCGTAGCCCGGACAAATGCGGGTGATCAATGGTTCGCGTGGCATCCCGCCCGCTCTGTGAGCCCGATTACCGTCGCCTTGCCGTCCCCGCCTTGAAACCGCAATGACTTCAAGCCGTGACGCTCCTGTCACGAAGCTCCCCTAGTCTGCGCCGACCATGCCGACTGTCCGTGTTTCCTCCATTCCCCGTGCGCGCTGTCGCATCGGCGGTTTCACCCTTCTTGAACTGCTGGTGGTGATGAGCATCATCGGCCTGCTGGCGGGCTATGTCGGCCCCAAGTTCTTCGCCCACATAGGCCGGTCGGAGGTGAAGGCGGTGCGGGCGCAGATCGATGGCCTGGAGAAGGCGCTGGACCAGTACCGCATCGACCTGGGGCGTTACCCGAGCACCGAGGAAGGCCTGCAGGCCTTGATGACTGCGCCGGCGGAGGCGTCGCGCTGGGCCGGCCCGTATTTGAAGAAGGCCTTGCCCAATGATCCCTGGGGCAAGCCTTACCAGTATGTGCAGCCGGGTGAGCATGGGGAGTTCGATCTCTACTCCTTCGGCCGCGACGGCCAGCCCGGCGGGACGGGCGAGGCTGCCGACATCGTCAACTGGTAGGTCATGCGTTTCCGCATCCGGGCCCTGGCGGGGGCCGCCGCCATCCATGAGCTTGAGCTGGCCGCGCCTGATGCGGCGGCTGCCCGGCGTCTGGCCGTGGCCCAGGGGCTGGCGGTGATGTCCGTGACCCCCGTGGATGGCAAGGCTGCGGGGGGGCGGTTTCCGCTGCAGTTGTTCAACCAGGAATTGTTGGCCCTGCTGGCGGCGGGCATTCCCCTGGCCGAGGCCCTGGCCGCCCTGGCGGAGAAGGAGACCCGGGCCGGCGTGCGGGAGGTTTTGCTGGGCCTCGGGGAGAGTCTGCGGGAGGGGCGCACCCTGTCCCTGGCCCTGGCGGCCCGGCCCCAGGCCTTCCCGGATCTTTATGTGGCCACCATCCGCGCTGCCGAGCGCACCAGCGATCTGGCCCAGGCCCTGGTTCGCTATATCGACTACCAGCGGCAGCTCGCCCTGGTGCGCGGCAAGCTGGTGTCGGCGGCCGTCTACCCGGCGCTGCTGCTGCTTGTCGGCGGGGCGGTGATGCTCTTTCTGCTGCTCTTCGTGGTGCCGCGCTTTGCCCAGGTCTTCGAGACGGTGGGGGGCGAGCTGCCGTGGATGTCCCAGTTGCTGCTGCAATGGGGCCAGTTGATGCAGGCCCATGCGCCCCTGGTGGGGGGCGGGGTGCTGGCCCTGATCACGATGGTGGTGGCCATCCTGCGTCGCCCCGCCACCCGTGCGGCGGCGCTGCGCCTGGCCTGGCGCCTGCCCCGGGTGGGGGAGCGCCTGCGGGTTTTCGAGTTGGCGCGCTTCTACCGCACTTTGGGCATGCTGCTGCGGGGTGGCATTCCGGCGGTGACGGCCATGGGCATGGTGGAGGGGCTGCTCTCGCCGGTGCTGCGCCCGGGGCTGCAGGCCAGCATCAATCAGGTGCGTGAGGGCCAGGGTCTGGCCGCCACCCTGCAGGCCAACGGCCTGGCCACGCCGGTGGCCCTGCGCATGGTGGCGGTGGGGGAGCGGGCCGGCAATCTGGGGGAAATGCTGGAGCGGGCGGCCGAGTTCCACGAGGAGGAGAGCGCCCGCTGGCTCGACGTGCTGACCCGCCTGGCCGGCCCCCTGCTGATGCTGGTGATCGCCGTGGCGGTGGGGCTGATCCTGATCATGCTCTACCTGCCCATCTTCCAGGTGGCGGAGAGCATCCAGTGAGCGCCATACCCGCGGGCATGCCGCCCATCGCCCACGCCGAGCTGCTGGCCCTGGTGCCCGATTTTGCGGTGCTGTCCTTCGACATGGCCCTGCGCCGGGACGCCTTTGCCGGCCGGGACGCCCGCGGGCAGCTGGTGATCGCCCTGGCCGACCCAGCCGACACCGACCTGGTGGACGGCCTGGGGGGCAGTCTGGCCGAGGCCTTCAGCCTGCGTCAGGCCCTGCGTGACGATGTGGCCGCCTGCCTGGCCCGGCACGAGTCGGCCCATCGGGTGGTGGCCGATGTGCTGGGCAGCGCCGAGGCGGCGGCGGAGGGCGATGAGGGGGAGGATCTGTCCCTGCGCCGCATCGCCGGCGACGCCAGCCCGGTGGTGAAGCTGGTCAACTCCACTCTCTACGATGCCATCCGCCAGGGGGCCAGCGACATCCACCTGGAGTCCCAGCCCGGTGGGCTGGTCATCAAGTACCGGGTGGACGGGGTGCTCAACCGGATGGGCAGCGTGCCCGGCACGGCCCTGGCCGAGCAGGCCGTGTCGCGCCTCAAGGTGCTGGCCGAGCTGGACATCGCCGAACGGCGCGTGCCCCAGGACGGGCGCTTCAAGGTGCAGGCCGGGGGGCGGGCCATCGACTTCCGGGTGTCCATCATGCCCAGCATCCACGGTGAAGACGCGGTGCTGCGCATCCTCGACAAGGAGCATCTGACCCGCGAGCTGGCCGGCCTGTCCCTCGACACCCTGGGCTTCGACGCCACCACCCGCGCCCGCCTCAGGCACATGGCCGCCGAGCCCTACGGCATGCTGCTGGTCACCGGCCCCACCGGCTCGGGAAAGACCACCAGCCTGTACGCGCTGCTGTCCGAGACCCACACCGGCCAGGACAAGGTGATCACCATCGAAGACCCGGTGGAGTACCAGCTGGCCGGCGTGCTGCAGATCCCGGTGAATGAGAAGAAGGGGCTGGATTTTGCCCGCGGCCTGCGCTCCATCCTGCGCCACGACCCGGACAAGATCATGGTCGGCGAGATCCGCGACCCGGAGACCGCCGAGATCGCCATCCAGGCGGCCCTCACCGGCCACCTGGTGTTCACCACGGTGCACGCCAACAACGTCTTCGACGTGATCGGCCGCTTCATGCACATGGGGGTCGATCCCTACAACCTGGTGGCGGCCCTCAACGGGGTGGTGGCCCAGCGCCTGCTGCGCATCAACTGCCCGGCCTGCAGTACCGACAGTGTGCCGGATGCCGCCACCCTGGCCGCCTCCGGGATGGCGGGGCCGCTGGCCGACTTCCGCTTCCGCGCCGGCAGTGGCTGCGGCCAGTGCCGGGGCTCGGGCTACCGGGGGCGCCGGGCGATCGCCGAGGTGCTGCTGCTGGACGACGAGCTGCGCGACCTGATCACCGGGCGGGCACCCCTGCGGGTGCTCAAGGAGACGGCTCGGCAGCGCGGCTTCATCAGCCTGCGGGAGGCCGGGCTGGCCCTGGTCCGTGACGGCCTCACCACCCTCCAGGAGCTGAACCGTGTCACCTTTGTGGCCTGAGACGGTGCAGCTCGCCATCGGCCCCGCGACGCTCTGCCTGAGCCGGCGCGGCGAGCCCGCGTTGAGCCTGCCCTGCAGTGGCGATTGGGACGCCAGCCTGGCGGCGCTGCCGGCCCTGCCGCGGCGAACCCGCCTGGCCGTATGTGTGGCCGACCGCCACGTCCGCTACCTGCGCCTGGACTGGCCGGCGGGGCTCAAGGCCGGGGAGCGCGCGGCCTTCGTCGAGCACCGCTTCCATGCCGTGTTCGGTGCCGGCCCGTGGGTGGTGCAGGCCGACCGGGACGCCATCTGCCTGCCCAGCCTGGGCGTGGCCCTGCCGGCCGCACTGGAGGCTGCGCTGAAGGGCTTTGTGGGTAGCCGGGGCCTGCGACTGGTGGCCCTGGAGCCGGCCTTTCCGCGCAGCTACAACCGCCTGCGCCCCCGCTTGCGCGGCGACGGGGCCCTGGCCCGGCTGGAGGCCGGACGGGTGACCCTGGGCCTGTGGCAGGGTGGCCAGTGGCGGGCCGTGCGCAGCCAGCCGGTCGCCCGTGCCGACGCGGCGGCGGCCGTTGCCTGCCTGGTCACCCTGCTGGCCACGCTGCCGCCCGCCGCGGCCACAAGCGGCAACACCTCCGGCAACACCCTGTACCTGTGCGGTGCCACCGACAGCGCTGCAACCATCGACACGCTGCCCGCCGGCTGGCGTGGTGTGCACCTGGAGGGCGGGGAGTGAGGCCGTGTCCGCCGCCGCCCCTGGCGCTGGATCGGGTCGCCCGCCGGCGCTGGCCCAGCCTGCTGGGCTGGGTGCTGCTGGCCTTCGGGCTCAGTGCCGCGGCCGGCGTGCTGCTGGAATACCAGACCCTGGATGCCCGACTCGCCGATGAGACCCGTCTGCTGGCCCGGGCCCGCCGCGCCGTGGATGCCCGGGGCGGGGGCGGGGCGCCGCCGCGGCCCCTCGCCGACGGGGAGATCCGCCCGGCCTTGGCGGTGGCCGGCCTGCTCGCCCGGGACTGGGCCGGCCTGCTCGCCGAGCTGGAGCGGGCGGCCGACGACCCGGGCGTGGCCCTGCTTGAACTGGAGCAGGACGCCGCCACCGGCAGCCTGCGCCTGGCCGGCGAGGCCCGCACCCTGTCCGAGGTGTTCGCCTTTGTCAGCCGTCTCGAGGCCGGCCCCCGGCTGCGCCAGCCACGTCTGGCCGGCTACGCCCTGCGTGCCGGCGAGGGCGAGCCTGTGGTCAGCTTTCAGCTCACCGCCCGCTGGGAGGCACGGCCATGAGCACTGCCGAGCGGATCCGGGAGTCGGCCGGGCGCAGCTTTCGGCGGGCGGGGGCGGCGGGTGTGGCCGGCGTCGCCCTGGCCCTGTTCGCCGTGAGCTTCGACCTCAGCGGCAACCGCAGCCTGGACGCGGAGGCTGACAGCCTGCAGCAGGAAAGTCGTGCCCTGAGCCGGCGCCTGCGCCAGCCAGCCCCGGTGGCGATGTCCGAGCGGGGCCGGCTGGAGGCCTTCCACGCCGGCTTTCCGGGCGCGGCGGCCTTGCCCGACCTGTTGCTTCGCCTGCACGGCCATGCCCTGGCCCGGGGCGTGGAGGTGGACAAGGCCGACTACCGCACGGCCGCCGATACCGCCTCGCCGCTGGAGCGGATCACCCTCGAGCTGCCGGCCCGAGGGACCTACGGGGCGCTGCGGGGATGGATCACCGATGTATTGGCCGAAATGCCCGAGGTGGCCGTGGAGCACCTGAGCCTGCAGCGCGCCGCCATCGGGGTGCCGGCCCTGGAGGCGCGGGTGCGCTTCGTGATCTTCGTCAGGCGCCGGCCATGAAGCGGCAGCCACTGTTGCTGGGCGCGCTGGCCTTGTCGCTGTTGGCGGCGTGGTGGGCATCCGGCCTGGACGACGCGGATACACCACCAACAACGCGTGGGGCCGGAAAGGCCCAGCGCCGTGAGCCCGCCGGTTCGCGCCCGGACCTGGCCGCCCTGGCCCGCCCGGCGCGAACGCGGGGCGATGAATCCGCCACCGATCTGTTCCCCGTGCGCAGCTTTCAGCCGCCGCCTCCACCCCCGCCGCCGGTGGCCCGCCCGACGGCGCCGCCGCTGCCTTTCCGCCACGGCGGCATATACGAGGACGGTGGCCCGCCGGCGGCGCTGCTGGCCGAGGGCGAGCGGCTGCACATCGTGCGGGTGGGCGACGTGCTGGAGGGCCGCTACCGGGTGAGTGCCGTCGGCCGCGCCCGTGTCGATCTTGTTTACCTGCCGCTCAACCAGACTCAAAGCCTCGTCAGCGGGGCCCTGCCATGACCGTGATGCCTGCCTTGCGAACTCTTCGCCTTCCCTGCCTCCTGGTGCTGGTGTGGGGCCTGCTGGCCTGCGCCGCCAACCCTGCCTTGGAGGAGAGTCGCCAGGCCTTTGCCACCCGTAGCCCCGAGCTGGCCTTGCGTGAGCTGCGCGACAAGGTGACCGCCGACCCGCGCAACCTGGAGCTGCGCAGCTACTACCTGCGCCAGCGCGACATGCTGGTGGCGCGCCAGCTGGCCCTGGCCGATCAGGCCCGGGCGGCGGGGCGTTTCGAGCAGGCCGAGGCGGCCCTCGGGCTGGCCCGCCAGTTCGACCCCCTGCACCCCCGGGTGGCGGCCGGCTACGAGGCCATCGCCGCCCGCCAGGCCCGCGACAACAGCGCCCGGGAGGCCCAGCGCCACCTGGACAAGGGCGACGCGGTGGCCGCCGACAGCGCAGCCCGGGCCGTGCTGGCGGCCGACCCCGCCCACCCCCTTGCCCGGGACGTGATGCGCCGGCTGGACGAGCGGGCCGCCGCCCGCGACCCGCTGCCGGCAGCCCTGGCCGGCCCCCTGGCAAAACCCGTGACCGTGGAGTTTCGGGACGCGCCCCTGCGTGGGGTGCTGGAGGTGCTGTCCCGGGAGTCGGGCCTTAACTTCGTGCTCGACAAGGACGTGCGGCCCGACACCAAGGTGTCGATCTTCGTGCGCCGGAGCAGCGTCGATGATGTGCTCAAGCTGCTGATGGTGACCCAGCAGCTTGAGCGCAAGCTCCTCAACGAGCGCTCGGTGCTGATCTACCCCAACACCCCGGCCAAGCAGAAGGACTACCAGGAGCTGGTGACCCGCAGCTTCTACCTGGCCAACGCCGACCCCAAGCAGGCCATGGCCATGATCAAGCAGATGGTCAAGACCAAGGACGTGTTTGTGGAGGACAAGCTCAACCTGCTGGTGATGAAGGACACCCCCGACGCGGTGCGCCTGGCCGAGCGCCTGATCGCCGGCCTGGACCTGGCCGAGCCGGAGGTGATGCTGGAGGTGGAGGTGATGGAGGTGAGCCGCAACCGCCTGCTGGAGCTGGGCCTGCGCTTTCCGGAACAGATCGGCTACGGCCTGCTGCAGCCGTCCACCACCAGCGCGGTGACCACCACCACCGGCACCACCATCACCCAGAACCTGGGCGGGCAGCTGCTGGCGGGCAACATCAACCTGCGCAATACCGGCGCCATGGTGCCCTACGTGGCCAACCAGGGCCTGCTCCTCAACCTGCGCGATCAGGACGGGAACTCCAACATCCTGGCCAACCCGCGCATCCGGGTGAAGAACCGGGACAAGGCACGCATCCACATCGGCGAGAAGCTGCCCGTGTTTACCACCACTTCCACAGCCAACGTGGGGGTGTCGGCGTCGGTGAACTACCTGGACGTGGGCCTCAAGCTGGAGGTGGAGCCCTCGGTGCATCTGGATGACGAGGTGGCCATCAAGGTGAACCTGGAGGTGAGCAGCATCGTCAAGGAGGTGCTCGGGCCGTCCAGCTCCCTGGCCTATCAGGTGGGCACGCGCAGCGCCGCCACCTCCCTGCGCCTGAAGGACGGGGAGACCCAGGTGCTCGCCGGGCTGATCAGCGACGAGGAGCGCAGCTCGGCCTACCGCCTGCCCGGCCTTGGCGAGGTGCCGGGCCTGGGGCGGCTGTTCAGCAGCCAGCGCGACGTGGGCAACAAGACCGAGATCGTGCTGCTGATCACCCCGCGGGTGGTGCGCAACCTGGCCCAGCCGGCCCTGGCAGGAGCCACCCGGGCGGCGGGCACCGAGACGGCGGTGGGCGCCGCGCCCCTGCTGCTCGGGCCGGGCGGGGTGGCGGCCGCTGCGCCGCGCGGGGCTCAGGCGGGTGCTGCAATGCCGGCGCCGGCCGCTGCCGTGGTGGCGGACCCGGGCCTGCCGGCGCTGGCGCTGGAGGCGCCGGAGCAGGTGCGGGCGGGCGAGTCCTTCGCGCTGGCCCTCACGCTGGCCGGCCCGGCCACCGAAGGCGGCCCCGTGCTGCTGGCCTACGACACGACCCTGGTTGAATCCCTGGATCAGCCCGGTGAGGGCGGCGACGCCCTGGCCCTGCAGCTGCCGGCGGGTACGGCGCCGCGCCTGGAGGTCCGCTTCCGGGCTCGCCCCGGTGCCACCGGCCTGGCCCGCTTCGGGGTCCTGTCGGCCCAGCTGCGCAGCGGCGGCCAGGTGCAGCCCCTGCCGGTGGGCGAACCCCTTGCCGTGCGTATCGCGCCCTGACCCATGCCGGCCCGCGGTTTCACCCTGATCGAGATGGTGGTGACGGTGGCGGTGGTGGTCGTGCTGGCGGCCATGGCCGTGCCCGTCATGCAGCTGACGAACCAGCGGGCAAAGGAGAGCGAGCTGCGCCTGGCCCTGCGCCAGCTCCGCGAGGGCATCGACACCTACAAGCGCTACAGCGACGAGGGGCGGATCGCCCGGCCGGCGGATGGCAACGGCTATCCGCCCACCCTGCAGGCACTGGTGGACGGGGTGCCGGATGCCCGCGCGCCGGGCAAGGGGCGCATCCACGTGCTGCGCCGCCTGCCCCGCGACCCTTTCAGCACCGATCCGTCAGTGGACGCGGCGGCCACCTGGGGACTGCGCAGCTACGCCAGCCCGGCGGACGCGCCGGCCCCGGGGGCGGATGTCTTCGATGTGTATTCCCGTGCGCCCGGTGTTGGGCTCAACGGGTTGCCTTACCGGGCGTGGTGAGCACCATGGCGAGGCGCTGCGCAGGGGAGGGCCGGGGCTTCACGCTGGTGGAGCTGCTGGTGGTGATGGCCATTGTCGCCACCCTGCTGTCCATCGCCGCGCCGCGCTACTTCGGCCACCTGGAGCGGGCCCGGGAGGCGGCGCTGGTGCAGACCCTGGCCGTCACCCGCGACGCCATCGACAAGTTCCACGGCGACACCGGGCGTTACCCCCGCGATCTGGACGAGCTGGTGAGCGGGCGCTACCTGCGTGCCCTGCCGGTGGACCCGATCATCGAGCGGCGGGACGCGTGGACCCTCGTCGCCCCGCCCGATGGCAGCGGCGACGGCCTGTGGGACCTGCACAGCAGCGCCCCCGGCCGCAGCCGCGACGGCCAGCCCTTTGCCGAGCTATGACGGCCGCGTCGCGCCAGGGAGGCGCCACCTATCTGCTGATGCTGTTTGCCGTGGCGGCCCTGGGCCTTGGTCTGGCGGGTTTCGGTATGGTGTGGTCCACCGCCGCCCAGCGGGAGCGTGAGGCCGAGCTGCTGTTCATCGGCGGCGAGTTTGCCCGGGCCCTGGCCAGCTATCGGGCCCTGTCGCCTGCGGGTGCGGCGGCCTATCCCCAGCACCTCGAAGATCTGCTCCTCGACCCGCGCCAGCCCTTTGTGCGCCGGCACCTGCGCCGCCTGTACCTTGACCCGATGACCGGCGCGGCCGATTGGCAGGTGGATCGGGTGGACGGGCAGATCGTGGCGGTGCGCAGCCGTTCCACCCGGCAGGCGCGGCGCCGGGCGGCCCTGCCGCCGTGGGTGGTCATCGCTGCGGAACATGCCGACGCGGCCCGCTACTGTGACTGGCAGATGCGCCCGCAGGATGGCGCACCCCCCGTCGTCGGCCTGGCGAGATAGCGGCCGCCATGGACGCCCTGTCCTTCGATCCCTACGACCTGGAGCGCCTGCGCCTGACCCTGGAAGGGGCTGTTCGGGTACGTCGGCCGAGCGAGTTCTACCTGTGGGCCCAGGGCGCGCTGCAGAGCTTCCTGCCCCATGAGACCCTGGTGTGCCTGTTTGAAGGCGGGTCGGCCGGGGAGGTGCCCATCGAGATTTTCTCCCGGGCCGTGTTGGCACCCGAGGCCGAGGCCGCACTGCGTGCGCAGTCCGACGGGGTTCGCGTTGCGCTGCGCTGTCACTGGCAGCGTCAGGGTCAGCGCCCGTGCGTCCACCCCTGGCCGACTCCGGCGGGGGGCGAGGCCCTGGTGCATGGGGTCGGTGGGGTGTCGGCCCTGTCGCCCTGCCTGTTCGTGTTTCTGGGCATGCCGGGCATGCCCGGGCCGCGGGAGCACTACCTGGCCGAGCTGCTGCTGCCCCATCTTTACATGGCGCTGCTCCGCCAACGCCAGACGGCGCCGCTTGCGGGAGTGGCCAGCGGTTTGTCCGCGCGCCAGCGCCAGGTGCTGGAGGGGGTGCGCGGTGGCAAGACCAATGCGCAGATCGCCGGCGACCTCGGCATCCGCCCGGCGACGGTGAAACATCACATTCAGCAAGCGCTGCGCAAGCTGTCGGTCAATAATCGCGCCGCAGCCGCTGCCGTGACCTCTTCGCTGGAAGAGGCGGGGCGGGCCTGAACGTTCTCCGGCCGGGCCGGTCGGAGCCAGGCAGCGAACAAGGAAGGCATATCTTGAAATTCAGCAATGGACGCTGGCGGGGCCTGGCCTTCGTCGATATCGAGACCAATGGTGGCGTGGCCACCGTGGATGGCATCACCGAGGTGGGCATCGTCGAGGTGGATGAGGACGGCGTGCGGGAGTGGTCGCAGCTGCTGCGGCCGGAAGGGCGCATCCCGGAGTTCATCCAGCGCCTCACCGGCATCACCAACGAGATGGTGGAAGACGCACCGCGCTTTGCCGATTGCGCCGAGAACATCTACAACCGGCTCGACGGGCGTCTGTTCATCGCCCACAACGCCCGCTTCGACTACGGCTTCCTGCGCAATGCCTTCGATCGGGTCGGCCTGCCCCTGCGGCCGCCGGTGCTATGCACAGTGCGGCTGTCGCGGGAGCTGTTTCCCGAGCACGCGCGCCATGGGCTGGACGCCCTGATCGAGCGCCATGGCCTAGTGGTGGGTGAGCGTCACCGGGCCCTGGCCGATGCCCAGCTGGTCTGGCAGTTCTGGCAGCTCATCCACCGGCAGTTCGAGCCGGAGCGCATCGATGCTGCCATTGCCCGGCTCACCGGCCACGCGGCGCTCCCGCCCCACATCGACCCGTCCATCCTCGACGAATTGCCCGGCACGCCCGGCGTGTACCTGTTCTACGGCGAGAACGACCTGCCCCTGTACGTGGGCAAGAGCAAGGACATCCGCACCCGGGTGCTGTCCCATTTCAGCGCCGACCACAGTAACGCCAAGGAGATGAGCCTGTCCCAGCAGCTGCGCCGCATCGAGTGGATCGAGACCCCCGGCGAGGTGGGCGCGCTGTTGCTCGAAGCGAAACTGGTCAAGGAGCGTCAGCCCATCCATAACCGCCGCCTGCGCCGCAGCACCGGCCTGTGCGCCTGGCAACTGGTGGAAGACGGGCAGGGCGGCTGGATGCCGGCGCTGGTGCGCGGGCCCGACCTGGACCCGGGGCGCCAGGACAATCTGTTCGGCTTCTTCACCAGCAAGACCGCCGCCACCAAGGCCCTGCGCACCCTGGCCGACGAACACGCCCTGTGCCAGGCGTCCCTGGGCCTGGAGAAGGTACGCAGCGGCCAGCCCTGCTTCGGCTACCAGATCAAGCGTTGCAAGGGGGCCTGCATCGGCGCCGAATCCCGCGGCCTGCACGGCGCCCGCCTGATGATGGCCCTGCACAAGCTCAAGGTTGAACGCTGGCCTTACGCCGGCCCCGTCGGCCTGCGCGAGGGCGAGGCCCTGCACGTGATCGACAACTGGTGCTGACTGGGTACGGCCCGGGGCGAGGACGAGGTCCACGCCCTGCTCGAATCCGGCCGCCCGGCCTTCGACCTGGATATGTGGAAGATACTGAAGAAGGCGCTGGCGACGGGGCGGGTGGTGAAGCTGGGGAGCGCGGTGGCGGCGGGGTGATGTGTGGGGGAGGTGCCAGATCAAGATACTGTCTGGCCAATCCAGCACCCGGTGCCATTCATCTCTGGTAAAACACCTGCCCCACCCGTTGAATATGCTCGCGCAATGCGGGGGTTTCGATCTGTTCAAACAGCGACAGATCAACGGTGTAGGGGATGTCGGATTCTTCCAGGGCCGAGGCGATGGACATCAGCGACTGGTGGTCCAGCGCCGCACCGAACAGGGTCAGGTCGATGTCGGAGCCGGCCTTGTAATTGCCCTTGGCCCGCGAGCCGTAGAGCACGGCTTTTTCGATCTGCGGGTAGCTGGCGAGGATCTGGCGGACGGTGGTGCAGGTGCGTTCCGGGAGTCCGAATTCCATCAGGACTCCTGCTGCCGGCGGGTGAATTCCTGCTGCAGTTTCTGGAACTGATCAAAGAACCGCTCAAGGATGGCTGTGTAGATGCCGTCCGCTGTGGCTCGGTCGTAGGCGTGGGAGGTGAGATTTCTGGACTTGATCATCTCCATCCAGGCTTCGCCATCATCAATCAGTCCGCGCTGGAAGGCTGCGCGGGTGGTGTCGCGGGAGCCGATCAGGCCCACGATGCCCTGATATTCCAGGTAGTCCTTCAGGACATTCCAGGCCAGTTCGTGGGTGCATTCAAAGCCCTGGATGGCACCCTGTTTTTCCAGTTTGGAGAGGGGGCGTGCCGCGGCCAGATCGACCGCCTCACGAAGTTCGAGAAACGCCTTGCCGAAGTTGTCGAAGCGCTGTTTCCAGCGGATATCGGTGCTCATAGGAGTCCCCTGGCGATCTGGACGGTGAGGATCCCCGCGCGCGTTCAGTGCTTCAGAAAACTCGCCGGAATCGGCCGCGGTGCGAGTTTTTCGGCGGTGGTTTCGAGGGCGTAGAGGGTGCCGCCGGTGGTCATCCAGGCCAGGACCCAGTCGGGGGTGGGGCCTTTTCCGTCCCAGGTGAGGGCGCGGTTGGAGGGGTGCATGTAGCGGATGTGGCCGGGGGCGGCAGGGGCCGGGGCGGCGGGCTCGGCTGCCTTTGCGGCGGCCTGGGCAGCGGCTTCGCGGGCGACGGCTTCCTTCCGGGCGGCTTCTGCGGCCTTGGCTTCGGCTTTTGCCTCGGCGCGGGCCGCGGCTTCGGCGGTCTTGCGTGCGGCCTCTGCCTCGGCCGCCTTGCGGGCGGCTTCAGCTTCGGCGACAGCGCGGCGTTCGGCTTCCGCGGCCGCTTCGGCAGCGGCGCGGGCCCGGTCGGCTTCTTCCTGCTCCCGTTTGGCGATCTCGGCCTTGATCTGTTCGGCCAGGGCTTCCAGCTCCGGGAGGTCGTAGGGCTTCAGGTCTGTCATGGGTGCGTCGGGGTCGGCTCGGGGCGTGAACGGTGCTGCAGGCCGGGGCCGCACGGGGCGGCCCCGCGGGCTCAGTCGGTCGCTTCCGGGCGCATCTGCGGGAACAGGATCACGTCGCGGATGGCGGGGCTGTCGGTGAGCAGCATGACCAGGCGGTCGATGCCGATGCCGCAGCCGCCGGTGGGAGGCAGACCGTACTCGAGCGCCCGGATGTAGTCGGCGTCATAGTACATGGCTTCCTCGTCACCGGCGTCCTTGGCCTGGGCCTGGGCCTGGAAGCGGGCGGCCTGGTCTTCGGGGTCGTTGAGCTCGGAGAAGCCGTTGGCGATCTCGCGGCCGACGATGAAGAGCTCGAAGCGCTCGGTGATCTCGGGGTTGCTGTCGGAGGCGCGGGCCAGCGGGCTGACTTCGACTGGGTAGTCGATGATGAAGGTCGGCTCCCAGGTCTCGGCTTCGGCGCAGGCTTCGAAGAGCTGCAACTGCAGGCTGCCGAGGCCGCCCGGCTTCACCTTCTCGCCGAAGTCCTTGATCTTCTGCTTGAGCCAGTCGGCGTCGGCCAGCTGGGCATCGGTAAAGCCGGGGTGGTGCTTGCGGATGGCTTCGATGATGGTCAGGCGGTGGAAGGGGCGGGAGAGGTCGAGGGTGCGGCCCTGGTATTCGAAGACTTCGGTACCCAGTGCCTCGCGGGCGGCGTGGCGCAGCAGGCCTTCGGTGAAGTCCATGAGGCTGCGGTAGTTCGCGTAGGCCTCGTAGAACTCCATCATGGTGAATTCAGGGTTGTGACGGGGCGACAGGCCTTCGTTGCGGAAGTTGCGATTGACCTCGAAGACCTTCTCGAAGCCGCCGACCACGAGGCGCTTGAGGTAGAGCTCCGGCGCGATGCGCAGGAACTGCTGCATGTCGAGGGCGTTGTGGTGGGTGACGAAGGGCTTGGCCGAGGCGCCGCCGGGGATGGGGTGCATCATCGGCGTTTCGACTTCGAGGAAGTTGTGGCCGGTCATGTAGTTGCGGATCGACTGCACCAGGCGGCTGCGGGCCACGAAGGTGTGGCGCGACTCCTCGCTCATGATGAGGTCCACGTAGCGCTGGCGGTACTTGGTCTCGGTGTCGGTGAGGCCGTGGAACTTGTCGGGCAGGGGGCGCAGGCTCTTGGTGAGCAGGCGCAGCTCGTTGCTCTTGATGGAGAGCTCGCCGGTCTTGGTGCGGAACAGGGTGCCGATGGTGCCGACGATGTCGCCGATGTCCCAGTGCTTGAAGTCGGCGTAGCCTTCTTCGCCCAGCGCATCGCGGGTGACGTAGAGCTGGATGCGGCCGGAGAGATCCTGGATGGTGATGAAGCTGGCCTTGCCCATCACGCGCTTGAGCATGATGCGGCCGGCGACCTTGACCTCGACCGGCAGTGCTTCCAGCTCTTCGGCGGTTTTCTCGCCGTAGACTTCATCGAGTTTGCCGGCGGTGTTTTCCCGGGAGAAATCGTTCGGATACGCCTTGCCGGTGGCGCGCCATTCGGCGAGCTTTTGCCGGCGTTCGGCGATCAGGTGGTTTTCGTCCTGGGCGGGCGAGGAGGTCTGGTCGGACATGATGGGCTCTTCAATCAACGGAATCGGGGTGGCGGCAGGCTCAAGACGCCGCAAAGCTCCCAATTTTGACACACTCCGGGGCGCCCGTCGCGGCCCGCCGGCCGCGGTGGCGGTGATCAGAGGAAGATCTCGTCGATGTCGGACTGGATCTGGGCCTGGCCGGCCGGGGTGTTGATGCGCAGTTTGCCGCTCATGATCAGCTCGTCGAAGCCATTGACCTGATTGCGGCCATGTTCCTTGGAGTAGTACAGCGCCTCGTCGGCGCGGCCCAGCAGTTCGGCCGGGGACAGGCGCGGGTCGATGCGCGAATAGCCGACCGAGCAGCGCACCTGCCCGACCCGGGGAAAGTCATGGTCTTCCACCGCCACGCGGAAGCGGTCGAAGATGGTCTGCACGTTGTCTTCACCCACGTTGCGCAGCATGACCACGAACTCCTCGCCACCGAAGCGGAACAGCTTGTCGTGGTTGCGGAAGCTCTGGCGCATCAGGTCGGCCACGCGCAGCAGCACTTCGTCACCGAAGAGGTGGCCGTAGTTGTCGTTGATCTTCTTGAAGTGGTCGATATCCACCACCCCGAGCCAGCAGGGCTGGGTGATGTTGGGGCTGAGGGTGCGGCGTTCGGCGGGTTCCTGGCGGGCCTGCTCGGCTAGCTCGGCAGCGGCGATGAGGCGTTCAAAGTCGTCGTCAAAGGTTTTGCGGTTGAGGAGCCGGGTGAGGGTGTCGAGGTTGGCATATTCCCAGGCCTGGTGCTGGTTTTCGAAGCAGCGCAGGAAGAGGGTAAGGGCCTGGCAGTCGGCGGTCCGGGGTTTGGTGGGGCTGTGGATCTCGAGGACCCAGCGGGCCTGGCCGAGGGCGCCGACGGCGAAGGCCAGGCGCCACGTGTCGCCCTCGTGCATGATCGCGTGGCCGAAGTCGGTGTGCAGGCAGTCGGCCAGCAGGGGGTCGACAGGCAGCCAGGACTGGCCGTCGCAGACGTCGTCCCAGTAAGTGTCGGTGCCGTCGGAAACGCAGCAGCCGAGCAGGCCGACGGTGAGATCCGGGGGGGTGAAGCGCACGGCGAACAGCAGGCCATAGCTGCCATCCACGAAGCGCATGGCGGTTTCGGCGGTGATGCGGAAGATCGCGCGCAGGTCGCGGGTGCGCGAAAGGGTTTCGGCACCGCTGAGCAGCACGACGAGGGGAGAGGCGACAGGCGCAGACGCCGGGGTGAGGCGCATTATGGAGAAGCGGGCCGTGGCTGGATTGACCCAATAACGTCAGTGGACAGTGAATCTGAAGGCGGTTTGTGTCAAGTCGTGTCGGGCCGGGCTGGGCTCAAGCTGCCCGGCCCCGCGGCTATAGGGCGCGCTGGATCAAGCCGATGGGCGGGGCCCAGTCGTCGCCGGGTTTCTTCTTGCGGGTGACCAGGGTGAGCTGGGCCGGGGCGAAGACGTTGGCGTTGTGGGTGACCGGGGTGGTGATGAGGTACTGGGCGCGGGTGGCGCGCAGGAAGGTGCCGACCCGGTCGATGTTGGCGATGTCCAGGTGGGCGAAGGGCTCGTCGATGAAGACGAAGCCGCCGGGGCGGGCCTCGTCCATCAGCAGGGCAATCAGCAGGATCAGGGATTTCATGACCTGCTGGCCCCCCGAGGCCTCGCCGTCGTTGAGGCCCACGGCGCCCTTGCGGTCGAAGTCGAAGCGCACTTCGAGGCCGGCGGAGGCGAGGGCCCGGTCGTCGTTGTCGAGGGCCGGCACCGGGCAGTCCACATCCACATTGGCCAGATCGCCGAGGGCGCGCAGGTTCTTGCCGTACTGGCGCACGGTGGCGCGCAGCTTGGCGATGTAGGCGGCGCGGGCTTCGCCGGTGATGCGGCGGGCGGCGGTGCAGTGGCGTTCCCGTTCGGCGTACTGGCTTTCCCGGTCGTGCACGTCGGCCTTGAGGCGGCCGGCGAGGGTGAGCACGGTGTCGTCGGTCACCCAGTCGCCGTTGGCCAGGCGCTGGCGCAGGCGTTCGAGTTCGGCACGGGCGCCACGGGCGCCGTCGTATTTGTCGGTGAGCAGGGCATTGGCGGCGGGGTCACGCCAGTCGGCGGGCATGCCCCGGCGCAGGCGACGCAGGCGCTGGATGCGGGTGGCCTGGTCGTGGCGGCGGGGGGCGGCTTCGGCCGTCAGTTGATTGACCCGGGCTGTCAGGCCGGCCATCTCCCGGCGCCGGCGGTCGATCTCGATGTCGATGCCGCGCAGGGATTGTTCGATGCGGTCCACGTCGCCCTTGGCTTCGGCCCGGTCGGCAATGGCCTGGGTCAGGCGGGCGCGGGCGGCGGGCAGGGCGTGCTCGGCGGCCTCGAAGGCCTCGGCCCGGGCGGCCAGCAGCTGGGCGGCCTCGATGCCGTGGAGGCGGGCGCGCAGGGCATCGGCTTCTTCCTTGGCGGCGTCGAGCTGGGGGCGGATCTCCCGCAGGCGGGCGTCGATGCTGTGCATGTCGGCATCGAGCTGCTTCAGGCGCGAGGCGCGGGCCAGTTCGCCGAAGTGGAAGTCGGTGGGTTTGCCCAGGTGGCGGGCGCCGCGGCGTTCCCGGTGGTAGCCGTCACGGGTGATCCACTCGGTTTCCCGGGGCAGGCGGCGGGCGGTGTCGGCGTCGTCCACCCGCTGGATGCGGTTGAGCAGGTCGGCCAGCCAGCGCGGGATGGCGTCGGCAAAGCGGATGACCTCGGCCAGGGCGCCGCGGGTGGCGGGTGGGGCGGGCTCCAGTTCGGGCACGATGAAGTGGCGGAAGCGCTCCTGCTCGCCCAGGCCCCAGGCGGCGTGGCGGTCCTGTTCCCGTTCCAGCAGGATCACGTGGCGATAGGGCCGCAGCACGGCCTCGACGGCGCCCTGCCAGTCGGGGTCGGTGACTTCGACGATCTCGGCGAGGGCCCGGTGGGCGATGCCGGCTTCCTTGAGGCGGCTGCGGAAGCGGCTGACCTCGGCGTCGGCGGGCGGGCCCCGGTGTTCGCGGGTGGCACGCAGCTGGGCGGTCTTGTCTTCAAAGGCGGCGATGGCCTCGCGCTCCTGGCGCTGCAGGTGGAGGAGGCGGGCATCGGCCCTGGCGTAGTCGGCTTCCAGGTCCACCGCAGCGTCGCCGGCCTCACGGGCCAGGCGGGCGCGCAGGGCGCTGCGCTCGGCGAGCAGCTTTTCCGCATCGCGGACTTCGTCGTGGGCGGCCAGGTGGCGCTTCTCGGCTTCCAGGTCGCGGCTGCGGGCGGCCTTGCGTTCGTTTTCGGCGGCGGCCTTCTCGGCTTCCACGCCGCTGCTGCGGGCGCGCAGGGTGTTCAGTTCGTCTTCGCCCTTCTGGCGTTCACTGCGTCCGCGGGCGATGTCGTCCCGGGCCAGGGAAATGTCGCGGAGAAGTTCGGCGACTTCCAGGCGCGGCACGATCTCGGCGGCCAGGGCGCGGGCTTCGTCGTCGAGCTGCTTCCATTCCAGGAAGCGGTCGGCCTCCAGACGTTTGGTTTCGGCCTGGGCGCGCAGGCGGTCCAGGTCGAGGCCGAGGGCGGCCAGCTCCTTCTCGGCGTTGTTCTGTTCTTCCCGGGCGGCGGCGTAGTTGTCCAGCACCTCCTTGTCGCCGAACACATCGAAGACCAGCTCCAGCAGGGCCTTGGGGGAGTACTCGCAGAGTTTGTCGGTGTCGCCCTGCTCGAGGGCCAGTACCTTGGCGATGGCGGGGGTGAGGCCGCCCCAGGCCAGGCGGCTCTGGTAGTCCCGATAGCCGACCCATTCGACGGCCTTGTCCTCGTTGGCTTCCAGTGCTTCGATGGGTACGTCGCCGTCGGCGATGGCGTAGTCGCGGGTCCAATCGCCACCGGCGCGGCGGATGCGGCAGGCCAGGGTGACTTCGTCCTTCAGGCAGGGGAAGAAGGGGCGCTTGCCGGTGCTGCTGGGGCGGTTGGCCACCACCGCGCGGATCCACGCGAAGCTGCGGTTGGCCCGGCGCACGTAGCGGCGGAAGTCGCGCTTGCCCGAGCAGCGCAGGCCGAACAGGGTGCGCAGGGCGTCGAGCAGGGTGGTCTTGCCGGAGCCGTTGGGGCCGACGATGGTGATGATCTGGGCGTCCAGGGGCAGGTTGAAGCGGCGCCAGTAGTCCCAGTGGACCAGTTCGAGTTGCTTGATGTGGAACATGCTCAGTCGTCCTCGGCGGCGTCTTCGGGGGGCGTGAAGGCATCACCGGTGGGGGGCGGATGGCCGGCCTGGGCCAGCACTTCGCCGAGGGTGCCGTAGATGATGCGGTCGGCCAGCAGGCGATAGTCGAGGAGCACGTCGAGGAGCGGGCCTTCGTGGATCATGCCGCCCTTGCGCTCGATGAAGCCGAGCTGGGCCAGGCGTGACAGGAGCTTGCCCTGCACATAGGTCTTGTGGCCCAGCACGGGGGCGAAGTCGGCCAGCAGGGAGGCTTCCGACAGGGCGCCAGAGACGCCTTCGCCGTGTTCCAGGGGGCCTTCCTTGCCGAACATGTCGTCCTGGCCGTCGTCGGCGAGGCGCTGGCGATTCACCTGGCGTTCGCGCTTGGGCAGGATGATCAGGGCCCAGATCACCACCAGCAGGGCCAGCTGGTCGCGGGTCAGGCCGGCATTGCTGGCGGCGTATTCGCGGCTGGCGCCGAACACCGGTTCGTGCATGTCCTCGGCCAGGGCCACGGCCACGTGCTCGGCGTAGGGGTTGTCGATGAGCTGCAGGCCGACGGCGCCGAGGCGGGCGTCCAGGTCCACGCGGAAGGTTTCGTCCACCAGGGCGCGGCGCACCAGTGCATCGCTGCGGGGCAGGCTGCGGTTGGCCAGCAGGCGGGCGGTGAGGGTCCGGATCTGTTGTTCCATCAGGCGGGGTCGGTAAGGGTGTCGTCGAGGGCGTCGATGACGGGCAGGGCTTCGGCGGCGGGCAGGCTGCCCTTGGCGCCCACCAGGCCGGTGGACATGGCGGCGATCTCGTCCTCGCCAAGCTTGACGGTGCCGGCTTCGAAGAGCACGTCGAGGGGTAGGCGCATGAAGTCGCCGATGGGGCCGTCGGCCGGGGTGGCGCCACCTTCGCCACCACCGTCGGCCAGCAGGGCGAGCAGGGACAGGCGGTAGGACGCCGCCGGGAAGCCGCCGCCGGCCACCAGGCTGGCCAGGGGCGCCGGGGGGCTGCCGGGTTCGGTGAGGCGGGCCAGGCGCTGGCTGAAGTGCTGCAGCAGGCGCAGGTCTTCCTGCTCGGGCTGGCGATTGCTGGGCGCCGCCTCGGCCGGGGGCAGGGCGGTGTCGGCCTCAATCTGGCGGGCTTCGTCGGAGAGGGCCAGCTCGGCCCGGTCGAGGAGTTCGTGGCCGCCGGCCAGCAGGGTGAGCTCCGGTGCCGGCGCGAGGGCGCCGGTGGCCAGCTCCGCCAGGGCCCGCCCATCCAGGCGGCGCAGCCAGCCGGCCACGTCGCTCGACGAGATGCCCGAGCCGCCGAGGGTGACCCGCTGGGCCTCGATCTTGTTGAGGGCGCGCTGGAAGGCCGCATCCACCCGGGCCAGGCGTGACTGGGCCAGGCCGATGCGCTGGGCGACGCGGGCCAGGTCGAAGGGCACCTCCGGGTCGGCCAGCAGCTCACCCATCACCTCGGTGCCGCGCTCGATCCAGCGGGTGTTGGCGGAGAGGCGCCGGCGGGCGTCGGCGATGCGGAACTCGGAGCCCGAGGCGATGGCATCCTCGAAATGCCAGGCCAGGTCGTTGAGTTTGCCGAGCAGGTGGCCCAGGGCCTCCGGGGTGATGCTGCCCACGGCCTGCAGGCCCGCCAGCTGGGCGGTGAGGAAACCCAGCTCCAGGTCGTCCTCGGCGCTGAAGCTGACCAGCATGCCGATGGCGGCGACCGCGTTGCGGCCCAGATCGGACAGGGCGTAGAGGTTGTCGTCACCGATCTCCAGCAGGCTGTTGCCACGCAGCCGGCGCAATACGGTTTCGAGCTTGACCGGGTCGAGGAAGGCGAAGCGCTGACGCAGCTGCTCCGGGCCCCAGCGCGGCGAATCAGTCTCGCGGCCGATCTCGCGCAGCACCAGCAGGCGCATCAGCACTTCGGCCTCGCTGCCATGGAACAGGGTGCTGAAGGCCGACAGCAGCGGCCGGGCCTTGAGCAGGGGAGCGAGCTCGGGTACCTCGTCGGCAGCGACGCCGGGGGCCAGGAGCTCTTCCAGACGGACTTCGGACATGGGCGCGGGCGCTCAGCGGAACAGGGCGAGGGCCGCGATGCGCCGGTCGATCTCGTCGCTCATGCGCTGATAGGCAGGGGCGCCGACACCGCCGAAGCGACGCTGGAACTCGCCGCTCATCATGGATTCGGGCAGGCCGGTGATGGGCGGCAGCAGGGCTGCGTCACCCAGTCCACCGCTGACGGCGGCGGCCAGGCGCTGGGGGTTGCCGACGGCCAGCTCGCCCAGGCGGGTGCCCGCCCGGTCGGCGGCCAGATCGGCAAACGAGAAGCCGCTGCCACCGCGGGCATCATCCACCTCCTTGCCCAGGCCGATGGCGCTGGCCAGGGGTTCGCCGGCCCAGGCGGCCAGGGCGGCGGAAACGCTGAAATGCTGGGCCAGATCCTCGCGGCCGCGCAGGGTCAGGGTCAGCGCGCGGGGTCGGGGCCACTGGCGGGCTTCGGGGATCAGCTGGGCGATATTGCGTTCGGAGAGCTGGAAGGCGATGACCAGCAGGGCGTCCCGATAGTTGCGGCTGAGGTTCTTGTCGATGCTGCCGGCGTCCTGGAGCAGGGGGCCGAGCACCTCGGCCAGGGGGGCCTGGCGGCGACCGTGGCCGACGCTGTCCATGTGCGCCACCAGGCGTTTGTGGGCGGCGGCCAGGCGCTCCCGGTCATCCGGGGAGAGGGCACGGGCGCGGGCCGAGTCGAGGAGTTCAGGCTGCCAGGTGTAGCGCAGGCGCAGCTCCCCGGGGGTGATGGCCACCTGGTCGATGGTCTTCTGCAGCAGTTCCAGGTCCGGGGCCAGCGTTGAATGGTGCGAGGCGTAAAGCAGGGCGGCACGGAAGACGCTGCCAGGGATCGGGATCGACCCGACCCTGACCTTCTGGAATTCCAGACCGTCGTCAGCAACCACGACCCGAGTGCGCAGGTTGAGGTAGCGTCCCAGCGGCGTGGGGGGAACGGCAGCGCTGTAGCGCAGTTCGGCGGCGCCGTCCTCGAGATTCACGGTGGCACGTCCGCGGCGCACGGCCAGATTGACCAGGGTCTCCAGGTCACGGGCGGCCACCCGGGTTTCCCGAAGTTCGTCGCGCTTCAGGCGGCGAGGATCATTGCGCCGGATCAGATCCTTGGCGCGGCTCAGGTCTTCGGCGGAGACCGGAGCATCGCCGGTGACCAGCGGCTCGTCCTGGATGGCCCGGAAGGCCAGCAGGGCCGCCGCCACCAGCAGGAGCAGGATGCCGGCCAGCAGGCCGGCGAAGAGGCGCTTCATTGGAGTGCCTTGGAGACGTAATGGGCTCTTGGCATGTCAGGCAGGTACAGGAGTATCAATCAGTGCCAGCACGGCACGTTCCAGGTGTGCAAAATCAGGCGACTTTTCCCGCAGCAGATCAAGGTCGAGGCGGGCTGTGATTTTTTCCTGGTGCACGGTTTCCTTGTAGGCCATGCCGGAGGGGCGCTGGGCACTCAGCCACTCCTTGGCACCGCGGATGTCTTCGGGTTTTACTGGAAACGGAATGTCCTTGATGTCTGGAAAAACGGCACGCGTTGCATCCTTGTCGTGAATGAAAAGGGTTTCGTATTCCTTGACGAGGAAGGCAATCTTTAGCGGCCAATCCGGGCGCAGCGCATTTGCACGGGTAATCAGGCTTCGGGCCTCCCGATAGGGGCAGTCATATTCCTTGGCATCGAAATCCATGACCCACAGGATGGCGGCATTTTCCTTGATGGCGGCCAAAAAGTAGGTGTCAAAAAGCTTTGTGACCGAAGGGTATTCGCCGCGACGCTGAGTGGGGAGCAGTTGAACGTCGTAGATGCCATGACGCTCCAGGATGCGCCGGACCAGCTGAGGGACAGCGCGGACATCCCCGTGTCCTTCGACGATTGTGAGCAGCCGACGCACTAGGCGTCCTCCGGCAGCAGGCCATCGGCCGACATGATCTGCTCAATGCTCAGCAGGTGTTCTTTGATGGCTGCCCGCTGGCTGGCCCGGATAGGGCTGACACGGGTCTGTCCATCGTGCATGTCAACGACGCGGATGGCTTCGGCCGGGAAGAGATCCACCAGGTGGGGGCTGTGGCTGGTGATGAATAGCTGGGTCCGCTCCGACGATTCGCGGAAGGCATCGACGAGCAGTGCGAGGAGTGCGGGATTGACCGTCTGCTCCGGCTCTTCAATGACCATCAGGCTTGGATGCGGTGTGTTGTAGAGCGCCAGGAGGATGCCGAGAATGCGCAGGGTGCCATCGGAGATCTGGGACGGGTCGAAGTAATGGACCTTGCCGCTCGCCTCTCTGACCTTGAAGCGGGGGTGAATGAAGCCACCAACAGCTTGTGTCGAGATGTCCTCAAGCTGGGGCATCACGACCTGCATCATCTCCTTGATCTGGTCGAGGGCCTGGCGTCCACCAACCGTCTTGCGCAAATGGCGCAGGATGGACGACCAGTTGGCGCCGTTTTCCTTTAGCACTAGATCGGTATCGGGATGTGCGGGCTGGCGTAGGGTGTTGGGGTAGATGGAGGAGAAGCGGATGTTGCTGATGAAGTCAGTCAGCGATGAACCACCGAAAAAAACTGAGAATGGCGTTTCGTTGGTGAAGAAGTGTTGGCCGATGAGCAGACTGTCGATCGCGGGGCTTTTGTGGCCTTGGAGCGGAAGCTCTTTCCCATCACAGGTAACCTTGATGCCGCCCTCTGAATTTCGAGTGAACGCCATTTTCCGGGCTTCCGTAAGGACGAGCCCTAGCTTGCTGGCAAGCCGAATATTGGAGGACTCTGCCCACTGCCCTGCTTCGCGCTCGACACGAAAATCCCCGTCCCTAAGGCTGGTCAATGCAAGTTCATAGCTGACCGGCGCCGCGAGTTCTTCGTCATGAAAGCGGAATTGGAGGGTGATCCGATACGGCTTGCTCGGTGAGTACTGACGGATCAGACCAATGCCGCCCCGGGTACTCACCGCGTGATCAAGTCCCTGGGTGACCGCATCACGGAGGAAGCGCAGCACATCGACGACATTGCTCTTGCCGGCACCGTTGCAGCCCACCAGCACAGTGATGGGGGAAATGTCCTGCAGGTCGACGCTCTCAACGCTCTTGTAATGGCTGATGCTGAGTTCAGTCAGTCTCATCGGACCTTCCCCCTTGGCGGCAGACGGGCTCAGACGCCCTGCTTCAGGCTGGCCTGGATGAAGCCGTCCAGGTCGCCGTCGAGCACGCCCTGGGTGTTGCCGACTTCATAGCTGGTACGCAGATCCTTGATGCGGCTCTGGTCGAGCACGTAGGAGCGGATCTGGTGGCCCCAGCCGATGTCGCTCTTGGCGTCCTCGAGCTTCTGCTGCTCGGACTGGCGCTTGCGCAGTTCGGCTTCATACAGGCGGGCGCGCAGCATCGACCAGGCTTCGTCCTTGTTGCGGTGCTGGGAACGGTCGTTCTGGCACTGCACGACGATGCCGGTGGGGATGTGGGTGAGACGCACCGCGGAGTCGGTCTTGTTGATGTGCTGACCGCCCGCGCCGGAAGCCCGGTAGGTGTCGGTGCGAACGTCGGCGGGATTGATGTCGATCTCGATGGAGTCGTCCACCTCGGGAAACACGAAGACCGAGCAGAAGCTGGTGTGGCGCCGGGCGTTGGAGTCGAAGGGGCTCTTGCGGACGAGGCGGTGGATGCCGGTCTCGGTGCGCAGGAAGCCGTAGGCGTACTCGCCGCCGACCTTGATGGTGGCGCTCTTGATGCCGGCCACTTCACCTTCGGATTCTTCCAGCAGTTCGACGCTGAAGCCCTTGCGTTCGCAGTAGCGCAGGTACATGCGCTCGAGCATGCCGGCCCAGTCCTGGGCCTCGGTGCCGCCGGCGCCGGACTGGATTTCGATGAAGCAGGCGTTGCCGTCCATCGGGTTGTTGAACATGCGGCGGAACTCAAGCTCGCCGACGCGGGCTTCGAGGCTGGCCACGTCGGCCTCCACGGCCTGCATGGTGTCCTCGTCGTCTTCCATGGAGGCGAGTTCGAAGAGATCCTTGCCGTCGGCGAGGCCTTGTTCGATTTCCTGCAGGTTCACGACCACGCCTTCAAGGGTCTTCTTTTCCTTGCCAAGCTCCTGGGCCTGGGCGGCGTCATTCCAGATGTTCGGGTCTTCGAGCTGCTTGCTGACTTCGATCAGCTTTTCTGCCTTGGTATCGTAGTCAAAGATACCTCCGAAGTTCGAGCTCCCGCGCCTTGAGGTCGGCGAGCTTGTTGGAGATGGCGTTGAGGCGTTCTGCTTCCATGATCGGGGCCCTGGCTGGTGCGGGAAAACCGGGCATTATACCGTCAGCCCGGCCGCCTTGGTGATGCGCCAAGGCGGCGTCTACCGCTCCTCAGCCTCTGGCTGCGCGCTGCGGACCGGCACCGGCGGTGGTGCCGAGGCTTTTCCCTTGCAGGCCAGGTGGCGCTGCCGGCAGCGATTGGCACACAGGAATTCGGTGTTGTAGTCGCCCTTGGGGCAGCCTACAAGGCAGCGGGTATTGGTCTTGATGCACTCGGTCAGGGTGGTGGTCGGCAGCATGGCGCGACGGCTGGCGCTGTCTTCGCCCGGCCTGGTCATCTCGGCTTTGCGCATCAGCCGGAAGGTGCCCGTCGAGCTGCCTTCCTTGCGGTTCGAGCTGAGGGTGTAGCGGCCTTCGAAGACCCGCGGGTGGCAGGTGCCCGACAGCCGCAATACGGTGCCGACGTTGATGGGCGCGCGCAGGGTGCAGCGCCCGGCTTCGTAATCCCCCGCTGCGATCGGCGCAGATCCGGCGTGGGGCGATCCGGTCTTGATCTGGCCGACGATGACACCCTGCAGATCGCGCACCTCAACGGTGATCGGGAAGGGTGCATCGAAGGTTTCCGGTACCAGGCTGCCTTCGTAGACCGCTTCGAGGGTGGCTGCACCGGCCGCCGGCCCAAGGAGCAGGCCGGCTAGGCTGAGGATGAGGAAGCGGCGCAGGGCGGACAGGACGTTCATGGGCATGGCACCGGGTAACTCAGGGTTCAGAAGACCTCGTTGGGGCCCAGGTAGCGCCATTGGCCCGGCGGCAGATGGCCGAGCATGACGCGACCGATGCGCACCCGCTTGAGACCAACGACCTTCAGCCCGACCTGTTCGCACATGCGCCGGATCTGGCGCTTCTTGCCTTCCCGCAGCACGAAGCGCAGCTGGTCTTCGTTGAGCCAGCTGACCTTGGCCGGGCGCAGGGCCACGCCGTCGAGGGACAGGCCGTGGTTGAGCAGCTTCAGCCCCGCAGCGTCCACCGTGCCTTCGACGCGCACGTGGTATTCCTTCTCGATGGTGGAGTCGTCACCGATCAGGGCCCGGGCAACGCGCCCGTCCTGGGTGAACACGAGCAGGCCGATGGAGTCGATGTCGAGCCGCCCGGCCGGTGCCAGGCCGTTCTGGTGGGTACGCAGGTAGCGGGTTTCGGATGGGTCTTCGGCCCAGCGGTTGTCGGCGGTGATGAGCACGCTGGCCGGCTGGTAGCCGTCTTCGGCCTGGCCGGACACATAGCCCACCGGCTTGTTGAGCAGGATGGTGACGCGGCGGTCCTGGTTGGTCTGGCCGCGCCGGTCGAGTTCAACCTGCTGCCCTGGCTTGACCCGGGAGCCCAGTTCGCTGACGACCCGGCCATCCACGCGAACCCAGCCCTTCTCGATGTATTCGTCGGCCTCCCGGCGGGAGCACAGGCCCAGCTCGGTCATGCGCTTGGAGAGGCGGATGGAGCCGTCGTCACGCAGGGGAGACGGGGCGGGCGCCGGGCGCGGTTCGCCAGTCCAGGCCTTGCGTTCGTGGCGGGGCGGGCGCTCGCCATCCGGACGTGCGGGGCGCTCACCCTCCTGGCGCGGCGGACGGTCCCCGCGGGGACGGTCGCCGGCAGGGCGGTCGCCGGCGGCACGGGGTGGGCGATCACCGTAAGGGCGCGCCGGGCGGTCGCCGTCCTGGCGGGGTGGGCGGTCACCGTAGGGGCGGGCGGGCCGGTCGCCATCCTGGCGGGGCGGACGGTCGCCACGGGGGCGGTCATCGCGGGGACGGTCGCCGGCGGCGCGGGGCGGGCGGTCACCGTAAGGGCGCGCCGGGCGCTCGCCGTCCTGGCGGGGTGGGCGATCAGCATACGGGCGGGCGGGGCGGTCGCCGTCCTGACGCGGCGGACGGTCGCCACGGGGGCGCTCGTCGCCGGCGTCGGCGCTGCGGCGGACGGGTTCGGTGTTGGCTTGCTCGGGGAAGGAGGCCTTGCCCCGGCTGCGGCCGGTGCCGCTGGCCGGCTTGCGCCAGTCGCGGCTGTCGGATTTGGCGGCCGGTGCAGCGTCGGCAGGTGCCAGGTTGGCAGGGGCCGCGGTGCGGGGCTTGAGGCTCAGGGTGCCGGCCCGGGTGGGGGCGGGCGGACGGCGGCGGGGCGTATCGGTCATGGTCGGCCCTTTCAGGCGGCAGGGTGCAGTTGTTGGAGGTCGGCCGCTTCGAGGTAGACCCATTCGCCTTCGGCCAGCCCGGCAAGGCAGCCTTCGCCGAGGCTGAGGCCGCCGAAGCCGCTGCGGTGCAACTGCTCCACGTGGTTGCCGGCGGCGGCGATCATGCGCTTGACCACGTGGTACTTGCCCAGATCGACACTCATCTCCAGGGTGCGCGGGCCCAGCAGGCGGGCGGTGAGGGCCGGTACCGGCAGGGGCTCGTCGATCAGGTCGACGCCGGCCAGCAGGCGCTCGATGAGGAGGTCACTGCCGTCCTCGGCCAGTTCGGCGCGGTAGATCTTGGGGATGTGCTTTTTGGGCGAGGACAGGTTGTGGATGAAAGCCCCGTCGTCGGAGAACAGCAGCAGGCCGGTGGTGTCCACATCGAGCCGCCCGACGCTCTGCACGTTGCGGGCGACGAGCTGGTGGGGCAGCAGGCTGTATACGCCCCGGTGGTGCTTGGGCTCGTGGGAGCATTCGTAGCCGGATGGCTTGTACAGGGCGAGGTAGGTCTTGTCCCGGTAGGTCCAGGCTTCACCCTCGACTTCAAAGACGAGGCCGGCAGTGGCGATTTCGGCGCCCGGGTTGTCGACGATTTCACCGCCGATGCGGACTTCGCCGAGTTCGATGAGCTGACGGCACTGGCGACGGCTGCCGAAGCCCTGATTCTGGAGGATGCGTTCGAGTTTCACGGATGACGTATTGCGCGGATCAACCCGCTATTGTCTCCGCGGAAGCCGGTTGGCGGCAACTACCCCCGACCGGCGGTGGGGCCGGACGACCCCTCGCCGTCCGATGGACCTGGCGCCGGTTGCCCGGGCTGACTCACCGACCGCGCAGGAACAGGCGGTCCAGGTCGGCCATGCTCAGCGCCGTCCAGGTGGGGCGGCCGTGGTTGCACTGGTCGGCCCGGTCGGTGGCCTCCATCTCCCGCAGCAGGGCGTTCATCTCGGGCAGGGTCAGGCTGCGGTTGGCACGCACGGCGCCGTGGCAGGCCATGGTGGCGAGCAGCTCGTTGCGGCGGGCGGTGATGACCTCGGTGCTGGGGAAGTCACGCAGCTCGGCCAGCAGGGCGCGCACCAGTTCGCTCACCGGGGCCGTGGACAGGAGCGCCGGCACGCTGCGCACGGCCAGTTCCTGGGGGCCGGCCGGGCCGATTTCGAAGCCCATGCGTTCGAGCAGCTCGCCGTGCTCCTCGGCGGTGAGCATGTCCTTCTGGCCCACACCAAAGACAGCGGGGATGAGTAGGCGCTGCACGCCGGGGGTGCCGTCGAGCAGTGTCTTGAGGCGTTCGTAGAGGATGCGTTCGTGGGCGGCGTGCATGTCCACCAGGATCAGCCCGCCTTCGTTCTGGGCCAGGATGTAGACGCCATGCAGCTGGGCCAGGGCATAGCCCAGGGGCGGCGCCAGATCCCCCGCGGGCATGGCCGGGGCGTTGCCGGGCTGCGGGCCGGGCGGGGCAGGGCGGGGTGCGAAGGCGGTTGGCACAAAACCATCGCTGCGCCCCGGCATGGACTCGCCGGCGACGGGCTCGGGGCGGGCCGAGGCGGCGAAATCATAATAGGCCCGGGTGACCGGCTCCATGGCCAGCCGCGACTGGTAGGGCTGGGGCGCGTGGGGGTAGGGCGAGGCGCTGGTGGCGGGCGCCGGGGCCGCGTCGTCGGTGCCACCAGGCGATGGCCCCCCGGCGGCAACACCGGCGCCGGCCCCGGAGGCGGCGAGGGTGCGCTGCAGGGCGTGATAGACGAACTGATGCACCGCGCGGGAGTCCCGGAAGCGCACCTCGATCTTGGCCGGGTGCACATTCACATCCACGCCAAAAGGGTCGAGCTCCAGGAACAGCACGTAGGCCGGGTGACGGCTGCCGTGGAGGATGTCGGCGTAGGCCTCGCGGATGGCGTGGGTGACCAGCTTGTCGCGCACAAAGCGGCCGTTCACATAGAAGAACTGGGCATCCCGGTTGCTGCGCGAGTAGGCCGGCAGGGAGGCGAAACCATGCACCCGGAGCAGGCCGGACTCGGCTTCCACCGAACGGGCCGAGGCCAGGAAGTCGTCACCGAGCAGGGCGCGCACGCGGGCTTCGCGGGTGCCCGAGGGCAGGCGATGGCTGACGCGCCCGTTGTGGCTGAGCTGCAGGGCCACGTCCGGGCGGGCCAGGGCCACGCGCCGGAAGACATCATCGCAATGGGCAAACTCGGTGCCCTCGCTCTTCAGAAATTTGCGCCGGGCCGGGGTGTTGAAATACAGGTCGGCCACGTCCACCACGCTGCCGTGGTTGAGGGCGGCGGGGGCCAGCTCCCGCGGGTCGGCATCGATGCGCCAGGCGTGGGGGGCACCGTCGGCGCGGCTGGTGATGCTCATGCGCGAGACGGCGGCGATGGCGGCCAGGGCCTCGCCGCGGAAGCCCATGGTGCCGACCCGTTCCAGGTCGTCGAGGCTGGCGATCTTGCTGGTGGCGTGGCGCTCCAGGGCCAGGGGCAGCTCATCCTTGGGGATGCCGCAGCCGTCGTCGGCCACCCGGATGCGCCTCACGCCGCCTTGCTCCAGCTGCACTTCGACCGCGGTGGAGCCCGCGTCCATGGCGTTTTCCAGCACTTCCTTGAGCACCGAGGCAGGGCGCTCCACCACCTCGCCAGCGGCGATCTGGTTGATCAGGTGGTCGGGCAGCAGGTGGATGGGCATGGCGGCGTTCCCGGTCGGCAGGGGGCGCATTGTAATGCCGGAGGGACGCCGGGCAGTGCATCCGGCGCGTCCGTGAAGCCTGAGGTCGCGACTTGACGGGGTGCATGACTGCGCGGCGTACTGGGGGGGCGATTGAATCCGACCTCACATGGGGCGACGCATAACCGGGCCCTGCAGGGTCCGTATAATCCCGTTCCCACCCCCTCCCGGAGCGATCCCATGAAATTCGGTACCCCCCTTTCACCCAGCGCCCTGCGCGTGATGCTTCTTGGCTCCGGCGAGCTGGGCAAGGAAGTCCTGATCGCGCTGCAGCGCCTGGGTGTCGAGACGATTGCCGTGGATCGCTACCCCAACGCCCCCGGCCACCAGGTGGCCCACCGGGCCCACGTGATCCCGATGACCGACGGCGCTGCCCTGCGCGCCCTGGTCGAGCAGGAGAAGCCCCACCTCATCGTGCCGGAGATCGAGGCCATCGCCACCGACATGCTGGTGCAGATCGAGGCCGAGGGCCTGGCCGAGGTGATCCCCACCGCCCGGGCCGCCCAGCTCACCATGAACCGGGAGGGCATCCGCCGCCTGGCCGCCGAGGAGCTGGGCCTGCCCACCTCGCCTTACCGCTTTGCCGATTCCCTGGCCGAGCTGCAGGCTGCCATCGACGGCAGCGACGGCCAGCCGGCCATTGGTTACCCGTGCATCGTCAAGCCGGTGATGTCCTCGTCGGGCAAGGGCCAGTCTTTGCTCAAGGGGCCGGACGACGTGCAGACCGCCTGGGACTATGCCGCCGCCGGCGGGCGGGTGAACCAGGGTCGGGTGATCGTCGAGGGCTTCATCGATTTCGACTACGAGATCACCCAGCTCACCGTGCGCGCCTGCGATGCCGGCGGCACGGTGCAGACCTATTTCTGCGACCCCATCGGCCATGTGCAGGTGTCGGGCGACTACGTGGAATCCTGGCAGCCCCAGGCCATGAGCCCGGCGGCCCTGGCGCGCTCGCGGGAGATCGCCGGCGCCGTCACTGCCAACCTGGGTGGGCGCGGGCTGTTCGGCGTGGAGCTGTTCGTGAAGGGCGACAGGGTGTGGTTCTCGGAGGTCAGCCCGCGGCCCCACGATACCGGTCTGGTCACCCTGTGCTCCCAGCGCTTCTCCGAGTTTGAACTGCACGCCCGCGCCATCCTCGGCCTGCCGGTGGACGTGAGCCTGCGCGAGCCGGGCGCTTCTGCGGTGATCTACGGGGGCATGGAAGCCGCCGGCATCGCCTTCGAAGGTGTGGCCGAGGCCCTGGCGGTGCCGGGCACCGACCTCCGACTCTTCGGCAAACCGGAAGCTTTTGCCAAGCGCCGCATGGGCGTGGCAGTGGCCAATGGGGCGGATGTGGACGAGGCCCGCAGCCGGGCCAAGCGGGCTGCAGGGAAGGTCAGGCCGGTGGCGGGCTGAGGGTTCAGAACAGCGTCGTCAAATTGACCCAGCTGTCGGGCAGCACGCTGACCACCCGCGCCTCCAGCCACTTGTCGGCGCCGCTGAGGATGGCGATGCCCGTGAGGCCGATAAGGATGCCGAAGGCCTTCTTCACCGTTTCGACCCGCGCCATCACCCAGCCGCGGGCCTTGTTGAAGCCGCTGCGCGAGGCGTAGGCGACGGCCACCAGCGGGATCGCGGCGCCAGTGCCGAACAGGCCGAGAATCAGGGCGCCGCGGCCAGCACCGCCGTCGCTGGCCACCAGGGTCAGGGCCGAGGCCAGCAGGGGGCCGGAGCAGGGGCTCCAGACCAGGCCGAGCAGGCCACCCAGCAGGAACGCGCCGGTCAGTGAGCCGCTGTCCAGGCGGCTGGAGGCGTTGTTGGCGGACGACGCGATGGGCAGCATCAGCTCGGTGAAGCGCCGGCTCAGGGCCGGAATCAGCATTACCGCCGCAAAGGCCACCAGCATGATGCCGCCGAAGGTGCGCACGCTGTCGCCGTCGATACCCAGGGCCGGGCCGGCGGCCCCGAGCAGCAGGCCGATCAGGGCGAAGGAGGCGGCCATGCCGACACCCATTGCCACGGGCGCCAGGCGGTTGGTCTGCACTGCGCCACCGACCACCAGGGGCAGGATGGGAAACACGCAGGGCGACAGGGTGGTGAGGCTGCCGGCCAGCAGGCTGAGGCCCAGGTGGGAGAGAGACAGGGACGTCGTCAGAGGATCACCCATGGTGGCGGCGCTCAAAGGGCGCTTTTGAGGGCGGCGCGCAGGCGGGCTTCGTCCGTCTCGCCAGCGACCCGGGCGGTTTCCCGGGTGCCCCGGTAGATGATCACCGTGGACTGGGTGCGCACCTTGAGGCTTTGCTTGAGGGCCCGTTCCTTGTCGTAGTCCACCACCAGCAAGGGCAGGTCGAGGCCGGGTTCGGCCTTGAAGCTGTTGAAAACCTTCTCCTGGGCGCGGCAGGTGGGGCACCAGTCGGCATGGAAGTGCAGGGCCACCGGTTTGCCGGCTTGCTGGGCAGCGGCCAGGGCCTGCGGGGTGTAGGGCTGGATGTCGAGGGCGCTGGCGGCGCTGGCGGCAAGGGTCAGGGTGGCGGTGGCGAGCAGGCGGGTCAGGGTTTTCATGGGAGGCTCCGGGTGGGTGGCAGGGACTGCAGGCTTGCGTGCTGCAGGGGTATCTGCTCCTTTGTCGGGCCGGGACGCCTCTTTCTTACAAGGGGCGGATGAATTCCTTTCTGCCCGGCGGGGGAATGTCTGAACCTGCTGCGGAGGGGAAAGGTGGCGTCTCCCGCCACACCAGGCGGCCGCTGCTCAGGTCGTGGTCGGCAAGGCGTGCAAGGGGACCACCAATCTCGGTGGCTGCGTAGCGCATGAGGCTTACGCGTTCAATGCGGCAGCGAATTGGAGGCAGGTCCGCCAGCGCTTCGAGGCGTGGCAGTACCTCGGCAGTGGGCCATGCACCTGAAAAGAGGCCGACGGTGACGTGGGGAATGTAGCGGCCTTCGGGGCGCTCACCGCCCAGGGCCTGATGCAGGCGCTGAATGCCGCCATCGGGGTCGCCGACACTCAGGAAGGGAGCGGACGTGAAGCTCGCCAGGCCGCCGATGTCGATCTCGAAAGGAGCAAGCCCGAGGCTCCGCAGTGCCCGCAGGTGAGCGTCGAAGGCTGCCGGGCCGTAGTCGTCGGCGTGGGTCGGCGTAGCGGTCGGAAAGCCACCCAGGGCCAGGGTGATGTGGGGTTGCCGGCGGTAGCCGTCGAGCAGGAGGCCGTCCAGGTGATGGGCGGCGAAAGCCACTGCCTGGCTGACTGCCTGCGTGTCCACGTCCAGGGCCCACAGGGCATAGTCCGGCCGCCCGAGGTGCCATTCAGGGAAGTCGCGTCGGACATTCGCCAGTGTGTGGCCGGCTTTGAGGAAGGCTTCGGAGAGTAGGGACATGCTGTAGCGACAGGGAATTCAGAGCCTTGACTGTTAGAACAGTTTCAGTCCGGCCGTCAACCTGGAGCGCCATGGCGTGTCCGTCACCGGAACAAACCCCGGGCCTGCGACATGGTGTCGCACCAGGCTGCCAGCCAGCATGGATCAAGTATTTCGGGCGTGTTCCCTTGCTAAAGTTCGGCCCCATCGCCGACCTGCAAGGATTGCCATGTCTCCCCTCCGCTTTGCTCCCCGTCCCGTCTTTGCCGCCGTTCTTGCGGCCTTTTGTGGTCACGCCCACGCTCAGTTGGCGGTGTCGGCCACCGATACCGCCCTGACCCTTGGCCAGGTCGTCGTCAGCGGTAGCGCCGGCGGGCCGCTGGAGGCGCGCCGGGTGCTGACCTCGGTGGACATCCTGCCCACCGAGCGCATCGAGAGCCAGGTGGTGAACAACAACTGGGAGCTCTTCGGCCAGGTGCCCGGGGTCATGCTGACTCAGTTCGGACAAGGCACCACCTCCGGCAAGTTCTCCATGCGCGCCTTCAACGGCGAAGGCGAGATCAATGCGGTCAAGCTGCTGATCGACGGCGTGCCGTCCAACAGCAACGACGGCAACATGCCCTACATTGATCTGGCACCGCGCCTGGACATCGAATCCATCGAAGTGGTGCGGGGCACCAACGATCCGCGCTACGGCCTGCACAACATCGCCGGCAATGCCAACATCAGCACCAAGAGCGGTGGCAACTACCTGCTTGGGCGGGCCACCGTCGGCAGCTTCGCCACCCGCGAACTTCAGGCCGCTGCGGGCTTTGAGAAGGACGGCCTGGCCCAGAACTACGCCGTCTCCCTCAACCGCACCGACGGCTACCGGGACCACGCCAACGCCGAGAGCGGCAGCTTCTCCGGCAAGTGGTTCTTCACGCCCGCCGGCGGCACCAGCCGTTTCGGCCTGATCGCCCGTCATCACACGGCCACGGCAGATGAGGCGGGCTACCTGACCCGCGCCCAGGCCCGCGCCAACCCGGATCAGTCTCCGGCCCATAACGCCACCGACGAGGACCGCCGCCAGGTCAGCCAGTTTGCCCTGCAGGGCGAATCCGAGCTGAGCGAGCGCCTGTTCTGGACCGGGCAGGTGTACCTCAACAACCTGGATGACCGGCGCTTCGTGAAGTTCTCGGCCGGCGCCTCCCAGCAGGAGCGCCTGGTGGCCGAGACCCACACCGGCGCCGCCACCACCCTGACCTGGCGGGCCGGCAAGACCGTGATCGGCGATGTGTCAGTGATGGGCGGGGTGGACATGGAGCGCCAGGACAACCGCAGCCAGCGTTTCAACACCCTTTCCCAGGTGCGCCAGGCTCAGACCCGCAACCAGCAGTTCGATTTCGACACCACCGGCGCCTTCGTGCAGGCCGTCATCAAGCCCCTTGCCGGCCTGACCCTGACCCCGGCCTTCCGTGCCGATCGGGTGACCGGCAGCTACACCAACCAGCTCAACGGCCGCGTCTATGACGTGAACGACTACGGCACCATCAAGCAGCCCAAGTTCTCGGCCGTGTATGCGGTGTCGGAGGCGCTTTCGGTGTATGGCAACTGGGGGCGCAGCTTCCAGGTGGGCGTGGGCACGGCCTCCTACAAGGTGAACCAGACGGCCGACCTGTCTCCCTCCATCAATGAGGGCTGGGAGGCGGGCGTCAAGTTCCGCCCCCTGAGCTGGCTCGACGGACGCCTCTCGGCCTGGCGTCAGACGGCCTCCAACGAGGCCCGCCGCAAGCTCAACGACCCGGCCAACGACGCCGAGAACATCGGCCAGACCCGCCGCCAGGGCATCGACCTGCAGCTCAACGCCCGGCCCACCCGCCAGCTCGGGCTGTGGATGTCCACCGCCATCCAGCGCTCGAAGATCCTGCAGGCCGATGCCTCGTCGGCAGCCAGCATGGGCAAGGAGATCGACCACGTGCCGCACCTGCTGTACAACGCCGGTGCCGACTACCAGGCCAGCGACGCCCTGCGCCTGTCCGCCTGGATCAACGGGCAGACCAGCTACTACCTGGAGCGCACCAACGCCACCGGCAAGTTCGGCGGCTATGCCCACGCCAACCTGTCCGCCGCCTACCGGGTGACGCCGGCGGTGAGCGTGGAGTTGCAGGTGCGCAACCTGTTCGACCGCTACAGCGAGTATGTGTGGTGGGACGGCGCCCAGTCCCTGCATGCGCCGGGCACCCCTCGCAGCGTGTATGGCAGCGTGGCCGTGAAGTTCTGAGCGCGGGTGAGTAAGAATCGTTGATGCGTGCCGCCACCCGCCGCCTCTGGCTGAGTGTTCACCTCTACCTTGGCCTCGGGCTGGGGGGGCTGTTTGCGCTGCTGGGCTTGACCGGCAGCGTGCTGGTCTTCTACCTGGAGGTGGATGGCTTGCTCAATCCGCCGATCCGCGTCGAGGCGCCAGCTGCAGCACCGTCACCGGACGCGGTCCTGCAGCGCATCCAGGCCCTGCACCCGGACCGTACGGGGCCCTGGCGCATCGAGATGCCCCTCGCCCCCGACCGGCCGGTGCTGGCGCGCTACTACAACCCACCGGAGACGGCCGGGCGTGGCTTTGCCCCGTTGATGCTCAGCCTCGACCCTCACACCCTGGCGGAAACCAGCCATCGCTACTGGGGCGAGTACCTCACCACCTGGCTGTACGACCTGCACTACACCCTGCTGCTGGGGCAGACCGGCAAGGACATCGTGGGCTACACCGGCCTGCTCCTGCTGGCCTCCCTGGTCAGCGGCCTGACCCTGTGGTGGCCGAGCCGGGCACGCCTGGCCGCAGCCCTGCGGCCGGTGCTGCGGGGTGGCGTGGTCCGCAAGGTGTATGACCTGCATGTGCTGTCCGGCGCGTATGGCCTGGTGGTGCTGGCGACCCTGGCCCTTACCGGCACCGTGCTGGCGCTGCCGGATACGGCACGTGGCGTGGTGGAGCGCCTGTCTCCGCTATCGCCGGCCTTTCGTGGCCCCGCCGGCCTGCTCGAGGAAGGCGCACCCGGCCTGTCCCTGGCCGACGCCGTGGCCACGGCCCGGACGCAGTTCCCGGGGGCCGAGTTGCGCTGGATCGAAACCCCGGGCCAGGCGGGCCTGCCCGTCTCCGTGCGCTTCTACCGGCCCGGCGAACCCGGCCGGCGATTTGCCCGCAACCAGGTGTGGATCGATCCGGGCACCGGTGCCGTCCTCGCCGTGCGGGATACGCGCCGCAACAGCGGTGGCGACAGCTTCATGGACTGGATGCATCCCCTCCACAACGGCGAAGCCTTCGGCCTAACCGGCCGCATCCTGGCCTGCATCGGCGGCCTGTTGCCGACCGTACTGCTGCTGACCGGCTGGCTGCGCTGGCGGCACAAGCGCAGCGCCCGCGACAAGACAATCACCCGCGCCAGCCAGTCCGCCGCCTGACGCTGGCCGCGAGGGCGCGCTTCCGTGGGGGCGACTTCAGTCGCCCGCGGACTTTGATCGAAGGCATGCCGATGAATTAACCGAGGATGGGCGACTGAAGTCGCTCCTACAAGTCGCCCCTGCAAGTCGCCCATAAAGGAGAGGCCGAATCGACCGTCAGACGACGCGTCAAGCTGAGAAAAGCAGGATGAATCCGACCCCCGCGGGGCTCTGCTTCAGATTCCGCTGGCTGCCTGCCAATCGCCACCGTGGCCGTTTGCGCCCTTGCGCTCGCGTTTGACGGCGTACATGGCCTGATCGGCTTTATCGAGCAGGGTTTCGATATCGGATCCGTCGTCGGGGTAAAGGGCGGCGCCGAAGCTGGCGCCGAGGTCGATCTGGCAGCCGTCCACCATTAGCGGGCCGCGAACCTGCTGCACCAGCCGGGAGGTGCTGGCGTGCAGGCCGTCGGTGCTGGCGGTCGGGCTCAGCACCACGCCGAACTCGTCACCCCCCAGGCGCGCCACGGTGTCCGAGCGGCGTGCGCCGCTGGCCAGGCGCAGGGCGAACTCCCGGATGGCGATGTCGCCGATACGGTGGCCGTGCTTATCGTTGATGCGCTTCAGCTCATCCATGTCCACCATCAGCACGCCGGTCTGGTTCTTCTCCCGGTCGGCCTGCAGCAGGGCATTGCGCAGGCGGTCCAGGAACAGGGCGCGATTGGCCAGGCCGGTCAACATGTCGTGGGTGGCCCGGTGGAAGAGGGCGTCGTTGCCACAGCGTGCAGCAAAATACATGCTTGCGGCGAGGAGATCGGCCATCAGTTTGAGGATCTCGATCTGGCGGTTGCCGAAGGCCGCAGCTTGCCGGGACATGACCTTCAGCACGCCCACGATCTCCTTGTCGTGGCACAGGGGCACCACCGCCATGGCGCGCAGGCCGACCTTGCGGCAGGCTTCCAGGTCCACCCGGGGGTCAGTCTCTGCGTCGCAGGAGAGGGTGGTTCCACTGCGTACGCATAGCCCCGACAGGCTGCGCTCGGCGTCGATGCCCAGGCCGATCTGCGGCAGCGCGGTGCCGGCGGCCGCCCGATACACCATCAGTGGGCCCTCGATGATCTCTACGGCAGCCCCGTCGGCGGCGGTGAGCTCCATGCAGGCTGTGGCCGCCAGTCCCATCACTGCGTCCAGATCCAGCCCCAGGCGGGCGATCTCCGTCTGTACGCGGATTATGGACAGCAGATCCTCGGCGCTCGGCAGGGCGGCGCCCGGGGGGAATGTCATGGGAATGTCTCCGTTATAAGTGCACTGCGGCACTCGCTGACTATGATTCAACTCACACATATTGTGGGTGCTGAAGAACTTTAAAAAGTGTTTCTTTGGCGTTTGTCGGTGGAATTTTGTCTGGGCAGCATTTTTTGTGGGCGGGGATCGTTTTTCGGGCCTGCGGGTCAATGGGCAGTCGCTTCGGTCCATCGTGTAGCATTCCAGTCCTTCTGATCCGGCCAGGGTGCCGGTGCCTCCCTGAAAGTCCATTCATGTCCAGCCCGTCTTCCGCTGCGCCATCGCAACGCCCCAAACGTTCCTATCTGCCCTGGATTGTCGGCCTTGCCGTGCTGGCGGGCGGCGGCACCTGGTATGCCTACCGGGGCGGGGCGCCGACGGAGGGAAGCAGCACTGCGACTGCCGGCCCACGGGGCGGCGGCCCGCGGGGCGAGCGCCCGGTGCCGGTTACCGTCGCCACCATCGTCACCGGGGACATCCGCGTCACCGTGCCGGCCCTGGGCAGCGTGGTGCCGCGCAACCTGGTCACGGTGCGCAGCCGGGTGGACGGCCCGCTGCTGGCGGTGAAGTTTGTCGAGGGCCAGCCGGTGAAGGCCGGCGAAGTGCTGGCGCTGATTGACCCCGAGCCCTTCCGCGCGGCCCTGGAGCAGGCCCGTGGTCAGCTCGCCCGCGACCAGGCCCTGCTCAAAAACGCCCGCATCGACCTGGAGCGCTACCGCGGCCTGCTGGCCCAGGATTCCATCGCGAAGCAGCAGGTGGACACCCAGGAGGCACTGGTGCGCCAGTACCAGGGCACCGTGCAGACCGACGAAGGCAACCTGCGCAGCGCCGAGCTGCAGCTCTCCTACACCACTATCAAGGCGCCGATCAGTGGCCGGGTCGGCCTGCGGGCGGTGGACCCGGGCAACATCGTCAAGGCCTCCGATGCGGCCGGGCTGGTGACGATTGCCCAGGTGAGCCCGATCACCGCCGTCTTCCCGGTGCCCGAGGAGCGCCTGCCGGCGATCATGAAGCGGGTGCGTGAAGGGCGCGGGCTGAAGGTGGAGGCCTGGGACCGGGAGATGAAGACCCGCCTGGCCGAAGGCAGCCTGCTGGCGGTGGATGCCCAGATCGATTCGACCACCGGCACGGTGAAGCTCAAGGCCGACTTTGCCAACAAGGACGGCAGCCTGTTTCCCAACCAGTTCGTCAATGTGCGCCTGCTGCTGGACACCCTCAGCGGCGTGGTCACCGTGCCCACGGCGGCGGTGCAGCAGGGCAGCAAGGGGGCGTTCGTCTACCGTCTGGCGGCCGACGGCAAGGTGGCCGCTGTGCCGGTGCGCCTGGGCCCCGCCGACGCCGGCAAGGCGGCGGTGGAGGAGGGCCTGGCAGCGGGCGACCGGGTTGTGGTGGACGGGCTCGACAAGCTCAAGGACGGGGCTAAGGTGGAGGCCATCGACCCGAAGGCCGTGGATGCCCCCGGCCGGGAGAGCCGGCGCAATGGCTCCGGCCGGCCGGGGCGCTGACCGTGGCCGCAGCCTTCGCTGAAAGTGCCCGCGGGCATCGGCATGCCATCGGGGAGGCGGCATGAACCCGTCCCGCCTGTTCATCCTGCGACCGGTGGCCACCTCGCTGCTGATGGTGGCCATCCTGCTGGTGGGCTTCGTGGCCTACCGCCTGCTGCCCATCTCAGCCCTGCCCGAGGTGGATTACCCCACCATCCAGGTTAAAACCCTCTACCCCGGCGCCAGCCCGGACGTGATGACCTCGGCCGTCACCGCGCCGCTGGAGCGCCAGTTCGGGCAGATGCCGGGGCTGGACGAGATGTCGTCCACCAGCTCTGGCGGGGCGTCGGTGGTCACCCTGCGCTTCAGCCTGGCGATGGGGCTGGACGTGGCCGAGCAGCAGGTCCAGGCGGCCATCAATGCCGCCTCCAGCCTGCTCCCGTCCGATCTGCCGGCACCACCCACTTACAGCAAGGTGAATCCGGCCGATGCGCCCATCCTGACCCTGGCCATCTCGTCCCCCAGCCTCCCCATCACCCGCATCCACGACCTGGTGGAGAGCCGCCTGGCCATGAAGATCTCCCAGGTGGCGGGGGTGGGGCTGGTGAGCATTGCCGGCGGGCGCCGCCCGGCGGTGCGGGTGCAGGTCAACCCCACCGCCGCGGCCGCCTACGGGCTGGGCCTGGAAGACCTGCGCACGGCCATCGCCAATGCCAACGTGACCCAGGCGAAGGGCAGCTTCGACGGCCCCCAGCGCGCCTCCACCCTCGACGCCAACGACCAGCTGCGTTCCGCCGACGAATACCGCGGCCTCATCGTGGCCTATCGCAACGGCAGCCCGGTGCGCCTGTCCGACCTGGCCACCCTGGTGGATGACGCCGAGAACATCCGGCTCGCCGCCTGGGCCGACCGGGAGGCGGCGGTGATCATCAACGTGCAGCGTCAGCCCGGCGCCAACGTGATCGAGGTGGCCGACCGGGTGACGGCCCTGCTGCCCCAGATGACCGCCAGCCTGCCGGCCTCGGTGGACGTCCGGGTGCTCTCGGATCGCACCACCACCATCCGCGCCTCGGTGCACGACGTGCAGGTGGAGCTGATGCTAGCCGTGGCCCTGGTGGTGATGGTGATTTTCCTGTTCCTGCGCAGCGTGCCGGCCACCCTGATCCCCAGCGTGGCGGTGCCCCTATCCCTGGTGGGCACCTTCGGGATCATGTATCTGGCGGGCTTCAGCCTCAACAACCTCACCCTGATGGCCCTCACCATCTCCACCGGCTTCGTGGTGGACGACGCCATCGTGATGATCGAGAACATCGCCCGCTACGTGGAGGAGGGCGAATCGCCCATGCAGGCGGCGCTGAAGGGGGCGAAGCAGATCGGCTTCACCATCATCTCCCTCACCGTGTCCCTGATCGCGGTGCTGATCCCGCTGCTGTTCATGGGTGACGTGGTGGGGCGGCTGTTCCGCGAGTTCGCCATCACCCTGGCCATCGCCATCCTGATCTCGGCCTTTGTGTCCCTGACCCTGACCCCGATGATGTGCGCGCGCCTGCTCAAGCACGTACCCGAGGCCGAGCAGAGCCGCTTCTACCGGGTGACCGGCGACTTCTTCGACCGGGTCATCGCCCGCTACGGGGTGATGCTGGAGTGGGTGCTGCAGCGCCAGGGCCTGACCCTGCTGGTGGCGGCGGGCACCCTGGCCCTTACCGTGTTGCTCTACATCCTGGTGCCCAAGGGCTTCTTCCCGGTGCAGGACACGGGCGCCATCCAGGGGGTGACCGAGGCCGGCCAGTCCATCTCCTTCCCGGCCATGTCCGAGCGCCAGCAGGCGGTGGCCGAGGTGGTGCTGAAAGACCCGGCGGTGGCCAGCCTGTCGTCCTTCATCGGCGTGGATGGCACCAACGCCACCCTCAACAGCGGGCGCATGATGATCAGCCTGAAGCCCCTGGCCGAGCGCGACGCCAGCGCCAGCGAGGTGATCCGCCGCCTTGGCCCCGAGCTGCAGAAGGTGGCCGGCATCACCCTCTACATGCAGCCGGTGCAGGACCTGTCCATCGAAGACCGGGTGGCCCGCACCCAGTACCAGTTCTCCCTGCAGTCGCCCGATGGCGAGGCCCTGGCCGAATGGGTGCCGCGCCTGGTGGAGCGCCTCCAGGCCCGCCCGGAACTGGCCGACGTGGCCAGCGACCTGCAGGACAAGGGCCTGCAGGCCTGGGTGGAGATCGACCGCAATACCGCCAGCCGCCTGGGGGTGAGCGTCGCGGCCATCGACAACGCCCTCTACAACGCCTATGGCCAGCGCCTGATCTCCACCATCTTCACCCAGGCCACCCAGTACCGGGTGGTGCTGGAGGTGCAGCCCCAGTTCCGCAGCGGTCCGGCGGCCATGGCCAATCTGTATGTGCCGGGCACCGGCGGGGTGCAGGTGCCCCTGTCGGCGGTGGCCCGGGTGGTGGAGCGGCCGGCCATGCTGGCGGTCAATCACATCGGCCAGTTTCCGGCGGTCACGGTGTCCTTCAACCTCGCCGCGGGCGTGGCCCTGGGCGACGCGGTGGAGGCGATCCATGCCGTGGAGGCCGACCTGGGCCTGCCGGCCAGCATCGAGACCCGCTTCCGCGGCGCGGCCCTGGCCTTCCAGGCTTCCCTGACCAACACCCTGCTGCTGATCCTGGCGGCGGTGGTGACCATGTACATCGTGCTGGGCGTGCTCTACGAGAGCTACATCCACCCGGTGACCATCCTGTCCACCCTGCCGTCCGCTGGGGTGGGGGCGCTGCTGGCCCTGCTGCTGGCGCGTACCGAGCTGGGCATCGTCGGCATCATCGGCATCGTGCTGCTGATCGGCATCGTCAAGAAGAACGCCATCATGATGATCGACTTCGCCCTGGACGCCGAACGCAACCAGGGCCTGGCGCCCCGGGAGGCCATCTTCCAGGCCTGCCTGCTGCGCTTCCGGCCCATA
>NZ_JBIJDC010000150.1:0-9930 GCF_044344315.1 Zoogloea sp. | reverse complement strand
GCGCTCCATGTACTCGGACATGTCGAAACGCACGAGCTCGATTCCCAGCGTGTAGGCGAGTTGCCGGGCGACTTCCGTCTTACCGACGCCGGTGGGGCCGCTGAAGAGGAATGATCCGATGGGCTTGTGGGGATTACCCAGGCCCGAACGGGACATCTTGATGGCCTTGCCGAGGGCCTCGATGGCTGCGTCCTGGCCAAATACGACGTTCCTGAGGTCTCTCTCCAGGGTCTTCAGGGCGGCCCTGTCGTCATTGGAGACGCTGCGCGGCGGGATGCGAGCGATCTTGGCGACGATCTCCTCGATCTCGGTCTTGCCGATGAGCTTCTTCTGGCGTGACTTGGGCAGGATGCGCTGGGCGGCACCGGCCTCGTCGATCACGTCAATAGCCTTGTCAGGCAGGTGCCGGTCGTTGATGTAACGGGCCGAGAGTTCTGCCGCACTCGAGAGCGCTGAAGCCGAATACTTGATGCCGTGGTGCTGCTCGAAACGGGACTTCAGCCCCTTCAGGATCTCGACGGTCTCGGATACGGAGGGCTCAACCACGTCCACTTTCTGGAAGCGGCGGGAGAGGGCGTGATCCTTCTCGAAAATTTGGCGGAACTCGGTGTAGGTGGTCGCACCGATGCACTTCATCTGACCCGAGGACAGGGCCGGTTTGAGCAGGTTGGAGGCATCCAGGGTGCCGCCCGACGCTGCACCCGCGCCGATCAGGGTGTGGATTTCATCGATGAACAGGATGGCGTTCGGGTGATCGGCGAGTTGCTTCAGGACCGCCTTCAGGCGTTGCTCGAAATCGCCCCGATACTTTGTGCCTGCCAGCAGTGCGCCCATATCCAGGGCGTAGACCTGGGCGTCGGCAAGGATCTCCGGGACACGTCCTTCGACGACGCGCCGGGCCAAGCCTTCCGCAATGGCGGTCTTGCCCACGCCGGCTTCGCCGACCAGCAGCGGGTTGTTCTTGCGCCGCCGGCACAGGGTCTGGATGACACGCTCGACTTCCTTCTCGCGACCGATCAGGGGGTCGATCTTGCCGAGGAGGGCTTGCTGGTTGAGATTCTGGGTGTAATTGTCCAGTGCGCCGCCGGCGGACGTGCCTTCCTGCTCCTGCTCACCCTGCTCCGACTCGCCAGCAGGGCGACCCGCAGCCGGATTCGCGCCTTGCTGGGGTGTCTTGGTGATGCCGTGGGAGATGAAGTTCACCACGTCGAGGCGGGAGATGTTTTGGCGTTGCAGGAAATAGACTGCGTGGGAGTCTTTTTCGCCGAAGATGGCGACGAGCACGTTGGCTCCGGTGACTTCCTTCTTGCCGGAGGACTGGACGTGCAGGATGGCCCGCTGGATGACGCGCTGAAAACCCAGGGTGGGCTGGGTGTCAATGTCTTCCGTGCCCTCGACCTTGGGCGTGTGCTCGTTCACAAAGTTGGTGAGTTCCTTGCGCAGCTCGTCGGTCTTGGCCGCGCAGGCCCGCAGCACTTCGGCAGCGGAAGGGTTGTCGAGGAGCGCAAGCAGGAGGTGCTCCACGGTGATGAACTCATGGCGCTTTTGTCTGGCTTCGACAAAGGCCATGTGCAGACTGACTTCAAGCTCTTGCGCGATCATTTCAGTTTTCCTCCATGACGCATGCCAGGGGGTGCTGGTGCTGGCGTGCGTACGCGATGACCTGCTCGACTTTGGTGGCTGCGATGTCCCGCGGAAAGACCCCGCACACACCAACGCCCTCTCTGTGCACTTTGAGCATGATCCGCGTCGCTTGTTCGCGGTCCTTGCCAAAGTATTTCTCTATCACGGCCACCACGAAATCCATGGGGGTGAAATCGTCGTTAAGGAGCATGACTTTAAAGAGCGGCGGCGGTTTGACCCGCGTCACCGACGTTTCAAGTACAGACTCTTCCTGCTTTTTGATGACCATGCGACCCATTCTAAACAACCCCGATGATTGTGCAAGAGTGACTTGGCACACCTGCCGGGGCTTTCCAAAGCGGTGCACTTGCCCCGTCATGGTGCGTCGCAAGTGGGGCAAAAGCTGCGTTGAAATGTCGGTTTTTGTTGGAAAACGCACAAAAACACCACATTTATTTGCCGCTTTCGTGTTGTGGTGCAACATTTGTGCCGGTTTACAAATGCGTTGACGAGGCCAATCAAGTCACGTAAAAGCAGACCTGTGCTCGTGCCAAGGCCGGGGCTGCGGGGTTTGCGTTGCGTGTTCGAAGAAGCACCCTCGAAAGTCCTGTCTCTGTCTTGACCCGATCGCATGCCGGACGTCCGGATCGTATTACTGCAATCAAGAAGGAATTAGCAATATGGCAACTGGTACTGTTAAGTGGTTCAACGACGCCAAGGGTTTCGGTTTCATCACGCCGGATGACGGTAGTGAGGACCTGTTCGCGCACTTCTCTGCGATCAACATGAACGGGTTCAAGTCGCTGAAAGAGGGGGAGAAGGTTCAGTTCGAGGTCACCCAGGGTCCGAAGGGCAAGCAGGCGTCGAACATCCAGCGCGCTTGATCTGTTCCGATCCGTCGGGGCTTATGGCTCCGATGCAGTGATCCAGACCGCCGGCCTGCGCAAGCTTGCCGGCGGTTTTGCTTTTGCGGTGCCGGTTTGACGAGGACGTGTCGTGCGCGTCTGTAAGGCTAAAAGCAAAAAACCCGCACAAGGCGGGTTTTTAGGTGCAACAAGCGGTAATCGCGTGCCGGAAGCAATTACTTGAGTTTCACTTCCTTGTACGGCACGTGCTTGCGGGCAACGGGGTCGTACTTGTTGAACTCAAGCTTGCCCGGGGTGGTGCGCTTGTTCTTGGACGTGGTGTAAAAATGCCCGGTGCCAGCAGTGGACTCGAGCTTGATCTTTTCGCGGCCGCCTTTTGCCATGTCGATTTATCTCCGGTGGTAAAAAGGCTCAGACCTTTTCGCCGCGAGCGCGAAGCTCTGCAACGATGGCGTCGATGCCCTTCTTGTCAATGGTGCGCAGGGCCGCGTTGGATACGCGCAGGCGCACCCAACGGTTTTCGGCTTCGCTCCAGAACTTGCGATTCTGCAGGTTCGGCAGGAAGCGGCGCTTGGTTTTGTTGTTCGCGTGGGAAACGTTGTTACCCACCATCGGTGCTTTTCCGGTCACTTGGCAAACGCGAGCCATTTGTTGCTCCAAACTGGTTTTGATTCGATAAGACTCTCGATTATAAGCGACGAAGTTCACTCGAATCAATACCTTGGTACATTTCAGATGGTGAATGTGCGCCTCGGTAAGTCCGGAACCTAGAGCAGGCCTCGCTCTGCGAAGGAAACGGGGGCGGCGTTGCCGGCCACGATGAAGTGGTCAAGGACCCGCACATCCACCAGCGCCAGGGCCTGGGTGAGGCTTTTTGTCAGCGATTGGTCGGCGATGCTGGGTTCCCCGACGCCGGACGGGTGGTTGTGGGCAAGAATCACGGCGGCGGCATTGCGCTCGAGGACCAGCTTGACGACCTCCCGCGGGTAGACCGAGGTTTGGGTTAGCGTGCCCCGAAAAAGCTCGACGTTGCCCATTACCCGGTTCTGGGCGTCCAGGAGCAGGATCATGAAGACTTCGTGGGGGAGTTGCGCCAGTTTGAGACGCAGCCAGTCGCGAACCGCGCGGGGGGAATCGAGTACGTCGCGGCGGGCCATCTCTTCGCTGAGGGCGCGGCGTGCCAGTTCGAGAACCGCCTGCAGCTGGGCGTATTTGGCGGGCCCCATGCCGGGAATGGCGGAGAAGGCTGAAGCAGAGGCCGCACACAGCGGTGAAAGTCCGCCGAAATGACCCAGAAGGTCGCGGGCAAGATCGACGGCACTCTTACCCCGGATGCCGACCCGCAGGAACAGGGCCAGTAGCTCGGCATCGGACAGGGCGCCGGCGCCAAGAGCGAGGAGGCGCTCCCGCGGGCGTTCGTCGGCAGGCCAGTCGGTGATTGCCATGGCGTGTACAATTCCAGCTTCTGAAGGACTTGGATAATACCATTGGCATGAGTGAGCTCAAGGGCAGGAAACTGGTGTTGGGGGTGACGGGGGGCGTGGCCGCCTACAAGTCGGCCGAGTTGGTGCGCCTGTTGAGCAAGGCCGGGGCGGACGTCCATGTGGTGTTGACGGAAGGCGGCGCACGCTTTGTGACGGCGGTCACCTTTCAGGCGCTATCCGGTAACCGGGTGTGGACCGATCTGTGGGATCCACGCATGGACAACAACATGGCCCACATCGACCTCACCCGTGATGCTGACGCGATCCTGATTGCGCCGGCGACTGCCGATGTGATGGCCAAGCTGACCCATGGTCTGGCCGACGACCTGTTGACCACGCTTTGCCTGGCACGGGACTGCCCCCTGCTGGTGGCGCCGGCCATGAACCGGCAGATGTGGGAGAGCCCTGCCACGCAGCGCAATGCCGCGCAGCTGTGCGCTGACGGGGTGACCCTGTTTGGGCCGGCGGCGGGCGAGCAGGCCTGCGGTGAAGTGGGGCTGGGGCGAATGCTGGAGCCCGAAGACCTGTGCGAGGCGGTGATCGGGTTCTTTCAGCCCCGCCTGCTTGCCGGGCGGCGGGTGATCATGACGGCCGGGCCGACCTTTGAGGCTATCGATCCGGTACGTGGCATCACCAATTCAAGCTCCGGCAAGATGGCCTATGGTCTGGCCCGGGCCTGCGCCCAGGCGGGGGCGGAGGTGGTTCTGGTCAGTGGTCCGGTGGCCCTGCCTGCACCGGCGGGAGCCCGCCGGGTGAGCGTGCGCAGTGCGCTGGAAATGCGCGAGGCCGTGTTTTCCGCCCTGCCTGGTGCCGACGTTTTCATTGGCGTGGCTGCAGTGGCGGATTATCGTCCGGCCACCTCGGCCGAACACAAGATCAAGAAATCCGGCGCAGATCTGTCCATCACCCTGACGCCCAACCCGGACATCCTTGCCGACGTGGCGGGTTTGCCAAACCCGCCCTTCTGTGTAGGCTTTGCTGCCGAAAGCCGCAACCTGGACGAATACGCGGAAGGCAAGCGCAAGGCCAAGAAGCTGCCCCTGATTGTCGGCAACCTGGTGCAGGACGGGCTGGGCGGAGATGACAACCTGGTGGTGCTGTATGACGACGCTGGTCGTCACCCTCTGCCGAAGGCACCCAAGCCGGATCTTGCCCGGGCCATCGTGGCCCATCTGGCGGGCCTGTTGCCCAAGTCCTGACACCCAGCCCTGAATGATTGGATTGCCATGCACCGAATTGACATCAAGATTCTCGACGAGCGCCTGCAGAGTCAGCCGCCTGCGTACGCAACCGGCGGCTCGGCCGGGCTGGACCTGCGGGCCTGCATCGATGCACCCATCAACCTGGCGCCCGGGCATACGACCCTGGTGCCGACGGGCCTCGCGATCCATCTGGCCGACTCCGGCCTGGCCGCGATGATCCTCCCGCGCTCGGGGCTGGGGCACAAGCACGGCATCGTGTTGGGTAATCTGGTGGGGCTGATCGATTCGGATTACCAGGGCCAGATCTTCGTGTCAGTCTGGAATCGGGGGCATGAGCACTTCACGGTTCAGCCCATGGAGCGCATCGCCCAGCTGGTGGTCGTGCCGGTGTTACAGGTGGCCTTCAATGTGGTGGACGATTTTGATGCGAGCGAGCGGGGTGTTGGTGGGTTCGGCAGTACCGGCAAGCACTGATGCGCCATCCCGGCATTCCCACCGGTGTTCATGTCCTGCTTGAGCGGGAAGGCCGGGTGTTGCTGATGCGCCGCGCCGGGACGGGCTTCTTCGATGGTTTGTTCAGCCTGCCCGGCGGCCATGTGGAAGAGGGCGAGTCCGTGGTGGCAACGGCCGTTCGTGAGATGGCAGAGGAGCTTGGGGTCGTGCTCGATCCGGACAGTGTGGCCGTGCTGGGTGTGGTCCATCGTCGCTCGGATACGAACCGGATCGATTTTTTCGTCCGGGCTCTGTCATGGCGTGGTGAGCCGCATATTGCCGAGCCTGACAAATGCGATGCGCTGAACTGGTTTCCCCTGGATGACTTGCCCGAGGCTGTCGTACCCTACATTCGTGATGCCCTTGCGGAGGGGCCGGGCCCGTGGATACGGGAATCCGGCTGGTGCTGAAATGAAAAACCCCGGGTGTTGAGATCCGGGGTTTTTCATTCCACGGGCGGCTTTACTCCGGAACGTTCACCGTCCCGCCGCTGTAGGTGATGATGTCTGCCCCAACCGGGCTGCTGGCTATGGGCGGTACGTTGCTGACGGTGAGCGCCGGTGCTGAGCCCGCCGTGCCGCCGCGCGGTGTGGTGCGAATCACCTGGGAGTCGGGCAGCGCGGTTCCGTTCTTCAGGTGGGCATACATAATGTCCATGCCTTGGTTGAAGTACACATGCAGGGGCACCAGATTGCTGTCATAGCCGGGCAACAGGCCGTTGTCGATGAAGGTGTCAAAGTGCTGGGCGTTGGTGACCTCGTAGTAGCGCAGCTTGCTGGTGGTGCCATCGGCCTTGCGACTTGCTCCGTAGTAGGCGCGGGATGCGTGATTGACGGGGATCAGGGTGTCGGAGCGGCCTGACACGATGACCGTCGGCTTGCCCATGAGTGCCCCACTGGCCTGCACTTCCGCGATGCCCTGGCGTACGCGGTCGGACTGGGCGAGGAGGGTGCCGGTGAGTTTGCTGCCTGTCACTGCATCCAAACCGGTTACCAACGAGCGGGCGCACAGGGCGCCATCGAGGGCCGCATCGGCGAGCCCCGTGGAAGGGGATACCGCCAGTACGTCCCGCTTGGCGCCGCCACTGGCCTCGTTGTAGACGAGGTTGATGCCGCCGGTGGGCGGGACGCCATTGCCGGTGGCAAAGATGCCCGCCTGGACCAGGGCGCTGGTGGCGGTGACGTTACCCAGTGTGGCTCCCGCCACGGCTACCGTGCTGCCGAAGCTGAAACCGCAGACATTGTCGGTCACGCTGAAGCGCCCGAGGGTGTTCAGGTAGGTAACGACAATTGATGGTGTGGCGAAGGCGTGATGGGACGCGTGATAGAGGTCATGCTCACTGCTCCAGCCGTAACTGCGCAGCTTCTGGAGCGCTTCGTCGGCTTGCGCCTGGAGCGTCGTGCCGGCCAACAGGCCCTTGGCCTTGAGTGCCGTGCATCGATTGGCCGCATAGCCGGCGATGAAGGCGGCGCCTGGCGAACCCGTGGCCGCGGCCGACAGCGCGGCGCAAGGCTGGTAGAGGTTGGCATAGGTGAAGTAGTCCATCAGCGGCTTGCCGATCGTGCTGACCGCGGCCGTGCCCTGCTTGATGCCGACGCCGCTCACGTCCTTCGGTTGAATCTGGGGCTCACTAATGGCGACGCCGTCGATCAGGCCCAGGCTGTCCTGCTCGGCGGCGAGAAGCGCCGCGCCGGCGCCATTGGACGCAGACGAGGCGATCACCAGGGTGTTGGCCGGGCGGATGACGCGGGGCTTCTTGCCACTGGCATCGGCCGTGCCGTATTTCTCGTTGAGCACATAGAAGGCGAAACCCACCGCATCCAGGGTGTTGCGGCCCCAGTCCTTCTCGGGGTTCTGGCGGGAGTGGGCATGCTTGTAGGCGATCCGGTTGGGGAAGGCTGCATTGAAGGCGTCGAGCTGGGTCTTGGTCAGATCGGCGGCAAAGTGGGCCCGCTTGCCGGCGGCGCTGGCGCTGGAAACGGTGCCATCGATCAGGTTGACGGTGTCCCGGGCCAGGTCGTGCATGCCGTTGCCGCTGCCCTTGTCGGTGTAGGCCACGGCACAGCCGTGCTTGAGGCCCCACTCACCAGCCGTACCGATTGCGCCATAGACGCCCCGCGAACCCGAGGACGTGGCGGTGACGATGCACGGCTGGGCGGCATTGAAGCTGGCGGGAATCTGCACCATCACGGTGACCAGGCGGGTGCCGCTCTCGTCACCGGAGAAGGCGATGGCCTCGGTGCCGGCGATCTTGCCTTCGCCCAGGGTGTCGCCGCCATTGATGTCGATGTTGGGGCCGTAGAGGGTGCCGTAGCCACCGGTGGGCTTGTTGGCGTCCACGAGGGCGCGGTAGTTGTTGTAGACGGCGTTGCGGCGCAGCTCGGCGGCGGTGGGGGCGGCGGCATTGGTGTAGGTGGGGGCCACGGCACTGCCGAGCCCGGTCTTGCCGAGCCCGGCGGTGAGGAGGTCGTCGCTGTTGCCGTCGTAATCCTGGATGCGGTAGGAGTCGGCGCGGATGCGCTCGGGTTGCCGGTTGTAGGCAATAAAGCCCGTGCCGGACGGGCGCAGGTCGACGAGCGTCAGCAGGCGGTCGGTTTCGTCTCCGTCGGTGCTGGCGGTGCCGGGCTGAAACCTGGCATGGCGCAGGGAGGCCGGGCGTTTGCCGAGTTCGGACTCTAGGGCGTCGAGCAGCTTTGCATCGGCGTTGGCCACGCTGGCTGCGCCGACCTGGCTGAAGGTGCCCGTCGTAAAGGCGGCCCGCAAGGCGGTATCGGAGCTGACGCCCAGCGCCAGTTGGGCAATGCTGTTGGTCGCGGTGTTGATGTTGGCGGGCTTGCCGGCATCGTCCTCGGTCACCAGGGCATGCCATACCCCCTGACTGCCGGTGATCTGCAGCATCAGCGGGTAGGTCAGTCCGACGGTCTGGATCGTGTAGTTGCCGTTGCTGTCGGTGGTGGCGCTGCGGGTTTGGCCCGTCTTGTCCTTGATGGTGACCGTGCCGTTGGCGATGGCCAGACCCTCCGCAGCGATCCCACTCAGCTGAATACTCTTGTCGTTGCTGCCGCCCCCTCCGCAGGCCCCCAGGACCAGGGTGCTGCTGACCGCCAGCACCAGAGCTTTCAATCGAAACCGGTATTCCATGTCTCTCCTCCTTTATTGGTTATGGGAAGTGCCATCCAGATGGCAACTTCACATCCATGGTGGTACTTGCCGACGGAGTGCGACACTGGGGTTTACCTGAACGCCATGAAAAACCGCCGGACAAGGCCGGCGGTCGGGGCAGAAAACAGGCTCAGGCGGCTGGTGACGGGGGCGCGTCGGTTTGGGTGCCGTAGGCGTTGCAGAAGCGCAGCTCTTGCGGATACGGGTAGAAGTCCTCCACGTAGCCATTGCGTATCCGGGCCTGGGCGTCCTGCCAGAAGCGGGGGTCGAGCAGGTTGCGGTGGTGTTTGAGGAAGGCCTTGCGGATCTTTTGCTGGCCAAGCAGGAAGGTGGCGAACTCCTCCGGGAAGACATCCATCGGGCCGGCCGAGTACCAGGGCTCGCCAGACATCTCCATGTCCTCGTTGGGCGCAGGGGGGATCTTGCGGAAGTTGCAGTCGGTCATGTACTCGATCTCGTCGTAATCGTAGAACACGACACGTCCGTAGCGGGTCACCCCGAAGTTCTTCCATAACATGTCGCCGGGGAAGATGTTGGCGATGGCCAGTTCGCCGATGGCCTGGCCGTATTCGCGCACGGCCTCGTCAACCTGCTCGTCGCTGGCCTTGTCCAGGTAGATGTTGAGCGGAGTCATGCGGCGTTCGATATACACGTGCTTGACCACCAGGGTGTCGCCGTCCTCTTCGATCACCGAGGGGGCGAGTTGCTTGAGCTGGGCGATGAGATCGGGGTGGAAGCGGCTGCGGGGCAGGGCGACGTTGGAGAACTCCAGGGTGTCGGCCATGCGCCCGACCCGGTCCACCTGGCGCACCAGCAGATACTTGCGCTTCACCGTGGCCCTGTCCATGTTTTTTGAGCTACCAAAGACGTCCTTGATGATCTTGAAGACGTAGGGGTAGGACGGCAGCGTGAACACCAGCATGACAAGGCCGCGGATGCCCGGCGCCTCGATGAACTGGTCGTTGGAGTGGCGCAGGTGGGCGATCAGATCGCGGAAGAAGATGGTCTTGCCCTGCTTGCCCAGGCCAAGCATGGTGTAGAGCTCGGAGCGGGGCTTGTTCGGCATGATGCTGCGCAGGAACTGCACATAGCCCGACGGTA
>NZ_JBIJDC010000185.1:0-3721 GCF_044344315.1 Zoogloea sp. | reverse complement strand
ACCAGAAAATAGGCGCGGGACAGGGAGAAGAGCAGGGAGATGCGCCAGGTGTCGAGCAGGATAGTATCCAGGTGGAGCATGCCCGAGGCGCCGTGGCGTACGGCAATCACGAAGGGGACCTCCTGGTAGCCATTGACCGCTTTGCCGATGATGTAGGCGGTCTTGTTACGGTAGAAGGCCGAGTACAAGACCTGAATCTGGCAGTTCACCTCCATTTTCGGCCAGCTGCCCAGATGCGTCTCGACGGTACGCATCACATAGTCCACATCCCGCTCCAGGTTCTCGAAGGGACGCTGCCAGTCGAAGTCCTCGATGAGGCGCAGGATGGTGGCGCGCAGGCCTTCGTCCTGGGGGTAATAGCTGGAGTAAGTGGGCGGAAAGGACTCGATGTAGTCCGTGGAGATGGCCGGTCGGGTAAAGATGTACGCGTTGCTGAAGTAGTCACGATGCAGGATTTTTGTGGTGACCGAGTTGAAGAAGGTCTCGGCCAGCTCGGGCTGCTTGTGGTTGATCAGCAGGCCGATGTAATGGAGCTTGACCGCCTGCCAGGTGGCGTCGTCGATGGACTCGGCGTTGAACTCCTCGTGGATGCGGTGCACGGTTTCGTTCACCCGGTCGTCGTAGAACTGGACCCGGTCACGCACCGCCGAGAGCTGTTCCTGCCAGGCGGCTGCCTCGTAGCTTTCCTTGGCACGCTTCGACGTCTCCCGGAAGATCCGGTAGTGCTTGTTGAAACCCTCGATCATGGCCTGGGCAATGGCCTGGGCGACCGGGTTCTCGTTACTGATGGCCTCCATCTTCCCTCCCTGCAGTCCGCTACGGACTCTTTGCTGTGGTGTCGCAAGGCGTTTTGCCGGCGCACTTGGAGTCGTGATCTTAGCATTCGGTGATCGGCCGGATCGCCGCGCAGGGCTTGGCTTGCCCCTTTGTAGGTAGGGCGCAGGAATGCTGGGAACGGTTCTTTTAGCGCGCCGTTATTTCGTCCATAATCAAAAGGACCTGTCTTGCCCCGGAGACGGGCTGTGGACAGGTAGCGTTTCGGTTGTGGCGGTGTTTTGCCACGGGAGATTTCCGCTCGGGAAGTCCTCAAGGTGGTGACCACGAGCCGCCCGATCCGCCCGTGCGATGCGAAATCTATGCGAGGGAGTTGGAATGAGTGCTTCTCTGATCAAGGTACCGGCTGGTGGTCAAAAAATCGTCCCGGGCCAGGTTGTTCCCGACAATCCCATCATCCCGTTCATTGAGGGTGATGGCATCGGGGTGGATATCACTCCGGTGATGATCAAGGTGATTGATGCCGCTGTTGCTAAGGCTTACGACGGCAAGAAGAAGATCCATTGGATGGAGGTCTATGCAGGCGAAAAATCCACCCAGCTGTATGGCCCCGACGAGTGGTTTCCGAAGGAAACCTTCGACGCCCTCAAGGAATACTGTGTATCCATCAAGGGGCCGATGACGACCCCGGTGGGCGGTGGCATTCGCTCCCTCAACGTGGCCCTGCGCCAGGAGCTGGATCTTTACCAGTGCGTGCGCCCGGTTCAGTACTTCAAGGGTGTGCCGTCACCCCTCAAGAACCCGGAGCTGACCAACATGGTCATCTTCCGTGAGAATACGGAAGACATCTACGCGGGCATCGAGTGGGCGGCCGAGTCTGAAGGCGCGAAGAAGGTCGTGGCCTTCCTGCAGAATGAAATGGGCGTGAAGAAGATCCGCTTCCCGGAAACGTCCGGCATCGGCATCAAGCCCATCTCCATTGAAGGCACCACCCGCCTTGTGCGTGCCGCCCTCAAGTACGTGATTGCCAACGACCGCAAGTCGCTGACCATTGTGCACAAGGGCAACATCATGAAGTTCACCGAAGGCCTGTTCCGCGACACGGCCTACAAGGTGGCCCAGGAAGAGTTCGGAGCCCAGCCGATCGATGGTGGCCCGTGGTGCAAGTTCACCAACCCGAAAACCGGGCGTGAAATCATCGTCAAGGACGCGATCGCCGATGCCTTCCTGCAGCAGATCCTGTTGCGTCCGGCGGAGTACGACACCATCGTGACCACCAACCTGAACGGCGACTACATTTCCGACGCCCTGGCGGCCCAGGTCGGTGGGATCGGCATTGCGCCCGGGGCCAACATTTCGGACCAGTACGCCTGTTTCGAAGCCACCCATGGCACTGCGCCCAAGTATGCGGGTCTCGACAAGGTGAATCCGGGTTCGCTCATCCTCTCTGCCGAGATGATGTTGCGTCACATGGGCTGGATCGAAGCAGCCGATCTGGTGATCAAGTCCATGGAGGCGGCCATTGGTGACAAGCAGGTGACTTATGACTTCGCCCGTCTGATGGAGGGCGCCAACGAGGTGTCCTGCTCCGGATTCGGTGATGCCATGATCGAACGAATGTGAGTTCGCCTGATCGCGGGCCTGCCATGGTGCCCAGCTGAAAGCAAAAAGCCCCCTCGGTCTGTAGGGGGCTTTTTGATGCAGCCATGTGAAACGGGGGCCGCCCTGCGGCGGCCCCCGTTTACTTCCCGCGGTGATCTGCGGGCAAGGTGATACAGCCTTAGGCGCGTGCGGCCTTCAGTGCTGCGTTGAGCGTCGGGCTCGGACGCATCACCGCCTTGCACTTCTCGGAGTCGGCCTTGTAGTAACCACCAATATCCACAGCCTTGCCCTGAACAGTCTTCAACTCGGCAACGATCTGAGCTTCGCTGTCGGTCAAGGTCTTGGCCAGCTTGGCGAAGTGGGCCGCCAGTTCGGCATCCTCGGTCTGGTTGGCCAGCTCCTGAGCCCAGTACATGGCCAGGTAGAACTGGGAGCCGCGGTTGTCGAGCTCGCCGGTCTTGGGCGAGGGAGATTTGCGGTTGTCCAGCAGTTTGCCGGTCGCTGCGTCAAGGGTCTTTGCAAGGAGAACGGCGCGCTTGTTGTCGTTCTTGATGCCCAGATCCTCAAGGGAGACGGCCAAGGCGAGGTATTCGCCCAGGGAGTCCCAGCGCAGGTGGTTTTCCTCGGTCAGTTGCTGGACATGCTTCGGCGCGGAGCCGCCGGCACCCGTTTCGTACATGCCGCCGCCAGCCATCAGCGGAACGATGGACAGCATCTTGGCAGAGGTGCCGAGCTCCATGATGGGGAACAGGTCGGTCAGGTAGTCGCGCAGGATATTGCCGGTCACCGAGATGGTGTCGAGGCCACGGATCACGCGCTCCAGGGTGAAGCGCATGGCGCGGACCTGGGACATGATGTGGATGTCGAGACCAGTGGTGTCGTGTTCCTTCAGGTAAGTTTCAACCTTCTTGATCAGTTCGTTCTCGTGGGGGCGGTAGGTGTCCAGCCAGAACACGGCAGGCATGCCGGAGTTGCGGGCACGGGTGACGGCCAGCTTGACCCAGTCGCGGATCGGGGCATCCTTGACTTGGCACATGCGCCAGATGTCGCCGGCTTCGACGTTCTGGGTGAGCAGCACTTCACCGGTGTCGATGTCCACGATATTGGCGATGCCGTCCTCGGCGATCTCGAAGGTCTTGTCGTGGGAGCCGTATTCTTCAGCCTTCTGGGCCATCAGACCGACGTTGGGCACGGTGCCCATGGTCTTCGGATCGAAGTTGCCGTTGGTCTTGCAGAAGTTGATCATCTCCTGGTAGATGCGGGCGAAGGTGGACTCCGGCATCACGGCCTTGGTGTCGTACTGCTTGCCATCGGCACCCCACATCTTGCCACCAGAGCGGATCAT
>NZ_JBIJDC010000182.1:0-4001 GCF_044344315.1 Zoogloea sp. | reverse complement strand
GCCCCGGGCACACCCTCGCCCGGGCTCTGCTCGTTCCCCTGCTGGCTCTGGGCCTCTCCGCCTGCGCCCCCCGGCAGCTGGTGCTGGGCGAGCTGGCCGACAGCCTGGCGAACCAGGGGCAGTCGGCGGAGGCCGATCCCGAACTGGCGCGGGATGCCGCAGCCTTCTACCTCAAACTGTCCGAATCGGTGCTCCGGGAGCAACCCGGGCATCTGCCCCTGGCCGGTGCCGTGGCCGGCGGTTTCACCCAGTACAGCTATGCCTTCGTAGCCTTTGAGGCTGATCGCCTGGAGGCCTCCGATGCCCGGGCTGCGGCCCGCCTGCGCAGCCGGGCCGCAAGCCTCTACCGCCGCGGCCGCGACCACGCCCTTGCCGCCCTGGAGACTCGTCGCCCGGGCCTGCGCCGCCAGCTGGAGGGGCAGGACATCCTCCCGCCCCTGGCCCCCCAGCACATCCCTGTTGCCTATTGGGCAGCCGCCGCCTGGGGTGGGCTGATCTCGCTCTCCAAGGACGACCCCGACACCGTGGCCGACCTGCCCGCCGCGATACGCCTGGCTCAGCTCGCCTGGGCCGGCAACCCGGCATACGGCGATGGCGCCCTTGCCAGCCTGATGGGCAGCTTTGAAGCGGCCCGCCCGGGTGGCAGCCGTCAGCAGGCCGAGGCCTATTTCGATGAGGCTCTGCGCCTCGGTGCCGGGCGTAACGCCGGCGCCTTCGTGGCCAAGGCCGAGGGCATTGCCCAACCCGCTGGCGACAAGGCCGCCTTCCTGGCCCTGCTGGAGCAGGCCATGGCCGTGCGCGACGCCCCCGGCAGCCCCTTGACCCTCTCCAACGCCGTCATGCGCCGCCGCGCCGAATGGCTGATCCAGACCGCCGACGACCTGTTCTGATCCCCCTGCCTTCATTTACCGGACCTCCTCCATGCCCAAACCCGGCCGCCTCGCCGCCCTCGCCCTCGGTCTGCTCCTCGCCCTCCCGGCCCTTGCCGCGCCCCAGCTGCGCATCGGCACCCTGGCCCCCAAGAACTCCCTCTACCACCGCCAGCTGATGGAGGTGGGCGAAGCCTGGCGCGCTACCCAGGGCGAAGGCGCCAAGTACGTGATCTACCCGGACGGCAGCCAGGGCGGCGAAACCGACATGGCCCGGCGCATGCGCATCGGCCAGCTGCAAGGCGCCCTGCTGTCGGTGGTGGGCCTTCGCGAAATCGAGCCGACCATCTCTGCCCTCCAGTCCATGCCCCTGCTCTTCCGCAGCTGGGACGAGGTGGACTACGTGCGCGAGAAGATGCGCCCGGCCATGGAAAGAAAATTCCTCGACAAGGGCTTCGTGGTGCTGGCCTGGGGCGATGCGGGCTGGGTACGCTTCTTCTCGAAGGAGACCGCCGTGCGCCCGGACGATTTCAAGAAGATGAAGTTCTTCACCTGGGCCGGTGAAACCGAGCAGCAGGAGATCATGAAGAGCCTGGGCTACACCCCGGTGCCCCTGGAAACCAGCGACATCCTGCCCTCCATCCAGACCGGCATGATCAACGCCGTGCCGGCCACCCCCTATTTCGCGCTGGCCAGCCAGGTGTATACCTCCGCACCGCACATGCTCGACATCAACTGGGCACCCATCGTCGGCGCCCTGGTGGTGACGAAGAAGAGCTGGGACGAGATGACACCGGCTGCCCAGGGTGCCCTGCGCGAGGCCGGCGCCAAGGCCGGCCTGCAGATGCGCACCCGGGCCCGTCAGGAAGTGGATGAGGCCGTCACCGCCATGAAGAAGCGCGGCCTGCAGGTGCACACCCCGACAGCAGAGCAGCTGCAGGAATGGCAGGCCCTGGCCGACAAGCTCTATCCGCGCATCCGCGGCCACATGGTGCCGGCCGAAACCTTCGACGAAGTCTTCGCTCTGCTCAAGGCCTATCGGGCCGGCAAGCGCTGAGCCCCGCCATGCGCCGCTTTCCGGCTATCGATGAAGCCATCGCCTCCACGGCGCTGGCGCTGATGACCCTCATCCCGCTGGTCGAGATCGCCCTGCGCCCTCTGCACGGCAAGGGTATCGCCAACGCCGCCATGCTGGTCCAACACCTGGGCCTGGCCGTCGCCATGTTCGGCGCGGTGCTGGCGGAACGGGGAGGCCACCTGAGCACCCTGGGCAACGGCTTTGCCAACGCACGCAGCCCGTGGCTGAAGCAGGCGGCAGGGGTGTTCGCCAACGGTGGCGCGGCTATCCTCTCGGGCATGCTCGGCGCCGCCAGCTGGACCTTTGTGGCCAGCGAGATGGAGGGCGGACGCGAACTCGCCTACGGCATTCCCGTATGGGCCGTGCAGGCCCTGATGCCTGCCGGCTTCGTGATCCTCGGTGTGCGCCTGGGCAGCCGCTGTGCGCCCCATCGCGTGGCCGGCCTGCTGTTGGGCCTGGCCCTGGCCGGCATGGGCTTCACCTTCGCCCTGCATTTCGATGGGACGCCCCTTCCCCTGGCCCCCTTTGCCGTCGGCCTCGTGCTCGTGCTGCTGGCCGGGGCGCCGATCTTCGCCATCCTCGGCGGCCTGGCCCTGGCCCTGTTCTGGGCGGAAGGCCAGCCCCTGGCCTCGGTGCCCCTCAGTCATTACCAGATCACCGTCAATCCATCATTGCCCGCCCTGCCCCTGTTCACCCTGGCCGGGCTGGTGTTTGCCCGCAGCGGCGCGGCCGGTCGCCTGGGCACCCTGTTCACCGCCAGCTTCGGTGGCGGCCCCACCGGCACGGTAATCGCGGCGGCCCTGCTGTGTTCATTCTTCACCGCCTTCACGGGCGGCAGCGGTGTGACCATCCTGGCCCTCGGCGGCTTGCTGCTGCCACTGCTCAAGGACGCCGGCTTTCCCGAGCGCAAGGGCATCAGCCTGGTCACCAGCGCCAGCGCCCTGGGCGTGCTGCTGGCGCCCTCGGTGCCGCTGATCATGTACGCCATCATCGCCCGGGTGCCCATCCACAGCATGTTCCTGGCGGGCATCCTGCCGGCGCTGGTGATGGTGGCCTTCCTGCTGGTGGTGGGTGGCTATCTGCGCCCTGCCCGCCTGGTCGCAGCTGCGCCCGACTTGCCCCGTGCCGACCTGCGTCAGGCCCGGACCGCCGCCTGGGCCGCCCGCTGGGAGATCCTGGCTCCGGTGCTGGCCATCGGCTCCCTGATCAGCGGCCTGGCCACTCCCACCGAGAGCGCAGCCCTCACCGCGGCCTACGCCATCCTCACCCAGGCGGTGGCCCACCGGGAACTGGACTGGCCCCTGCTGCGCCGCTGTCTGGCTGACTGCACCCAGGTGATCGGTGGCGTGATGGTGATCCTGGGCATGGCCCTGGGCCTCACCAACTATCTGGTGGATGCCGGCATCCCGGACGCGGCGGTGGAATGGGTGCAGGCCGCCCTGCCCAACAAGTTCGCCTTCCTGGTGGCCCTCAATGCCTTCCTGTTCCTGGCCGGCGCGCTGATGGAGATCTACGCCGCCATCGTCGTGCTGGTGCCCCTGCTGTTGCCGGTGGCCCTGAGCTATGGCATCGACCCGGTGCACTTCGGGGTGATCTTCCTGGCGGTGATGGAGATGGGCTTTCTCTGCCCCCCGGCGGGCATGAACATCTTCTTCGCCTCGGCCATGTTCGCCCGGCCGGTCAAGGAGATTGCCATCTCGGTACTGCCGGCCCTGCTGGCGATCTTCCTGGGGGCACTCGTCATCTCATGGATCCCCTGGCTGGCCACCGGGCTGCCAAGCTTGTTTGGAGGATAGGGCCGCGCGGCGATGTGAGTCCTCCAGCCAGCCGCTGGAGAACGTCTTGTTGTGGGGTCGAATTCATTGGCGCTGTTCGCGTTAAGTGTGGAAAGCGTTTTCGCTTCGACAGGTAAGGCTTGAGCCCTTGCTTACGGGCTTTCCGATGTTTTGCGTATCGTTGGCCGGGATTTCGCCCCGGCGGGCGACCTCCTTTCTTGCTTCGCCAAGAAAGGAGGCAAAGAAGGCGACCCGCCACCCCCGGTCGGCCTGCGGCCG